>NZ_CP016808.1:1525000-1830000 GCF_002741035.1 Paenibacillus sp. BIHB 4019 | reverse complement strand
AAGCAAAGAACGAAACATCCTTTAGCGAGAAATATCGCAGGAAGGCAATGAAAAGGTCTTGACCTTGATTTGTCCCAACTGCTAGCGAAAGTATGATCGAATTAGATGGACTTTTGGTAGTTCTTCTCGATATCAGGCAGGTAACTGTATGAGGAGAGTGGAACGGACAACGGCCGGCTAATCGAGCATACTGTAGCGACTGGTTAAGCTAATAAGAGCGCACGGAGGATGCCTAGGCACTAGGAGCCGAAGAAGGACGTGGCGAACAACGATACTGCCTCGGGGAGCCGTAAGCAGGCTTTGATCCGGGGATTTCCGAATGGGGAAACCCAGCTGTCGTAATGGACAGTTACTTCTAACTGAATACATAGGTTAGAGTGAGGCATACCAGGGGAACTGAAACATCTAAGTACCCTGAGGAAGAGAAAACAAAAGTGATTCCGTCAGTAGCGGCGAGCGAACGCGGATTAGCCCAAACCAAGGAGCTTGCTCCTTGGGGTTGTAGGACGTCTCACATGGAGTTACAAAGGTGTGTGTTAGGCGAAGAGGTCTGGAAAGGCCCGCTATAAGAGGTAAAAGCCCTGTAGCCAAAAGCACACACTCTCCGAGACGGATCCTGAGTACGGCGGGACACGAGAAACCCCGTCGGAATCCGGCAGGACCATCTGCCAAGGCTAAATACTCCCTAGTGACCGATAGTGAAGCAGTACCGTGAGGGAAAGGTGAAAAGCACCGCGGAAGCGGAGTGAAAAAGAACCTGAAACCGTGCGCTTACAAAAAGTCAGAGCCCGATCTATGGGTGATGGCGTGCCTTTTGTAGAATGAACCGGCGAGTTACGTTCACGTGCAAGGTTAAGTCGGGAAGACGGAGCCGCAGCGAAAGCGAGTCTGAATAGGGCGAATAAGTACGTGGTCGTAGACCCGAAACCGTGTGATCTACCCCTGTCCAGGGTGAAGGTGCGGTAACACGCACTGGAGGCCCGAACCCACGCACGTTGAAAAGTGCGGGGATGAGGTGGGGGTAGCGGAGAAATTCCAATCGAACTCGGAGATAGCTGGTTCTCCCCGAAATAGCTTTAGGGCTAGCCTCGAGGTATGAACGTCGTGGAGGTAGAGCACTGATTGGGTGCGGGGCCCGCCAAGGGTTACCAAGTCTAGTCAAACTCCGAATGCCATAGACGTGCTTCTCGGGAGTCAGACAGTGAGTGCTAAGATCCATTGTCAAGAGGGAAACAGCCCAGATCATCAGCTAAGGTCCCCAAGTGTGTGTTAAGTGGGAAAGGATGTGGAGTTGCAAAGACAACCAGGATGTTGGCTTAGAAGCAGCCACCATTTAAAGAGTGCGTAATAGCTCACTGGTCGAGTGACTCTGCGCCGAAAATGTAACGGGGCTAAACACACCACCGAAGCTATGACATGTACCGTAAGGTACTTGGGTAGGGGAGCGTTGAATATAGGTTGAAGGTATACCGTAAGGAGTGCTGGACTGTATTCAAGTGAGAATGCCGGTATGAGTAACGAAAAGACAAGTGAGAATCTTGTCCGCCGAAAGCCTAAGGGTTCCTGAGGAAGGCTCGTCCACTCAGGGTAAGTCGGGACCTAACGCGAGGCCGAAAGGCGTAGTGGAAGGACAACAGGTTCAAATTCCTGTACCACCGTAAACCGTTATGAGCAATGGGATGACGCAGAAGGGCAGTGACGCGGACTGATGGAATAGTCCGTCCAAGCAGTGAGGCTGATGAGTAGGCAAATCCGCTCATCGTAAGGCTGGGCTGTGATGGGGAGCGAAAATTACAGTAGCGAAGGTCATGTACTCCGGCTGCCGAGAAAAGTCTCTAGCCAGGTGAAGGTGCCCGTACCGCAAACCGACACAGGTAGGCGAGCAGAGCATGCTAAGGCGCGCGGAAGAACTCTCGTTAAGGAACTCGGCAAAATGACCCCGTAACTTCGGGAGAAGGGGTACCTCGGTAGGGTGAATAGCCCGAGGGGGTCGCAGTGAAAAGGCCCAAGCGACTGTTTAGCAAAAACACAGGTCTGTGCGAAGCCGTAAGGCGAAGTATACGGGCTGACGCCTGCCCGGTGCTGGAAGGTTAAGGGGAGCGGTTAGGAGCAATCCGAAGCTGTGAACCGAAGCCCCAGTAAACGGCGGCCGTAACTATAACGGTCCTAAGGTAGCGAAATTCCTTGTCAGGTAAATTCTGACCCGCACGAATGGCGTAACGACTTGGGCGCTGTCTCAACGAGAGATCCGGTGAAATTTTAATACCTGTGAAGATGCAGGTTACCCGCGACAAGACGGAAAGACCCCATGGAGCTTTACTGTAACTTGATATTGAACTTTGGTACGATCTGTACAGGATAGGTGGGAGCCATTGAAGCATGAGCGCCAGCTTGTGTGGAGGCGACGTTGGGATACCACCCTGATCGTATCGGAGTTCTAACCTAGGACCATGAAACTGGTTCGGGGACCGTGTCAGGTGGACAGTTTGACTGGGGCGGTCGCCTCCTAAAATGTAACGGAGGCGCCCAAAGGTTCCCTCAGAATGGTTGGAAATCATTCGGAGAGTGCAAAGGCATAAGGGAGCTTGACTGCGAGACCTACAAGTCGAGCAGGGACGAAAGTCGGGCTTAGTGATCCGGTGGTACCGAATGGAAGGGCCATCGCTCAACGGATAAAAGCTACCCTGGGGATAACAGGCTTATCTCCCCCAAGAGTCCACATCGACGGGGAGGTTTGGCACCTCGATGTCGGCTCATCGCATCCTGGGGCTGAAGTAGGTCCCAAGGGTTGGGCTGTTCGCCCATTAAAGCGGTACGCGAGCTGGGTTCAGAACGTCGTGAGACAGTTCGGTCCCTATCTGTCGCGGGCGCAGGAAATTTGAGAGGAGCTGTCCTTAGTACGAGAGGACCGGGATGGACGTACCGCTGGTGTACCAGTTGTTCCGCCAGGAGCACCGCTGGGTAGCCAAGTACGGACGGGATAAGCGCTGAAAGCATCTAAGCGCGAAGCCCCCCTCAAGATGAGATTTCCCAATTAGTAAGACCCCTTGAAGACGACGAGGTTGATAGGTTCGGGGTGGAAGCGCAGCAATGCGTGCAGCTGACGAATACTAATCGGTCGAGGGCTTATCCTAAACAACACGCTAACGTTTCATGACTTGTCTTTCGCATCCAGTTTTCAGCGTGCAATTCACGTTGATATTGCAGTACATCCCGAGGTACGCAATGTAAGTTATCGGGAAAATGTGGCGGTGTAGCTCAGCTGGCTAGAGCGTACGGTTCATACCCGTGAGGTCGGGGGTTCGATCCCCTTCGCCGCTACCATATTTTCGGAGGCTTAGCTCAGCTGGGAGAGCATCTGCCTTACAAGCAGAGGGTCGGGGGTTCGATCCCCTCAGCCTCCACCATATATGTTTTACAATGACGCGGGGTGGAGCAGCCCGGTAGCTCGTCGGGCTCATAACCCGAAGGCCGCAGGTTCAAATCCTGCCCCCGCAACCAATTTTTAAGCAATAATTTATGGAGCTGTGGTGTAGAGGCCTAACATGCCTGCCTGTCACGCAGGAGACCGCGAGTTCGAATCTCGTCAGCTCCGCCATTTTCTTTTCGTTATACGGCTCGGTAGCTCAGTCGGTAGAGCAGAGGACTGAAAATCCTCGTGTCGGCGGTTCGATTCCGTCCCGAGCCACCATTTTTATGGAGGGCTAGCGAAGTGGCTAAACGCGGCAGACTGTAAATCTGTTCCTTCGGGTTCGGTGGTTCGAATCCATCGCCCTCCACCATTTCTTTCACATCGAGAGTCATTAGCTCAGCTGGTAGAGCACCTGACTTTTAATCAGGGTGTCGTAGGTTCGAATCCTACATGACTCACCATTTTTTTAAAAGCTAATTTACAGAAGATAATCTGTGAATTTTTTTTGTTTATATGAGAATAAAAGGCTAGGTCATGGTGATTACACCTGTACCTAGCCTTTTTTGTATGAATTTTATTAGGAGCGAAGCTTTAATTCAGCCTGTAGTTCAGTTAGAGAGGCGTCGAGTCGAAGCTTTAATTCATCATTCAGCTCAAACCCGGCAGATCCATCTTCCAATTGCACACGGGCGATTTGAGAGTCTACCGCATAGACGCCGCTGGCAAAATGCTTGGCCCCCATAGATGCAAGCACAGGCTTCAGGGAGTAATCAATAGATAGCAGATGGGCCAGTGACCCTCCAATGAAAAATGGCGTAATGATTTTCCCTTCCAAGCCCTTTTGCGGCAATAGATCAAGGAAGGTTTTAAGAACACCAGTGAATGAGGCTTTATAGACTGGACTTGCGATAATAACGGCACCCGCATTTTCAACCAAGGCTGTTGCTTCCTTAATGGCTGGACTGTCGAAACGGGCGTTAATCAGATTTTCCGCTGGCAGCGAAGCGACTGTAATATGGCTGACCTTTACATTTTGGCTGTTGAGCTGCTGTTCGATATATTGGGTAATGCCGGTTAGACGGGAACCAGGATTAGGGCTGCCCGAAATGATGACAATCGTTGACATGAAAATCGCTCCTCTGTTGTATATATATTTATTCCGATAAGATAACTTTGTTTAATCTTAACATTGCAATCTTTTCGGCGTCAATGACATTTACGAAAACGGTTCATGATTTTTTGCTCATTAGGGAACAATAGGCGGAAACAAGCTGATTAGCGATGCAAAGGGGTCCGTCTAAGATGTTCTATGGGTTGGCGGCTTTTATAAGTTTGGCGATTGTAAGTGTAATGGTTCCGATTGTAAGAAGGCTCGCCTTGCAATATGGTATTATGGATCGGCCGAATGCGCGAAAAATTCATCGGCAGCCGATTCCCTTGCTCGGTGGCATAGCGATTTATGTGGCGTGTACGGTTACGATTATTGCATTTCAGGGGATGACGTCATTAAGCTGGACGATTGCGGCAGGGGGCGCGGTGCTTGTTACCATCGGTTTATTAGATGATAAAGCAAAAGCGGAGGGAAGGGATTTTCCTGTCTGGCCCAGAGTACTTGTTTATGGTGTGGTGTCTACGCTGCCGCTGTGGTTCCATATTCAAATCGCAGGGGTGACAAACCCTGCTTCGGGGATGTTCTTTTTTCTCCCGCATTGGGTAGCTTGGCTTGGGACGTCGATCTGGATATTCGCTCTTATCAACATGATTAATTTCATGGATGGGGTTGATGGGCTGGCATCTGGCGTATGCGTGTTATCGGCAATAACGCTGTTTATTACTGCGCTGGTCAAAGGACAAGCTGAGACGGCGATTTTAGCGGCGATTGTAGGCGGGGCATGCCTAGGCTTTCTGCTGTTTAATTTTTATCCGGCAAGGATTTTTATGGGAGATGCGGGAGCCACATTTCTTGGCTATACGCTTGCTGTTGTAGCAGTAGACGGGGCTTTCAAGAAGGCAACCTTCATTACCGTGCTTGTTCCGTTACTGGCGCTGGGTTTGCCTATTATGGATACTTCCATTGTCATGCTGCGGCGGCTCGCTCGCGGCAAAGGACTTCACCATGCGGACAAACTGCATACGCATCATGCCCTGATGAAATGGGGATTAAACCAGGTGCAAACCGTATCTTTTCTATATTTAATTGCGGCTTTGTTCTCTATGCTGTCGATCATCCTTTTGCTGGTCATGGGCTGAATTCCCTCCTCCAATATGTTACAATGACGAGAAAAAGCGTTCATTCGTGAGGCTTGCGATAGGAGATAGCAGAAAATGAGCACGACAGAATGGTTGAAACCGCTGGAGCGCATTTTGGACTGTCCAGTTCGTCTAGTAAAAATGCAATTGTCCGAATGGAATGATATAGCAGAGAAAAATCACTACCTGCAGGCGGAGGAGCATGGGCGCAGCTTAGCTTTGGAAGGACAACGCGTCCAACGCGAGGATAAGATGTGGGTAGCCGTCAGAGTAGACGAGCATGAAATAGAGGTTTTGGAAATAGAGGGCAGCCGCTTTGAGGAGAGCACGCTGGATTTACTGAGCCTAATGCTGCGCTGGAATGAAACAAGGCCGGCACACGATAAAGCGGCTGGCAAGCTGACAGAAAGCGAGAAAACAGCTCGCAGCATCGGCGAGTGGATTCAGGAGCAGTTCGAATCAGGCGAGCCGGGGCAATCGATGCCGGATCACTTGACCGCGGGTGGCAAGCTGTTCGCGGATATGATTCCTTTTTTATTAGTAACGGAATATTCAAATACGAAGCAAGCAGCGTACGTGGAGCTGGAGAAGCTGCTTCGTTCCTTTCTCGCCGAGGAAATTTTATTAATACCGCTTCGGGAGCAGGAATGGCTTATTTGGGGTCCGGTATCGCTGCTTAAGGAAGCGGATTCAGAGGTGTTTGATGACGATGATGAAGAGTCGGTGGAGGATAATCTGGCTTCCATCTGTCTGGGGCTGCATGAGATGCTTGCCAGCGAGTGGATTGGCGAATGCCATCTGGCGGTGTCCCATCCGATTAGACCGGCGAAGGGCATCGTAGAGACGACGGCTGCGCTGCGCGAAACGATTAATTTGGGGCGGAAATTCCATGTTGGAAGCAATATTCATTTTCCATGGAATTTGCAACTGGAGCGCCTGCTGAATAGTATACCGGAGAGCCAGCGGGCCCGATATTTGGAGCAATCGCTAAAACGTACGGAGCTTTTCGTAGAGGCAGAAATGCTCGCAACACTCGAAACCTTCTTCTCACTGGACTGTAATGTAAGCGAAACCGCGAAGAAGCTTTATATCCACCGCAATACGTTATTGTACCGTTTGGACAAGCTAAAACAGGAGACGGGGCTGGATGTACGACAGTTTCGGGATGCCGTCTTAGTCAAAATTATATTGCTATTGTACAAAGTTACGAAAAGACATTAGTTTTTTTGTAAAGTTTGTGCATAGTCATCTGACTGCATGTGGGATAAGATAGTCCTATAAGAAAATTTCTTTTAGGGGGAAATTCACATGGCAGGCGTACGTTTAGAAGGCATTTACAAAAAATACCCGGGTTCTGATAAAGCATCGGTAACTGACGTTAACTTAGATATCAAGGACAAAGAATTTCTAGTGCTTGTAGGTCCATCCGGTTGTGGTAAATCGACAACTCTTCGTATGATTGCAGGTCTTGAAGAAATTTCCGAAGGTAAATTGTTTATTGGCGAGCGTCTTGTTAATGACGTAGCTCCTAAAGATCGCGATATCGCAATGGTATTCCAATCTTACGCTCTTTACCCGCATATGAACGTATACCAAAACATGGCTTTTGGTTTGAAACTTCGTAAATTCAAAAAAGCAGACATCGACAAACGCGTTCGTGAAGCTGCTAAAATTCTAGATATCGAGCATTTGCTTGACCGTAAACCGAAAGCTCTTTCCGGTGGTCAACGTCAACGTGTCGCTCTTGGTCGTGCGATCGTTCGTGAGCCGCAAGTATTCTTGATGGATGAGCCGCTTTCCAACTTGGATGCGAAACTTCGTGGTCAAATGCGTGCTGAAATTTCCAAGCTGACTAAACGTCTTGAAACAACAACAATCTATGTAACGCATGACCAAATCGAAGCTATGACGATGGGTGATCGCATTGTTGTTATGAAAGATGGCTTTATTCAACAAACAGCTTCTCCAGAAGTGCTTTACAACCACCCAGTTAACATTTTCGTTGCTGGCTTCATCGGTGCTCCTTCCATGAACTTCATTAAAGGTGCATTGACGGATCAAGGCGGTACTGTTCGCTTCAAATCGACTGGCGTAGATGTAGTTGTGCCTGAAGGCAAAGCTGCTACACTTCGTTCCAAAGGCTACATCGGCAAAGATGTGATCTTGGGTATTCGTCCAGAAGATCTTCATGAAGAGCCAGTATTCCTGGAAGCTTCGCCTAACACGATCGTTAACGCTTCGATCGAAGTTGCAGAGAACCTGGGTCACGAAATGTACCTGTACCTGAACGGTATTGGCACAGACACAGTTATCGCACGTGTAGACGGACGTTCCGCTCTGCGTGATGGACTGACAGTTAAACTTGCTCTGGACATGAACAAAGTTCACCTGTTCGACACAGAGTCCGAGCTTAACATTTTCGAAAACTAATTGCTAAAGCCATTATAGATTTCATAAGAGAGCTGTTGGATTCGTCCAACAGCTCTTTGTTATTCCACTGGGAATAAATATGTGAATCTTATCATGCAATTGAACGTCAATTTGAGCGTCAGAAAGCGGGAAGACATTGCTTTCGGCGCTTTTTTCCTATACGATGAAGTCAATGGTAATTAGCTTACATACGCTGTTGTGATATAAGGAGGCCATGCTATGCCTAAGAAAGTGAAAGTATCAGAATTAGTGCAGCATTTTTCGTTGGAAATCATATCGGGTGAGGAAGGCCTGAAGCGTGCGATTACGGTTGATGACCTGTATCGTCCGGGGCTTGAAATGGCCGGATACTTTGATTATTTTCCGAGTGAGCGGGTACAGCTGTTAGGGAAAACGGAAATTACGTTTCTCAGCACGCTGACATCAGAGGAGCGCAGGCTGCGTATGGAGCGTCTGTGCCATTCAGACACGCCTTGTATTATTTTGACCCGTGGACTAGAACCGCCGGATGAGCTGATTGCTTATTCGAATAAAACAAATATTCCTGTGCTTGGCAGCCATGTGGCAACTACGATTTTGACGAGCCGGATTACGGATTTTCTGGAGAAAAAGCTTGCGCCTACCGCAACTATTCATGGTGTTCTGGTAGACGTATATGGGGTGGGCATGCTCATCACTGGCGGCAGCGGTATTGGCAAGAGCGAAACTGCGCTTGAGCTTGTAAAGCGCGGGCATCGCCTCGTTGCCGATGATGCGGTTGAGATTAGACAGACGTCTGACAGCCAGCTTCACGGCACAGCACCGGAATTGATCCGTCATTTGCTGGAGATTCGCGGCTTGGGCATTATTAATGTAATGACGCTGTTTGGCGCGGGTGCCGTTCGTACACAGAAGCGGATTACGTTAGTCATCAAGCTTGAGAATTGGCAGCAGGATAAGCAATATGACCGTCTGGGACTGGATGAAGAGAAGACGCGGATCATTGATACCGATGTGCCGCTTGTAACTGTGCCTGTAAGGCCGGGACGCAACCTTGCAGTTATTATTGAGGTGGCGGCTATGAACTTCAGATTGAAGCGGATGGGCTATAATGCTGCGCTGCAGTTTACTAATAAGCTGACGGAAACGATTGCTGAAGATGCGGATGATTACGATTGATATAAAGGAGCTAATAAAAGATGCTTACATCGCTAATTGACCCGATTGCTTTTTCACTGGGTCCCCTAACTGTACGTTGGTACGGCATTATTCTCGGCACAGCTGCCTTGGTAGGCTTGCTGCTGGCGATACAAGAGGGCAAACGCTTTGGTATTAAGCCGGATTTCTTTATGGATATGCTGCTGCTTGGCGTTCCTTCTGCCGTGATTTGTGCCCGGATTTATTATGTTGCCTTCAAATGGGAAGATTATAAAGCGAACCCGCTCGACGTGTTTAAAATTTGGGAAGGCGGCATAGCCATTTATGGCGCGCTGATCGGTGCCTTTCTATGCGGGTTCTTCTACTTCCGTTATAAGGGCTACAGCTTCTTGAGACTCGCCGATGTGTGCGTTCCAGGGCTGCTTGCCGGCCAAATGATTGGCCGTTGGGGCAACTTTATGAATCAGGAGGCATATGGCGGTCCGGTAGAGGAAAGCTTCCTTCGTGATACGCTTCACCTGCCTAATTTTATTGTGAATCAAATGAACGTGAATGGCGTCTTCCATCACCCGGCCTTTTTGTACGAATCGCTGTGGAGCCTTGTAGGTATCCTTCTGCTTTGCGTACTGCGCCGTCAACGCTTCCTGCGTGCGGGCGAATTGCTGGCGAGCTATTTCATCTGGTATTCCCTCGGCCGCTTCTACATTGAAATGGTGCGTACAGACAGCCTGGCCTTCCATGGCCCTAATTGGCTCGTGAACCTTGTTGACGCTCTTTGGTCGCCAATGACGATTTTGTTCCAGCCTGGTTACTTGGACCCGGCTTACGGCAATCTGAGAATTTCACAGCTGCTTGCGCTTCTGCTTATTGTTGGCGCCATTGCGTTTATCGTTATTCGCCGCAAAACAGGAGCTGCCAAAGAGCATTATTCCGATCCAATCGTCTCCACGAAGGTGGAGCATGCGGCTATTGCCACGGATGATGTTCCAAAAGCGTAACGGCGGAAGTTAAATGGACATAAGACGAGCTATTGCCTTCTTGAAGGCAGTAGCCGTTATGTTTTTGTAAGACTTTTTGTAAGGCTTATAGAGAAGTTTTAAAGCGGATTTAGGAGGAGACAGATGTGCTAGGCAACATAAAAACGATGCTGTTTGATTTGGATGGTACCATTATCGATACGAATGAACTGATTATCCGCTCGTTTCTGGATGCGCTGAAAGGTGTCGTTCCGGCGGATTTCTCCAGAGAGCATATTATTCCAAGCATGGGACAGCCTTTGACGATGCAAATGCAGCAGTTTTCGGGGCTGGAGGATGTTACGCATCTGGTAGCGGCTTATCGCGAAGTAAACCTTCGCCTGCATGATGAATACGTGAAGCCTTTCGACTATGTTGTAGAGGTCATTAAAAATTTGCATGAACAAGGTATCCAGATTGGGATTGTAACGACGAAAATGCGTCTGACGACAGAACGAGGCTTGAAATATGTCGGCTTGAGCGACTATATCGACACGATCGTGACCATCGATGATGTCACAAATCCGAAGCCGCATCCAGAGCCTGTCAGCATGGCTATTGCTGCGCTTGGTGCAGATCCGGCGACGACATTGATGCTGGGCGACAGCTCGGTCGATATTTTATCCGCTGAGGCGGCTGGCGCTTTGCCTGTTGGTGTGGCCTGGTCGATGAAGGGAGCACAGCTGCTTAGAGATTCTGGTGCCCAGTATGTCATTGATGATATGCGGGAGCTGTACGCTTTCGCAGGATTGGAGCGGAGATAATTTGCGTAATGTCGAACGTTATCCGGTAGAGGGACCTAATGCGCTCTGGCAGGTCTATCGCACGGTCAGCCGCTTTAAGGCGGTTCGAAATTTCATATTCATTCAGCTGGCCCGTTATTGTCCGATTTTGCCGGTCAAAAATATAATCTACCGCCGTGTGCTCGGCATGAAGGTCGGTCAGCATACCGCTTTCGCGTTAATGGTGATGGTGGATGTTTTTTTTCCGGAACGGATTGAGGTTGGGGATAATACGATTATCGGATACAACACGACGATTCTTACGCATGAATATTTAATTCGCGAATACCGGCTTGGAGATGTGAAAATAGGGGCGAACGTCATGATTGGCGCCAATACGACGATTTTACCGGGCGTAACGATTGGCGATCATGCGGTTGTAGCCGCTGGCTCAGTTGTTTACAAGGATGTGCCAGCCCATGCTTTCGTTGGCGGGAATCCGATTCGGGATATTGGAAAGGGGAACCGCTCAGCGGATCACAGCTAAATCTGGTAATGCTGCACGAATGAAGCTGGTGCCCATAATGAGCATCAGCTTTATTTATGTTGAGATGCTGAGAGAAGCGCTTTTCGTCTTAGCAGCACTTCTCCTCTACCTTGGCAGCTTCATTTTGAATCGTAATCGTTGAGGAGCCGGACAAGGAAAGCTCTAATCTTGACGGAGTAGAAGCTTCATGTTACCATAACGACTAGGTTCTTTATTTTGGCAGATCGCTAATATGGCAACGCGTTAACATACTAAAGTAAATTGTGGGTGAAAATAGATGTCCAAACCAAAAGTATTTGAGAAACCGATTGGTGTTAAAGATTATCTTCCAGAAGCTGTTGCAAAGCTTCGCCGAATTGAGCATGCCGCTCTTGCCTGCATGCAGGGCTGGGGCTATGAGCAAATCATTACGCCAACTATGGAATATTACGACACTGTAGGGGTAGCAAGCTCTACCTCTGATCAAAAGCTGTTCAAGCTGCTCAACAACCGTGGAACTACGCTCGTGCTGCGTTCGGATATGACAGCACCTATTGCGCGTGTAGTGTCCTCGCTATTGAAGGAGTCTCCATTCCCGCTGCGATTGTCGTACCATGCGAATGTGTATCGTGCAATTGAAGAGGAAGCGGGCCGAGAGGCTGAATTTTTCCAGACGGGCGTAGAGCTTGTTGGCGATGCTTCGGCTGATGCGGATGCAGAGGTTGTGGCGCTCGCTATAGCCTCCTTGAAGGCAGCCGGTGTAAAACGGTTCAAGATCGCTATTGGCCATGTCGGCTTCCTGAACGGGCTGTTCGAGGAATCGCTGTCTGGACGCAAGGAAGAGCAGGAGCAGCTTAAAGCGTGCCTGCTGGGACGCGATTATGTCGGCTACCGCGAGCAATTGCGCCAGCTGTCGCTGGAGGAGCCTGTAAAGCGCGAGCTGGAAGGGATTTTAAGGCTGCGCGGCGGCCAGGAAGTATGCAAGCAGGCGCTTGAATTAAGCGCGGATGAGACGGCACAGGCATCTATCCAGCATTTATGCGAGATGTGGGACGTGCTCGACGCTTACGGACTGAGCGAGCATGTGCTGATCGATCTGACGATGATCGGCGATTTCTCCTATTATACAGGCATGACCTTTGAAGGTTATGCGGCGGATCTTGGATTCCCTGTAGTGAGCGGCGGAAGATACGACAATTTGCTAGCCCAATTCGGCCGCCCGGCGCCAGCAACAGGCTTCGCGCTGAAGACGACGCGGATACTCGAAGTGCTCGGCAATGAAGATGAACCAGCGAAAGCTGAGCGCGTGCTGATTGGCTACGATGAGACGGAGCGCAAAGCGGCGCTGGCAATCGCGCAGCAGCTCAGAGGCCAAGGAGCGACGGTTGTGACAGAGCGTATCGGGCAAGAAGAGGCAGCGGAGCTGGCGAAGAACACGTCGGGACGGTTTATTTTCAAAGGCGTGGAATATGTGGAGTTTCTACTATTTACCGAAGGTATGGACGAAATGCTTGGAGGGGATAGCAAGTGAGCGGAGCAGGCAGAGAGATTTTGAAGGTAGCTATGCCGAAAGGCCGGATTTACAAGCAGGCATCGAAGCTGTTTCGCGAAGCGGGACTGCCGATTCCAAGCGATTTTGACGATACGCGCAAGCTGATCATTGAGCTGCCGGAAGCAGGCATGGAGTTTATTATGGCAAAGCCTGTAGACGTGCCTACTTATGTGGAATATGGCGTCGCAGATATTGGAATCGTCGGCAAGGATGTGCTGATGGAGGAAAATAAAGATGTATACGAGCTGCTGGATCTTGGCATCGCCAAGTGCCGGATGTCGGTAATCGGGCTGCCCGATTGGAAGCCGGTAATAAATCCGCGGGTAGCGACGAAATATCCGAATGTGGCTTCGCAATATTTTCGCGAGTTGGGGCAGCAGGTAGAAGTGATCAAGCTGAACGGCTCAATAGAGCTTGCGCCACTTATCGGCCTCGCTGACCGCATTGTCGACATGGTCGAGACGGGACAGACGCTGCGCGAAAATGGCCTGGTCGAGATGGAGTCCATCTTCGGCATTACGAGCCGCTTGATTGCGAACCGCGTCAGCTACCGGATGAAAAACGAGGCGATTCAAAGCCTCTGCGATAGATTGCAGGAAACGCTTGGCGCAAAGCTCTAGAATTGCGGGAACGACTGCATTAAGGTAGATGGAGCAGGGAGTTAAAAGCAGGAAAGAGCGATAATAGAAAGACAGAGCAGAGCCATAAAGCAAAGCAGAGCAGTAAAAGCAAAGCAGAACAGAGCAGTAAAAGCAGAACAGAGCCATAAAGCAAATGGAACAGAGCCTGAAAGGAAAGGGGTTGGCGATTGTGAGAATTATGCGAGCGGAGCAGTTCGGTTTGAAGCGCGAGGTGGAGTACGGATCGCCGGAGCAAAATGAAGTAGTGCGGACGATTATTGCAGATGTCCGCAAAGAAGGAGATGCCGCTTTGCTGCGTTACACGGCAAAGCTGGACAGGGCTGAGCTGACGGCAGCGGAGCTGCGCGTGACGCAGGCGGAAATTGATGCGGCGTATGAGCAGGTAGACGCCGCTTTTCTGACAGCGATCCGCGAGGCCGCTGTCAACATCAGGTCTTTCCACGAGAAGCAGAAGCGCAACTCGTGGATGGATTTGCAGCCGGACGGGACGCTGCTCGGGCAAATTTTGCGCCCGCTGAAGCGGGTCGGCGTCTATGTGCCCGGAGGCAAGGCGGCGTATCCGTCGTCCGTGCTCATGAATGTCATTCCGGCCCAGGTAGCTGGCGTGCCGGAAATCGTCATGGTCACGCCGCCGTCAACTGGCGGACGGGACGGCATTGATCCAGGCATTCTCGTTGCTGCTGCTGAAGCAGGGGTCAAGGAGATGTACCGCGTAGGCGGAGCGCAGGCGATTGCCGCACTCGCCCATGGGACGGAAACGATCGCGCCCGTTGATAAAATTTGCGGGCCGGGCAATATTTATATCGCCCTGGCGAAGCGCGAAGTATTTGGCGCTGTCGATATCGACAGCATCGCAGGTCCTAGCGAAATCGTCGTGCTTGCCGACGAATCGGCTGATCCGGCTTATATCGCCGCTGATCTGCTGTCGCAGGCGGAGCATGACGAGATGGCATCGTCCATCCTCGTTACGCCTTCGGAGCAGCTCGCCAGCGCTGTAGCCGCTGAAGTGGAGCGCCAGCTCGCTACGCTGCCGCGCCAAGCAATCGCGCGGGCTTCTATCGACAGCTACGGCGCCGTACTCATGGTCGACTCGCTGGAAGCGGGCATCGATGTCGTGAACAAGCTGGCGCCTGAGCATCTGGAGGTGCTGACAGCCGATCCAATGAGGCTGCTCGGCTTGATCGAAAACGCCGGGGCAATCTTCCTCGGCCCTTACAGCTCGGAGCCGGTTGGCGATTATTTCGCTGGACCGAACCACATTATCCCGACGAATGGAACGGCGAGATTTTCCTCTCCGGTCAACGTGGATGATTTTCTAAAAAAATCAAGCTTGATTTACTATAGCAAGGAAGCGCTGCTCGCAAATGGCGACAAAATTATGACGCTGGCCCGGCAGGAAGGGCTTGAAGCCCATGCGCGGGCGATTCAAATCCGTTTGGAGCGCGAAGGGCGCTAAAGCGCAAGGCTAGATAAGCAACAGCCAAAGCAAATAAAGCAAACAAGGCGAACAAAGCAAACATTTATTTTACGGGAAGAAAGAAGGAATCGGTAATGGCGGAATTGACAGGACGCGTATCGGAAGTAGCTCGCAAAACAAATGAAACAGACATCAAGCTGGCGTTTTCGGTAGACGGAAGCGGAACGGCCAACATTGAGACGGATGTGCCTTTCCTGAACCATATGCTGGATTTGTTCACAAAGCACGGCCAGTTCGACCTGACGGTTGATGCCAAAGGCGATATTGAAATCGATGACCACCACACGGTGGAGGATATCGGCATTTGCCTCGGGCAAACGCTGCGTGAAGCACTTGGCGACAAGCGCGGCATCAAGCGTTACGCGAGCGTATTCGTGCCGATGGATGAGGCGCTGGCACAGGTTATTATCGATGTGAGCAACCGCCCGCATTTCGAATACCGTGCGGAGTATCCTTCAAGCCAAGTAGGCAGCTTCTCTGTGGAGCTGGTACACGAATTTCTATGGAAGCTGGCGCTGGAAGCGCGCATTACGCTGCATGTTATCGTACATTACGGCCAGAATACGCATCATATGATTGAAGCGGTATTCAAGGCGCTTGGCCGGGCGCTGGATGAAGCGACGAGCATTGATCCTCGCGTACAAGGAGTGCCTTCGACGAAAGGAGTGCTGTAGCATGATTGCAATCATCGATTACGGCATGGGCAATCTTCACAGCGTTAGCAAGGCGGTTGAGCGTCTTGGCTATGCTGCGGTTGTAACGGCTGATCCGCAGGAGATTTTGGCGGCGGATGGCGCGATTTTGCCAGGTGTCGGCGCCTTCGGTGATGCGATGAGCAATTTGCGCGAGACGAAGCTGGATGAGGTCGTGAAGCAATTTGCCGCCTCCGGCAAGCCGCTGCTCGGCATTTGCCTCGGCATGCAGCTGTTGTTCAGCGCGAGCGAGGAGTACGGCGATAATGAGGGCCTCGGCTTGCTGCCAGGCAAGGTCATCCGTTTCCAAGGCGATTACAAAATTCCGCATATGGGCTGGAACAAACTTAGCTTTGAGCAGGAGCAAAGCCCGCTGTTTGCGGGTTTGGAAGAGGGCCATGTATATTTCGTCCACTCCTTCCATGCGAAGCCGGAGCAAGGCAGCGATCTGCTGGCTACGACCGATTATTATCAACAGGTAACGGCAATCGTTGGGCGCGACCAAGTATACGGCATGCAGTTCCACCCGGAAAAAAGCGGCGAGCTGGGCATGCAGCTGCTTGGCAATTTCCTCGCATTGACCGGCAGCAGCAAGGCTTAGCCTAGCCCCGCCGGCTACATCACGGGAAGTCGCTTAACAGCACCATGTATCTATCGAACGACAACGTTATTTTTTCACAAGCGTAAACGGCTGTCGCCGTCCTCTGGCGGTAAATCTAACGTTTCGCGATGAAATATAAGCGGAGTATAAGGGTGAAGCTTATATATTCTTATATTTTAAAAAATGAATATCTACAGGCTGTCGCAGGCGAAGCCATAGATGAGTCTAATATAAGGAGCGTGCAAAATGCTGGCAAAACGCATTATTCCATGTCTCGATGTCAAAGACGGCCGCGTCGTTAAAGGCGTAAATTTCGTTAACTTGCGCGATGCCGGCGATCCGGTCGAGCTGGCGTCTACCTATGACCGCGAGGGAGCGGATGAGCTCGTATTTCTCGATATTTCCGCCTCGGTTGAAGGCCGGGCGACGATGATCGAGGTCGTCAAACGCACGGCAGGCGAAATTACGATTCCGTTCACGGTTGGCGGCGGCATCTCGCATGTCGACGACATGAAGCGGCTGCTGCGCGCAGGCGCAGACAAGATCGGCATTAATACGGCCGCAGTCAAAAATCCTTCGCTCGTACGCGACGGCTCGCGCAAATTCGGTTCCCAGTGCATCGTTGTCGCGATAGACGCGAAATTTAACGAAGCGTGGGGCGAGTGGGAAGTATATACGCACGGCGGCCGCCAGGCGACAGGCATTAAAGCGTTGGAGTGGGCTTGTGAGGTGGAAAAGCTTGGCGCTGGCGAGATTTTGCTGACGAGCATGGATGCCGACGGAACGAAGGATGGCTTTGATCTTCCGCTGACCTCTGCTGTATCAGGCAAGCTGGGCATTCCGGTTATTGCTTCGGGCGGGGCAGGCCGAATTGAGCATTTCAGCGATGTTTTCGATCAGGGCAAGGCGGACGCTGCGCTGGCGGCGACGATTTTTCACTACAAAGAAATGACGATTCGCGAAGTGAAGGATGATTTGCGGCAGAAGGGCGTGGAAGTTAGATGACAGACTGGATAAAACAGATTAAGTGGAGCGAGGACGGCCTTGTGCCAGCGATCGTGCAGGATGTGCAAAGCAAGGAAGTACTGATGCTCGCTTATATGAACGAGGATTCGCTTAAGCTTTCGGTGGAGACGGGTTCGACCTGGTTCTGGAGCCGCTCGCGCAGCGAGCTGTGGAACAAGGGCGCAACGAGCGGCCATACGCAGCGTATTGAGTCCTTATCCTATGACTGTGACGGCGACACGCTGCTGGTACGCGTTCATCAAGTTGGCCCAGCTTGCCATACGGGAAGCTATAGCTGCTTTTTCAATGATATCGAGCTGGCGAATAAAGCTATGGAGGCCAATTCCGGCGTAGATTCCGCGTCAACTGGGGCAGCTGCAGCTGAAGTTGGCCAAGGCGGAGATCGCTTTGCGATTTTGGGCAGCCTGGAAAGCGTCATTGCCGAGCGCCATGCGGAGCGTCCAGAAGGTGCGTATACGACATATTTATTCGATAAAGGCATCGATAAAATTCTTAAAAAAGTTGGCGAGGAAGCAACCGAAGCGATTATCGCGGCGAAAAATCAAGACAACGACGAGCTGCGTTCTGAAGCGAGCGACTTGATTTTCCACCTGCTGGTGCTGCTCAGAGAGCGGGGCTTGCCACTGGATGATGTGATGCAGGAGCTTGTGCAGCGCCACGGCAAACCAGCCAGCAATAATGCAATGAAACGCGAGCAGTCCAAAGCCTAGCCAGGCGGATTGCCGCGTTTTGCGGTTTTAATTCATAGGATTAAAAAAGGAAAGGCAGGGCTGCCTTATGCTTATCGATTACCATACCCATCATGTTCGCTGCGGGCATGCAGTG
Organism: Paenibacillus sp. BIHB 4019; assembly: GCF_002741035.1. Taxonomy (NCBI): domain Bacteria; kingdom Bacillati; phylum Bacillota; class Bacilli; order Caryophanales; family Paenibacillaceae; genus Paenibacillus; species Paenibacillus sp. BIHB 4019. The sequence goes on along the minus strand of NZ_CP016808.1, from coordinate 1,811,693 downwards.
GGCACGCTTGAGGAATACGTACAGAAGGGCATTGAACTGGGGCTTGACCAGCTCGGCTTGTCCGACCATTTGCCGCTTATTCATGTCGATCCGGCGACGTATTATCCAGAGATGGCCATGCCAATGGAGGAGCTGCCGCGTTATGTCGAGGAGTGTTTGACGCTCAAGGAGAAGTACAAACATCAAATCGACATACGCGTCGGGCTGGAAGGCGATTATATCGAGGGTTACGAGCGGCAAATCGAGGATATCATTAAAGCGTATCCGTTCGATTATGTCATTGGCTCGGTGCATTTTCTCGGCGAGTGGGATATTACCGATTTTCGCCAGACGCATGGCTGGGAAGGCAAAAACCGGCTGGCGGTATATGAGCAGTATTATGATGCGGTACAGAAGGCGGCGGCAACCGGGCTTTATGATTTTATCGGGCATATCGATGTAATCAAGCGTTTTGGCTTTAAGCCGGAGGAAGATGTAACGCATTTGGAAAATGCAGCGCTCGAAGCCGTCAAGCGGCATGGCGTTGCGATTGAATTGAATGCCTCGGGCTTGCGGACACCAGCGGAGGAAATGTTCCCGAGCCGCAGAATGCTGGAATATGCGCTTAAGCTGGGCATTCCAATTACGGTTGGCTCGGATGCGCATCAGCCAGAAAGACTGGCACAATACCTCGATCAAGCGCGTCTGATGTTGAAAGAAGTCGGTTTTTCGCAGCTCGCGACCTTTGATCGTCGAAAATTAGTCAGTATTGATTTTTGAATTATTAGCAATTCGATGTATAATGGTATTGACCAAGCGCAAACGGGCTGTGCCCGGAGCACAAGCTTAGGGCAAGCAGGCGTTGCGCATTGAAAGCCTAGTCAGGTAAAACTTATTTGGTTTAAACGCTCAGGAGGGTATTATGTTAAGCGACAAGTTGCGTATTTTCTCGGGATCGTCTAATCCGGAACTAGCTCAGAAGATTGCTTCGGATTTAGGATTGACGCTCGGCGCCATTAAGATGTCCAGATTCAAGAGTGGCGAAATTTATGTCCACTATGAAGAAACCATCCGGAACTGCGACGTATTTCTGGTTCAATCGTTTTCGCATCCGATCAACGAATATTTCGTGGAGCTGCTAGTTATGATCGATGCAGCGAAACGGGCTTCGGCGAAAACAATTAACATTATTATGCCGTATTACGGTTATGCCCGTCAGGAGCGTAAATCCGCGCCGCGGGAACCGATTTCCGCAAAAATGGTTGCAGACGTATTGACGACAGTTGGGGCGACCCGCGTCGTTACGATTGACTTGCATGCACCAGCAATTCAGGGCTTCTTTAATATTCCGGTCGATCATATGACAGCTCTTGATCTGCTCAGCGATTATTTGAAATCGAAAAATATTAAAAACCCAGTTGTCGTATCGCCAGATGCTGGACGCGCTTCGACTGCCGAGAAGCTTGCCAACTACTTGGACACTTCGTTCGCGATTATGATCAAGAAGCGTCCAGCACATAATGAATCATCGATTACCCATGTTATTGGTGATGTTGAAGGCCAGACACCGATTATTATCGAGGATCTGATTGATACCGGCACAACGATTGTCAATGTAGTCGAAAGCTTGAAGGAACGTGGTGCGGAAGATGTGTACGTGTGCGCTACTCACCCTCTCTTTTCCGGCAATGCTATTGAGCGTTTGGATATTCCAAGTATTAGAGAAGTAGTCGTAACCGACTCTATTCTCCTGCCTGACAACCGTCCGGACCGTTTCACGGTGCTATCGGTTGCTCCTCTGCTTGCAGAAGCGACACGCATCATTATTGAAGGCGGTTCGATCAGCACCCTGTTCAAAAATGCAGGCGTGTAGCGAGAACTTTTTTTAAGTATAGGAAAGTATATGATTATCCCATCCTTTCTCTATATTTCTCAGAATGAAACGCGCTGTTCTTCCAGAGGACAGCAACAGCCGTTTCACCTTGTGGACTCTTTACCACAAACAGCATAAATACTTATATGAGAATCGCGGGCGGTTATTAAAACGCCCGCGATTTTCATAACTTTTTGCCTTTTGTCGCAATGGAACGCGGGTCATTGCAGCTGTCCTGGAGCGTTTCCTTTAGTTTGAGTGCGCGACTTGACCGTTCCTATGTTATAATCGTAGAAAATGAAGTTTCCGGGAGGTGCCTTGCCAATGAAGGGAAAGAAACGCGCGGCCACAGCTGAGCCAAAAACGAAAATCATACCTATTCAGTGGGATGCCACATTCTTTTTCGAACGGGCTGTCCGCTCATTGGACCGATACCACTATGACAAGGCACTTAAATATTTTCGCCGTGCTGTGGAATATGAGCCGGAAAATCCGGTTAACCATTGTAATATGGCTGGCATTTTATCGGAAATGGGCAATTATGAGGAATCCAATAAAATTTTGCATTGGATCGTCGATGAGCTTGATCCTACGATGACGGAATGCCATTTTTATATGGCGAACAACTATGCCAATATGGAACAATATGAAGCCGCTGAAGGGGCTTTGGTGCAATATCTCGAAGAGGATGCGGATGGGCAGTACCTCGATGAGGCGGAAGAAATGATGGAATTGCTCGATTATGAGCTGGAGCGTCCAACGCGGGTAACGAGCATTAAGGCGCGTGAAGGCCTGTTTGAGCATGATCAGGCACGCACGCTGCTGGAGGAAGGCAAGTTTACCGAGGCGGTTCGCCTGCTGGAGGACATTATTGCGGCACAGCCGGAGTTTCTGGCCGCACGCAACAATTTGGCGCTCGCTTATTATTATATGGGTCTGTTCGATAAGGCGATGGAAACGATTCATGAGGCGCTGCATATTGATGCGGGCAACCTGCATGCCTTGTGCAATTTGGCCATCTTTTATCAGCATGCGGAGGACGAGAAAAGTTTGGCTCCGCTGGTGGAGCTTCTGCGCAAGACGGCACCTTTTCATGAGGAGCATGTGTTTAAGCTGGCTACGACGATGGGCATTCTTGGCGAGCATGAGGCGGCTTACCGCCACTTCCTTCGTTTGCTGAAGGACCCTGATTTAAATCAGGATCCATGCCTGTACCATTACGCGGCTGTAGCGGCTTGCAATATCGGGCGGTTCCATGAAGCCGAGCGATTGTGGCGGCAGACAGCGAAGCTTGATCCAAAGTCGAATATCCCCCGTTATTATATGGAGCAACTGGAGCTGGTGAAGCAAGGGCAGCATAAATCAGCAGTCAGCTACCATTATCATTTGCCGTTTGAGGAGCAGTTCAAGCTTTGGGAAAACTCCTCGGATGGATTGCCTGATCATTTGAAGCGCGATCCGCTCGTCCGCTCCTCCTTCTTCTGGGCGCTGCGCCACGGCGATCGGAACACGAAGCTGCAAGTTATTCAGGCGCTCGGCATGATTGCCGACAATGAAGTGAAGGATGCGCTAAGAGCGTTTCTAATCGAACCGGGCGAAGACGATTATTTGAAGCGGATTGCGATTTTCGTCCTGCGCACCATTGATGTACAGGAGCCTCTGCAGGCGATTTTGGAAGGCAAGGAGACGGTCATTGAACCGAATCGTGTTCCTTCTCGTCTGCCTGTGTGGGAAGCCAAATGGCAGGAAGTAGTAGAAGCTGCGTTATCGCGAATGAACAAACGTTATGATCTGATCCAGCAGCATGATCTGATGACGCTGTGGGTCGAGTTTCTCAGCCGGGTTTATCCGGACGTTCCGAAGCTGAGCAAGGTCGAAGGCTGGGCCGCAGCACTGGAATATTTGACGGCGAAGATGCATCGGCGCACGATTTCGTATCATGAGGTATCCGTTCGTTATGGCACTTCCATTGCAACGGTCAGCAAAAATGCGAAGCGGATCGATCAAGTGTGCGGCATTAAGGAAAAGATGCGTTCGATTAATTCGGTATTTGCGCCAGATGAGCCGCTGGAATAGCGAGCAGGCGCGTCTGTGAAATATAATAGGGATAGGGCAAAATTTAAGGAGGGTTACAGAATGTATAAAGCGATTATTATCGGTACGGGTCCTGCGGGACTGACGGCTGCGATTTATTTGGCTCGTGCAAACATGAAGCCGCTAGTTATTGAAGGACCGGAGCCGGGCGGACAATTGACGACGACAACGGAAGTAGAAAACTTCCCGGGCTTTCCAGAAGGCATTATGGGTCCGGATTTGATGGCTAATATGCGCAAGCAAGCGGAGCGTTTCGGTGCAGAGTTCATTACGGGCTGGGTGAACAGCGTGGATACTTCCGCGAGACCGTTCAAGCTGCAAGTAGAAGGCAAAGGCGAATTCGTAGGCGAGTCGCTTATTATTTCGACGGGCGCTTCAGCGAAATACTTGGGCATTCCTGGGGAAAAAGAAAACGTAGGCCGCGGTGTCAGCACCTGCGCCACTTGCGACGGATTTTTCTTCCGCGGCAAAAAAATCATCGTGGTTGGCGGCGGCGACTCCGCCATGGAGGAAGCTAGCTTCCTGACTCGCTTCGCGACGAATGTAGAGCTTGTTAACCGCCGTGATGAGCTGCGCGCTTCTAAGATCATGCAGGATCGCGCGCGCGAAAACGAGAAAATCGACTGGAGCCTAAACCGCACGCCAGTTGAGGTTGTAGCTGGGCCAATGGGCGTTACTGGCCTTAAAGTACGCAACAATGAAACGGGCAGTGAAGAAGTCATTGAGACGCACGGCATTTTCATAGCGATCGGACACACGCCGAATACTGGCTTCCTTAACGGGCAGATCGATACGGATGAGCATGGCTACATTAAAGTAAAACCGGGCACTTCCGAGACGAACGTTCCAGGCATCTTCGCTTGTGGCGATGTGCAGGACAGCAAATATCGCCAAGCGATTACCGCTGCGGGCAGCGGCTGTATGGCGGCGCTCGATTGCGAACGTTTCCTCGAAGGCAGCATGACGCATGACTGGAGCCAGTCCCTGTAAACATAGATCGGCGGTTAGGTTAAATACGCGCATAAGGCGCAAGCGCCTATTAAACGCTGGGCTTCCTAGTTCCCTAGATCGAAATGCAGCAAATACCCCTTTGCCTGATGAATAAGGCAAAGGGGTATTTATTGTATGTTTATTGTACGGTTGTATGTTTATTGTACGGTTGTATGTTTATTGTACGGTTGTATGTTTATTGTACGGTTGTATGTTTATTGTACGGTTGTATGTTTATTGTACGGTTGTATGTTTATTGTACGGTTGTATGTTTGGGCAGTACCCCAGAACAAGCAGCACTATGTACCTGTGTGGGGGACGGGTGGCGCAGCATTGACGCGAGCGGCATCGGCTTGCCGAATACAATCATTTGCTTGTAGACGCAAAATGCGTCCACAGCTCGCTGCGCGAGGTGGTCACCGCTGTAGCCCCAGCGGCAGTTGCATTTTCTACATCTGCTACAGTTCGGATCAGGCCGCCGGCAAAAATCGGAATGCCCGTCCGTTCAAAAACTTCACGAATGATATGCGGCATGACGCCTGGCAGCACTTCAATATAATCAGGCTTCGTGCGCTCCAGCAGCACATAGCTTTTCTCCAATGCCTGGGTATCCAGCAGAAACAAGCGCTGTATCGCAATAAGGCCATTTTTCTTGGCCGTGCTAATGACGGCGCCGCGTGTAGAAATAAGTCCGGCCGGGCGAATCATCTGGCACAAATATTCGGCGGCGTATTCGTCATTTTTGAGGCCGCCGATTAAATCGGCGTGGAGCAGTATTTTTTTTCCATAGGCATTCGCCAGCTCGAAAATGCTCTTCAGTTGGCTGATATGCGTCTCCAGCAGCACAATATAGGAGAAGTCAGAGGTCATCAGCTTTTCCAAATCTTTCGTTTTTCGCGGGGCAGGCAATATTTGCTGGTTGTGAAAGGGCAAGGCCGAATACCTCCTTATCGGGGATGTGGATTCATTGATCTATAATAAGCTGCCAGTTAGGCGTGTAAACGCTGCTTCGATTCAAATGCGGAACGGAGTCCGCCATCTAGGGCGGGAAGCGATGTGTTCGCTTGAAATATAGAGAAAGTATGTGATGTTCCCATCCCTTCTTTATATTTCTCGGAATGAAACGCGCTGCGCCGCCAAAGGAAGGCGACAGCCGTTTCACCTTGAAATATAGGAAAGTATATCATTTCGTTATCCTTTCTCTATATTTCTCGGAATGAAACGCGCTTTGCCGCCAAAGGACCGCGACAGCCGTTTCACCTTGAAATATAGGAAAGTATATCATTTCGTTATCCTTTCTCTATATTTCTCGGAATGAAACGCGCTTCGCCGCCAAAGGACCGCGACAGCCGTTTCACCTTGACCCTAGTCTAATGGATATACGGGGTGAACTCAACGTGCAAATCCAGCGGCAGCAAGGAGCTTCCTGCCTTGACCAGAGGGAGGAGCTTCGCTTATAGTGGACAGAGAAGATTAACATATTAATGAGGTGGACTACAAATGTCTCAAAAGATTTACGTTGGAATCGATGTTGGCGGAACGGCAATTAAGGTCGGATTGTGCAACGAGAACGGGGATTTGCTTCACACGTATGAAGGTCCCACAGAAACGAATAAAGGTACGGATGCTATCCTTGAAAATATTGCTGCTTATGCGCGTGCCATCGTCGCTGAATCTTCTTATGAATGGGAGCAGGTTGGCGGCGTAGGCGTAGGAATCGCCGGTTTCCTGGACATTCCGTCGGGCTATATTAAGTTCGCGCCGAATTTGAAGATTCGCGACGTAAATTTGAAAGACTATTTGGAAGCCAAGCTGGCAACTAAAGTGCTTGTAAACAATGATGCAAACGTGGCAGCGCTGGGCGAGGCTTGGGCTGGCGCGGGCAAAGGCATCGACCACTGCGTATGCTACACGCTTGGTACAGGTGTAGGCGGCGGTATTATTATCGGCGGCAAAATCGTCGAAGGCTTCGCCGGCATGGCTGGCGAGCTTGGACATATTGCAATTGTGCCGGATCTCGAAGCGATTCAGTGCGGCTGCGGCAAGATGGGCTGCCTCGAAACGGTTTCTTCCGCAACGGGCATTATCCGTATGGCGAAGGATGCTGTGGAGCGCGGCGACCGTACGACGCTTGCTCAAGTGACAGACATCATGGCGAAGGACGTAATCGATGCAGCAAAAGCTGGAGACGAAGTAGCTATGCGCATTGTAAGCCGTGCGGCGTATTATTTGGGACGCTCGATGGCACTGATGGCCGTCGTGCTGAATCCGGAATGCTTTATTATTGGCGGCGGCGTGTCCAAAGCCGGCGAGTTTCTGTTCGAGCAAATTCGCGAAGTATTCGAGAAGTATACACAGAAAGAAGCGCAGGATGGCGTGAAAATCATCCCTGCTACGCTCGGCAACAATGCAGGTGTCGTTGGCGCAGCGGGATTGATTTTGCGCTCGTAGCGATAAACATAGGATAACAGGGACATTTCCCCGCTTGTGAGGAGGAGAAGAAGATGGAGACGGCAGCGGCACTAGCGAAGCTTGTTATTATTACAGGGATGTCAGGCGCGGGCAAGACGATTGCTGTACAAAGTCTAGAGGATCTTGGCTTCTTCTGCGTCGATAATTTGCCCCCGGTGCTTATCCCTAAGTTTGCAGAGCTGATTGAGCAATCAAACGGGAAGATCGGCAAGGTTGCCTTAGTTATTGACTTGCGCGGCAGGGAGTTTTTTACAGCTTTAGCGGAGTCTTTAAGTTATATTAAAGACCATTCTACCATAAGCTGTGAGATACTGTTCCTGGATGCGACGGATGGCGTGCTCGTTCAACGTTATAAGGAGAGCCGCCGCCGCCACCCGCTTGTGCCCGACGGCTTGCCGCTGGACGGCATTAAGCTGGAGCGCAGAATGCTGGAGGATTTGAAGGGTTCTGCATCGCTGGTTATTGATACCAGCAGCATCAAGCCCGCACAGCTGAAGGAACGGATTATTTCCAGGTTTACGAATTTGGAGCAAAATAGCTTGTCGGTCAATGTCATTTCTTTCGGCTTTAAATATGGCATTCCGATTGATGCGGATTTAATTTATGATGTGCGTTTTTTGCCTAATCCTCATTATATTGAGCATCTGCGCCCAAATACCGGCCAGACGCCTGAGGTTTATGAATATGTGATGAAATGGCCGGAAACGCAGGCGTTTCTGGCCAAACTGGTTGATATGCTCCAGTTCCTCCTTCCGCTTTATCATAAGGAAGGGAAGAGCCAGGTCGTTATCGGTATTGGCTGTACCGGAGGAAAACATCGCTCGGTGGCGATTTCGGAATACTTGGGCCGTGTGCTGGGAAGCAGCGATACGGAACGGGTACGCGTCAGCCATCGCGATTCCGACCGCGACAGGCATTAACGGAGGGAACGTATGCAGAACAGGCACAAAATAGGAGCGCCTCCCAAGATCGTGGTCATTGGCGGAGGCACAGGATTATCCGTTATGCTGCGCGGGCTGAAGGAAAAGCCCATGGATATTACAGCCATCGTCACCGTTGCGGATGATGGGGGCAGCTCCGGCGTGCTGCGCAATGAGCTGCAAATCCCGCCTCCGGGCGATGTTCGCAATGTGCTGATGGCGCTCGCTGATACGGAGCCGCTGCTTGCAGAGGTGCTGCAATACCGATTCAATTCAGGCACGGGGCTTGCCGGGCATAGTCTCGGCAATTTAATGCTGGCTGCTATGGCTGACATCACAGGCGATTTTGTGACGGGCGTACGCGAGCTGAGCAGGGTGCTGGCGGTGCGCGGACGGGTTTTGCCTGCGGCAGCCCAGGCTATCGTGCTCAAGGCAGAAATGGCCGATGGCTCGATCGTCATTGGAGAGTCGATGATTCCAAAGGCGGGTCAAGCGATCAAGCGTGTATTCATTGATTCGGAGAAAGCACACGCGCTGCCAGAAGCAGTCAAGGCGATTGAGCAAGCAGATGCCATTCTTATTGGGCCTGGAAGCTTGTACACGAGCATTATGCCGAATTTGATTGTTCCCATGCTTGCCCAAGCAATTACGGAATCTTGCGCCGTCAAGCTGTTTGTGTGCAATGTGATGACGCAGCCGGGCGAGACGGACAATTATACGGTATCGGATCATATGAATGCGATTGAGGCCCATATCGGCCTGCAATTATTTGATTATGTCATTGTGAACAATGGTGAAATTTCACCGCAAGTGGAAGCCAAATATGCAGAGATGGGCGCAAAGCCCGTTGCTATTGATTTGGAAGCTATTCGCAGCAAGGGCTGCGAGGTTATTGCGGATCGTTTTGTTTTATTCCAGACGTTTCTAAGGCATGATGCCGAGCGTCTAAGCCATCATATTTATAAGCTAGTGGAAAACTGGATGATTAGAAAGAGGTGACAAACCATGTCGTTTGCGGCACAAACGAAAAAGGAACTTACGCTTATTGAAGCGGATTCCTGCTGTGAGCTTGCAGAGCTTTCCGCACTCATTCGGATGAATGGTTCTGTCAGCTTATCCAGCCGCAAAGTCATTTTGGACATCTCAACAGAAAATGCTGCCATAGCCCGTCGTATTTATTCTCTGGTCAAAAAGCACTTTGAGGTACACACCGAGCTGTTGGTTCGGAAAAAAATGCGGCTGAAAAAGAACAATGTGTATATCGTACGTATTCCAACAATGGTACAATCTATATTGAGCAAGCTTCATATCGTGTCGGAAGGTTTCGTGTTCAACTCCGGAATCGATAAAGCGATGATCAAGAAGTCTTGCTGCAAGCGTTCGTATTTGCGCGGGGCTTTCCTTGCTGGAGGTTCAGTGAATAACCCTGAGGGTTCCTCGTACCATTTGGAAATCTCTTCGATGTATGAGGAATATTGCGCCTCATTAGTGGAGCTTGCCAATAAGTTCGAGCTGAATGCCCGCTGCATTGAACGGAAGAAAGGCTTTATTTTTTACATTAAGGAAGGCGAGAAAATTATTGAGCTGCTGAACATTATCGGCGCTCATCAGGCGCTGTTCAAATTCGAGGATGTAAGGATTATGCGCGACATGCGCAATTCCGTCAATCGCATCGTCAATTGCGAGACGGCGAACCTGAACAAGACCATTGGCGCGTCCGTACGGCAGATTGATAATATTAAACTGCTGGACCGCGAGCTGGGCCTTGATAACTTGCCGGATAAGCTCAAGGAAGTCGCTGAAATTCGCCTGCAGCACCCCGATCTGAACTTGAAGGAAGTTGGCGAACTGCTGAAAGGGTCAGTAAGCAAGTCGGGTGTAAACCATCGTCTTCGCAAAATTGACGAGCTTGCTGAAAAAATACGCAATGGCTAAACTTTTAACTTCTTGTTTCCGATGGTATAATGATACAATGAGTTTAAAATTATCGGCATAATTAAGGATTGAATAAGATATAGGGGGTATGGTTTCCATGACAAGGCTTCCGGTTGTCGTTCGACTAAAGACGGGTCTTCATGCAAGACCTGCAGCATTATTCGTACAAGAAGCTAATAAATTTTCATCTGAAGTATTCGTCGAGAAAGACGACAAGAAAGTGAATGCCAAATCGATTATGGGAATTATGAGCTTGGCAATCAGTTCGGGCACTGAAGTTTTCATAAGTGCGGAAGGCTCGGACGCAGAACAGGCTGTAAACGCTTTAGCTGCATTGGTAAGCAAGGAAGAGCTGGAGAACCAATAAGAAGCCCTATTCAGTAGGGGCTCGCTTGCTCATAACCCTATTATTTGGCCATGCCGCCTTCTGGATCAGAATGATCTGGGGCGGTTTTTTGGTTGAAAAAAGTTTATAACAAAAGCGCATAACAAAAGAAACCCGGTTCGCCTGAACCGGGTTTCTTTTGTTATGCGCCCACAATAATGCGGGGCAATTAGATTTTCTCAATAACCTTGTCAACCAGACCATACTCGCAAGCTTCTGCTGCGCTCATGAAATAGTCGCGATCGGTATCTTTCTCCACGCGCTCAAGCGGTTGGCCTGTGCGCTCGGACAGGATGCCATTCAAGTGGTCGCGCATTTTGATAATACGGCGAGCGCGGATTTCGATATCGCTCGCTTGGCCTTCTGCGCCGCCTAGCGGCTGGTGAATCATAACCTCGCTGTTCGGAAGCGCGTAACGCTTGCCTTTGGCGCCTGCTGCAAGCAGGAAAGCGCCCATCGATGCTGCCATACCTACACAAATGGTGGATACGTCAGGCTTGATGTATTGCATCGTATCATAGATAGCCATACCCGAGGTGATGGAACCGCCAGGGCTGTTAATGTAAAGGGAGATGTCTTTCTCAGGGTCATCAGCTGTCAGAAACAGCATCTGTGCGATGATGGAGTTGGCTACAACGTCATTGACGCCCGAGCCCAAGAAGATAATACGATCCTTCAATAACCGGGAATAGATGTCGTAGGAGCGCTCTCCGCGATTAGTTTGCTCAATAACCATAGGGACGAAATTCATATCCTGTAAACCTCCTCCGAAAAATAACAAGATTGATATTGCCGTAACATCATAATAGCGGATGAAACGTTAAAAGTCAAAGATAGTCAGACAAATCAGATTTTTCTCTATCGCACGCCTTTTAGCAGCTAAAAAACGATATAAAAAAACCACCCTTTCATCAGGGTGGCCACATACTAGGCTTCATAAACACGATTGCTTGCTGTATGTCGTTATGGGCAAATCAGAACGCGCCCGCTAGGAATCGAACCTAGATCTCAGGCTCCGGAGGCCTACGTCATATCCATTGGACCACGGGCGCATGTATAAAAGTAACAGCAAGATTTAGTATATGTTAAATGTGAATAGAAATCAAGCCAGCTATTAAAAATAAATTTGATAAAATCGTGTCAGTAAACGGTTTCATATGAAATTGTTGACTTGAAATGTTAGATCAAGTTCGGTAAAATAGAGGTGGGACTTAAAACGAAAGCATGGGACATTTCGTGTCCACCGCTATGCATGAGTATCGGTTTCGCTTAACTTAGTACGGGTGGAGTGAATAATTAGAAGATGCGCCAAATGATTGAATTGCAGCAGCAGCTTCTGCCAGATTTGCTCGACGTGATGAGGAAGCGCTACAGGATACTGCACCAGGTTATGCTCTCTGATCTCATCGGCCGCAGAACGCTTGCGACAACGCTCGGTATGACGGAGAGGGTACTGCGAGCAGAAACGGACTTTCTAAAGTCGCAGGGCTTGCTTGAAATTCATGCTTCAGGCATGAGAATCAGTGAACCTGGCAAAGAACTGCTTGAACAGTTTGAGCCTTTTGTGCAGACGATTTTCGGCTTATCGGAGCTTGAGGAGAAGATCAGAAGTTATTTCGGGCTGAGCCAAGTGGTTGTTGTGGCCGGCGATTCTGATGTATCCGCGCAGACGAAGCGGGAACTCGGCAGAGCAGGAGGGCAGGTACTGCGCAAAGCGATGGAGCAAGGCGACGTCATTGCCGTTACAGGCGGTACGACGACTGCCCAGGTAGCTAATCAGCTTTCGGCTGTAGCGCCGCTTAAAACCAATTGGTTCGTGCCTGCAAGAGGCGGACTTGGCGAAAGCGTCGATTATCAGGCGAACACGATTGCTTCCACTATGGCGAAGCGGACAGGTGCCAACTATCGGCTGCTTCACGTTCCTGATCATCTTGGCGAGGAAGCTTATGCTCCCATTATGCAGGAACCGAATATCCAGGACATTATAGAAGTGATCCGCAGGGCGCGTATTGTCGTGCACGGCATCGGAGACGCTATGGTGATGGCTCGGCGCAGGAAGCTCGATGAGGCGACGATGCAGGGTATTGAAGCTGAAGGGGCGCTTGCTGAAGCTTACGGTTTTTATTTTGATCGCAGCGGGCAAGTGGTTCACAAGATGCCGACGGTAGGACTACGGCTCGAGGATATTGTGAAGACTGAAGTAGTTATCGGAGTAGCCGGAGGCAAAAGCAAAGGTGAAGCGATCGCTGCAGTTATGCGTTTTGGACACAATGATGTGTTAGTTACCGATGAGGCTGCCGCATTAGAAATCATTGCGATTATTGAAGGCTCAGCTCCATAAAAATATAAGAATTTATAAGTTGCAGCTTATAAATAGGACTTATATTTCACCGCGAAGCCGCAGCTTTACCGCAAGAGGATGGCTTTCGGCCGTTTACGCTTGAATTCTAAGAATTTATAAGTTTTATCCTTATATCCGCTTAGAATTCTAGGGCAAAGCTCTTCGCTCGTCCTAGAAGGACGTCGAAGTCGTTTTAACTTGGCAAGTGATCTTGATGCTTCGCGCGCCGTGCGAGACAATGGCATCGGCATGCGAAATGTCTTGAAATATATTTTTCATCCCAAAACACTCTAGGAGGAAACAACAATGGTTAAAGTAGGTATTAACGGTTTTGGTCGTATTGGTCGTAACGTATTCCGCGCAGCTCTGAACAACGCTGATGTTGAAATCGTAGCAGTAAACGATTTGACAGACACAGCTACACTGGCTCACCTTTTGAAATATGATACAACTCACGGTACTCTTGATGCTACAGTTGAAGCTAAAGAAGGCGCGATCGTAGTTAACGGCCGCGAAATCAAAGTTTTCGCTGAGCGCAACCCTGAGAACCTGGCTTGGGCTTCTGTAGGCGCTGAAATCGTTGTTGAATCCACTGGTATTTTCACAGCTAAAGAAAAAGCTGAGCTTCACCTTAAAGGCGGCGCTAAAAAAGTTATCATCTCCGCTCCTGCTACTAACGAAGACATCACTATCGTTATCGGCGTTAACGAAGACAAATACGATGCAGCTTCCCACACAATCATCTCCAACGCTTCTTGCACAACGAACTGTCTTGCTCCGTTTGCAAAAGTATTGAACGATAAATTCGGCATCGTTAAAGGCATGATGACAACGATCCATTCGTACACAAATGACCAATCCGTTCTGGATGTACCGCACAAAGACCTTCGTCGTGCTCGTGCAGCTGCTGAGAACATCATTCCTTCATCGACTGGTGCTGCTAAAGCGGTATCCCTTGTACTTCCTGAGCTGAAAGGCAAACTGAACGGTATGGCTATGCGTGTTCCTACACCTAACGTTTCCGTTACTGACCTGGTAGCTGAATTGAAAGTTAACGTTACAGTTGAAGAAGTTAACGCTGCTTTGAAAGAAGCTGCTGACGGCGCTCTTAAAGGCATCTTGAACTACAATGAATTGCCGCTTGTATCGAGCGACTACAACCACGATCCAGCTTCTTCCACAATCGACGGTCTGTCGACTATGGTTGTTGAAGGCAACATGGTTAAAGTGGTTTCTTGGTACGACAACGAGTGGGGCTACTCGAACCGCGTAGTTGATCTCGCTGCTTATATCGCAAGCAAAGGTCTGTAAGAACAAGGGAAATATCCCCCACAATTACATGGAACGCTTTACGTCCCAGGCCGGTATTGCACTGGCCCTTGGGATACGCTTAATCCGCGGCGCTCCCGGGGCATCGTATGCGATTCAAGCGAAACCTTAACAGGGGCGCGATTTTGTCTTCATGACGAAGCGCAGCTTCAGGTTCGCGAGCCTTCTGGCCGCGGGCCAAGAGGGAGCGTTCCTTCTTTTGATAAAGAGGGAACGCTTCTTTTTGTTTGAATATAGAAAGTGTTAAGCTTTGCACGCTAATATCAGGAGGTTACATTCATGGCTAAAAAAAGTGTTCGTGACGTAGAAGTAGCAGGCAAACGGGTATTCGTACGCGTCGATTTCAATGTGCCGCTCGAAGATGGTAAAATTACCGATGACAAGCGTATCCGTGAGACGCTTCCTACGATTAACTTCTTGATCGAAAAAGGCGCGAAAGTTATTTTGGCAAGCCACTTGGGCCGCCCGAACGGTGAAGTTGTAGAAGAGCTTCGCCACACAGCATCGGCAGCGCGTCTGTCCGAGCTGCTTGGCAAACCGGTAGTAAAAGCGGATGAGTCGATCGGTGAAAATGTTAAAGCGCAAATCGCGGCATTGAACGCTGGCGATGTATTGCTGCTTGAAAACGTTCGTTTCCATGCGGGCGAAGAGAAAAACGATCCTGAGCTGGCGAAAGCTTTCGCTGAGCTTGCTGATCTTTACGTAAATGATGCTTTCGGAGCTGCACACCGTGCTCATGCTTCGACTGAAGGCATTGCGCACCACCTGCCGGCTGTTTCCGGTCTATTGATGGAGAGAGAGCTTGATGTTCTTGGCAAAGCGCTGAACAACCCTGAGCGTCCTTTCACAGCTATCGTAGGCGGTTCGAAGGTTAAGGATAAAATCGACGTTATCAACAAAATGATCGAAATTGCCGACAACATCATTATCGGTGGCGGCTTGTCCTATACATTCTTCAAAGCGCAAGGCCATGAAATCGGCAAATCGCTCGTAGACAACTCCAAGCTTGATCTGGCGCTTGAGTTCATCGAGAAAGCGAAAAAGCTGGGCAAAAACTTCCTCATTCCGGTTGATATTGTTGTAGCTGATGATTTCAGCAAAAACGCCAACACGCAAATCGTTGACGTTGACGGCATTCCAGCTGAGTGGGAAGGCATCGACATCGGTCCTAAGACGCGTGAAATTTACGCAGAAGCGATCAAAAACTCCAAGCTGGTTGTTTGGAACGGACCAATGGGCGTATTCGAAATCGAGCCTTTCTCCCATGGTACACAAGCAGTAGCGAAAGCATGTGCAGAAACAGCTGGCTACACCGTTATCGGTGGCGGCGATTCGGCTGCAGCGGCTGAGAAATTCGGTCTGGCTGATAAAATGGACCACATTTCCACTGGCGGCGGCGCTTCCCTGGAATTCATGGAAGGCAAAATTTTGCCGGGCGTTGAAGCACTTAACGATAAATAAGCAACCCATACAGTACAGGAGGGTATATATATGAGCAGAAAACCAATTATTGCAGGCAACTGGAAAATGTTCAAAACGGTTTCTGAAGCGGCTTCCTTCTTCGCAGATGTGAAAGGCAAAGCAGAGGTTGATGGCGTAGAGAGCGTAATCTGCGCGCCATTCACAGCACTTCCTTCCCTAGTTGAAGCAGCTAAAGGAACAACGATCGCGATTGGCGCTCAAAATCTTCACTTCGAAGACAATGGCGCATTCACAGGTGAAATCAGCGGCGTGATGCTGAAAGACCTGGGCGTAAAATATGTCATTATCGGCCACTCCGAGCGTCGTGCTTATTTTGCTGAGACAGACGAAATCGTTAGCAAAAAAGTACATGCAGCATTCAAGCATGAGCTGACTCCTATCGTATGTGTAGGCGAGAAGCTTGAAGAGCGCGAAGCTGGCGAAACGAAAAATGTTTGCAACGTGCAAACGGTAGCGGCATTCCAAGGCTTGTCCGCAGCTCAAGCAGCTGAAGTCGTTGTTGCTTATGAGCCTATCTGGGCGATTGGCACTGGCAAATCTTCAACTTCTGAAGATGCACAAGACGTTATCGGTTATATCCGCAGCGTAATTGCAGGCCTTTATGACGATGCTACAGCAGCAGCGGTTCGTATCCAATACGGCGGCAGCGTCAAACCTAACAATGTTGCTGAATATATGGGTCAGCAAGATATCGACGGCGCGCTTGTAGGCGGAGCTAGCCTTGAGCCTGCTTCCTATATCGCACTGATCGAGGGGGCCAAGTAAGATGGCTGCTCCGGTTGCATTAATTATTCTTGACGGCTTTGGTCTGCGCGATGACGTGACAGGCAATGCAGTTGCCCAAGCGAAAAAGCCTAACTATGACCGTTACTGGTCGACTTACCCTCATACGCAGCTGACAGCTAGCGGTGAAGCGGTAGGCTTGCCAGATGGACAAATGGGCAACTCCGAGGTTGGCCATTTGAACATCGGCGCAGGCCGCATCGTTTATCAGGATTTGACTCGCATCAGCAAGTCGATCCGCGATGGCGAGTTTTTCGACAACGAAACGCTGCTCGGCGCTGTGCGTCATGCAAAAGCAAATAGCAAGAAGCTTCATTTGTACGGCCTGCTGTCCGATGGCGGCGTACACAGCCACATTGCGCATTTATTTGCTCTGCTTGACCTGGCGAAGAAGGAAGGCCTGGAAGATGTTTATATCCATGCATTCCTTGATGGTCGCGACGTTGCCCCGGATAGCGCAAAAGGCTACATGGAGCAGCTTCTCGCGAAGATCGAAGAGGTTGGCGTAGGCCATGTTGCAACGGTGCAAGGACGTTATTATGCGATGGACCGCGACAAACGCTGGGAGCGGGTAGAGAAGTCTTACCGCGCTATGGTGTATGGCGAAGGCCCGCAATATAACGATCCGCTCAAGGCGATAGTTGAATCGTACGAGAAATCCGTTTATGATGAATTTGTTATGCCAACGGTTATCGTGGGCGAAGATGGCAAACCGGTTGGTCTTGTCGAGTCGGAGGATGCGGTTATTTTCTTCAATTTCCGTCCTGACCGTGCGATTCAACTGGGACAAGTATTTACGAATGAAGATTTCCGCGGTTTTGAACGCGGGGAGCATGCTCCGAAAAATCTGTATTTCGTATGCTTGACGCTGTTCAGCGAAACGATTGGCGGCTTTGTCGCTTATTCGCCGAAAAACCTTGATAATACGCTTGGTGAAGTGCTTGTGCAAAACGGCAAGAAGCAGCTTCGCATTGCGGAAACAGAAAAGTATCCGCATGTAACGTTCTTCTTCAGCGGCGGCCGCGATCATGAACTGCCGGGCGAGACTCGCGTTCTGATTAATTCGCCTAAAGTAGCGACTTATGATCTGCAACCAGAAATGAGCGCTTATGAGGTAGCGGCAGCTGCAGTCAGCGAGATTGAAGCAGATAAGCATGACGCGATTATCTTGAATTTTGCCAATCCCGATATGGTAGGTCACTCCGGCATGCTGGAGCCGACAATCAAAGCGGTGGAAGCAACGGATGCATGCTTGGGCCAAGTCGTTGAAGCTGTGCTTGCTAAAGGCGGCGTATGTATTATTACAGCTGACCATGGTAATGCCGATATGGTATTTGATGCAAATGGACGTCCTTTCACAGCGCACACAACCAACCCGGTGCCATGCATTGTGACGGTTGCTGGAGCAACGCTGCGTGAAGGCGGAATTTTGGCAGACCTTGCACCGACGGTGCTTGATTTGATGCAGCTTTCCAAGCCGGCAGAAATGACGGGCATTTCCCTGATTCAGAAGTAGCAACTATCATCAAACTAAGAGGAGTGTTCAAACATGTCTATTATCGTTGACGTTTATGCACGCGAAGTATTGGATTCCCGCGGTAATCCAACAGTAGAAGTAGAAGTATCCCTAGAGTCCGGCGGCCAAGGCCGCGCTATCGTTCCATCCGGCGCATCCACTGGCGCATACGAAGCTGTTGAGCTTCGTGATGGCGACAAAGGCCGTTACCTTGGTAAAGGCGTAGAAAAAGCAGTAGATAACGTTAACACAATTATCGCTCCTGAAATCATTGGTCTGGACGCTCTTGATCAAGTAGCTATCGACCGCAAAATGATCGAGCTTGACGGTACGCCGAACAAAGCTAAGCTGGGCGCTAATGCGATTCTTGCTGTATCGATGGCTGTAGCTCGCGCTGCTGCTGATGCACTGAACGTATCCCTGTACACTTACCTGGGCGGATTCAACGCTAAAGTTCTGCCAGTTCCAATGATGAACATCATCAACGGCGGCGAGCACGCGGACAACAACATCGACGTACAAGAGTTCATGGTTCTGCCAGTTGGCGCTCCAACGTTCAAAGAAGCTCTTCGTATCGGCGCTGAAATTTTCCACAGCCTGAAATCGGTTCTGAAAAACAAAGGCCTGAACACAGCTGTAGGCGACGAAGGCGGCTTTGCTCCTAACCTTGGATCGAACGAAGAAGCAATCACTACAATCATTTCCGCTATCGAGAGCGCAGGCTACAAGCCAGGCGTTGACGTATTCCTCGGTATGGACGTAGCTTCGACTGAATTCTTCAAAGATGGCAAATACCACCTGGAAGGCGAAGGCAAATCCTTCACGCCTGCTGAATTCGTTGACCTGCTTGCTTCATGGGTTGATAAATACCCAATCATCACAATCGAAGACGGCTGCTCCGAAGACGATTGGGATGGCTGGAAATTGCTTACTGAAAAATTGGGCGACAAAGTTCAACTCGTTGGTGACGACCTGTTCGTTACAAACACTGAGCGTCTGTCCGATGGTATCGACAAAGGCGTGGGCAACTCGATCCTGGTTAAAGTTAACCAAATCGGTTCCCTTACTGAAACTTTCGACGCAATCGAAATGGCGAAACGCGCTGGTTACACAGCGGTTATCTCCCACCGTTCCGGCGAAAGCGAAGACAGCACAATCGCTGACATCGCAGTTGCAACAAACGCTGGCCAAATCAAAACAGGTGCTCCGTCCCGTACGGACCGCGTAGCGAAGTACAACCAATTACTTCGTATCGAAGACCAACTGGGTGCTACAGCTCAATACGCTGGCAAATCCGCATTCTACAACCTTAAAAACTTCAAATAAGTCTAAACAATGACAACTTGCTCATTATGATCAGCCAATACCTTGGCCATATCTAAATGAGCAAGTATCAATGCGAATAGGCTATATTGCCCTAAAAAACCCCTGCCCACAAATATTGTGGGCAGGGGTTTTTGGTATGTAAGTGGGTGGGAACCTGATGAAAAGGCAAGCGGAATAAAAGGGTTGGGGTGGTGAAGCGGAGCGTTTGCAGACAATAGCGATCGAATCCCAACCCTTTTACGCAGCGCAGATTCTTTTCAGCAGCCTTCCACGCTACCTATCGCCGTACCGTCTTACGACCAACAGCCAACTCCACACTATGCACAATAATGTAGATAACCAGCAAACCAATAGCCAGCGCTATCGAACCTTCCGAATACTTCTGAAATAACCTCACCGACCAACCGTCATCGCCAATAATCCAATAAGCGATAAAATTAGAAACCGCAATACCGTCCTCGAACGAGGGAATCAGACTGTATAAATAATTTTGTGAAAGACCGATTGCAGCTATAAGCGTAACAATGACGGATATGAACACGCCTTTGGAGTAAATGTATAAGGCGCCAGCTTTTTTGAGAACAATCATGGTTAGGATAATCCCGGCCAAACAAATGATAATAAACATAGCAGCATCCCCTTCTGCAAAAGTAGTGTGCGAATCCAGGCACGTTTTTGGTTACCTCTAATGACGAGCCTGTTTTATAAATGGTTGCTGGATTTGAGTAGATATGGAGGTGTTACTTTATGGAAAAACAAGTGCTAAGCCTGCAAATGTACTCGCTGCGGGATATTACAGAAAGCGACCTATTGGGGTCGCTCGACAAGGTGGCGGAAATCGGCTATAAAGCAGTCGAATTCGGGGGTTATTTTCACGCACCGGCAAGAAGGTTGAAAGAGCGTTTGGATTCACTGGGGCTCATTGCGCCTTCCGCGCACATCCCGCTTAATTTTGAAAATGCAAAAAAAATTCCATCAGACTTCGAGAAGCAGGTTGAATATGCAAATGAGATTGGGCTGGAATATATGGTCGTGCCTTGGGTTCCAGTGCCAGAGGTGCCGAAAATGGACGATATTAAATATTTGGCTGAAATTTTGGAGCGATGCGCTTGGCAAACGAAGCAGCAGGGCATTAAGCTATGCCTGCATAACCATGATGCGGATTGGAAAAAGGTTGAAGGCAAGCCGCTGTATGTGCACCTGCTGGAGCTTGTGCCTGCGGATTTATTAGAGGCGGAGCTGGATTTGGGGTGGATTTACATGGCGGGTTATGACCCGGCTGAATACGTGAAATATTATTCGGATCGGCTGCCGCTCGTTCATTTTAAAGATTTTCAGGAGGGACGCAAGGATACAGAGCTCGGGAGAGGAGATGTCGGCTACACCGAGCTGTATGAGGTAGTAAAACAATCGGGAGTAAAATATATCATTATCGAACAGCAGCAGTTTACGGAAACGTCGCTGAAAAGCGCAGAGATGAGCTTTCATTTTATGCAAAGGCTTATGCAAGGACCGCAGCCAGCCAAGGGATAGCCGTAACAGGAAATGTTAGGGTTAAACAGCAAAGTATTGTTTTCAGTAAATCGCTGTGATACAATCATTTTATATGTTTTAATGGAGCTCCTATGCTGGAGGTGGATTGAATGGATATAGCTTTGAAAATTTTACTGGTTATTTTTTCGGTTGGCCTAATTGCGGTCGTATTGCTGCAAAAAGGTAAAAGCGCGGGATTGTCCGGAGCCATTAGTGGTGGCGCTGAGCATTTGTTCGGCAAGCAGAAAGCGCGTGGTTTGGACTTGTTCCTGCAGCGTTTGACGATTGCACTGGCTGTTGGATTTTTCGTCCTGTCGCTCGTTGTTGCTTACGTCGTACAACAGTAATAATCTGTATTGAATGCAAAAAGTGGGGGAGCTTCCTCCACTTTTTTTGTTTTTTCGTGGTTTCGCGGATGCGATTGGGTAATTTCGTGTATACTAAATGGTATATGATAATCTATCAACCGGTTGCAAGTGCTGATAGAATGGCCTCCGGTATATGAGGTGACGAGGAAACTAATGACACAAGAGCAGGAATTGCTTGATTTTATGCGGGAGACCGCTTATAAACCGATGACTTATCAGGAGCTGGAGCAGCATTTCGGCGTGATGGAGGCTGCTGATTTCAAAGCTTTTTTGCAGCTGCTTACCCATCTGGAGGATAGCGGAAAAATCCTCCGTACGAGCAATGACCGTTACGGCGTTCCGGAACGGATGAATTTGCTGCGCGGAAAATTGCAGGTCCATGCGAAAGGCTTTGCGTTCCTGCTTCCTGACGACAAAGAGCATCCTGACATCTATATTCATGCCAATGATCAGCTCAGCGCGATGAACGGCGACATTGTTCTTGCGCGTGTGACGTCCAAGAGCCAAGCGGGTGGCCGCCTGGAGGGCGAGGTTGTCCGCATTGTGCAGAGAGCGGTTACACAGGTGGTCGGCACTTTTGAAAGCCATGAGGTGTATGCCTTTGTTGTGCCGGATGACAAACGGATTAACCGCGACATTTTCATCGCGAAAAATGAATTTAAAGGCGCCGTATCCGGCCAAAAGGTAGTCGTGCGCATCGTGACCTATCCAGAAGGCCGTTCAGCAGCACAAGGCGAAATTATTGAAATCCTTGGCCACAAGGATGATCCAGGCATCGATATTTTGTCGATTATCCGCAAGCATCAGCTGCCGGAAGGCTTTCCGGAAGAGGTGGATGCAGAGGCGGAAGCGGCTCCAGATTCGATTACCGAGGAAGAAATTGTAGAGCAGGGTCGTCGTGACCTGCGCAATGAAGTCATCGTAACGATTGATGGCGAGGATGCTAAGGATCTCGATGACGCCGTCCATGTGAAGGTGCTGGACAACGGCAATTATTTGTTGGGCGTCCATATCGCAGACGTAGGCTATTATGTGCGTGAAAACTCCGAGCTGGATCAGGAAGCTTTCCGCAGAGGCTGCAGCGTTTATTTGGTGGACCGCGTCATTCCGATGCTGCCTCATCGCTTGTCGAATGGCATTTGCTCGCTTAATCCGCAAGTAGATCGGCTGACGCTTTCCTGCGAAATGGAGTTTGATGCCAAAACGCTGAAACGCGTGCGTCATGATGTGTTTACGAGTGTTATTCGTACGAAGGAGCGCATGACGTATACGAACGTTCGCAAGCTGCTGACGGCAACCGAAGAGGAGCCGCAGACCGAGCTGAAGGAACGATACGCTGATTTGCTGGATATGTTCACGCTGATGGAGCAGCTGGCGATGAAGCTTCGCAAGCAGCGGATGAAGCGGGGCGCGATTGATTTTGATTTTCAGGAATCGAAGGTCATCGTAGATGAGCAGGGCAAGGCTGTCGATATCGTGAAAAGAGATCGTTCCGTCGCGGAGCAGATCATTGAGGAATTTATGCTTGTGGCGAACGAGACGGTTGCCGAGCATTTCCACTGGCTGCGCGTTCCTTTCCTATACCGGATCCATGAAGACCCGGATCAGGAGAAGCTGATGCATTTCATGCAGTTTGCGGCGAACTTCGGTTATGTTGTGAAAGGCAAAGGCAACTCGGTTCATCCGCGTGCATTGCAAATGCTGCTGGAGGAAATCAAAGGGGCGAAGGAAGAGACGGTCATTTCCACCGTTATGCTTCGCTCGATGAAGCAGGCGAAATATGATGCGCAAAGCTTGGGACATTTTGGGCTGGCAGCTGAATTTTATTCGCACTTCACTTCTCCAATTCGCCGGTATCCGGATTTGGTTATCCACCGCGTCATTCGCGAGGTGCTGGAAGGCGGCGGAGCGCTTAGCGAGAAGCGCAATGAGGCGCTGACTGCACGCATGCCGGATATCGCGCAGCACTCATCTGAGCGCGAGCGGGTAGCGGCTGATGCCGAGCGTGATACCGAGCAGATGAAAAAATGCGAATTTATGCTTGATAAAATCGGCGAGGAATTCGATGGCATTATCAGCAGCGTAACGAGCTTCGGGATGTTTGTCGAGCTGGATAATACGGTGGAAGGGCTTATTCGTCTGAGCGATCTGACGGATGATTATTACCACTTCCAAGAGCAGCATATGGTGCTTATCGGCGAACGTACTTCCAAGGTATACCGGATTGGCGATGAGGTGAAAATCCGCATTGGCAATGTGAATATGAACGATCATACGATTGATTTTGAAATGGTCGATATGAAGCCTCGCAGCGGTTTTAAAGGCATCGCTGATGCTGGGTTCGGCGCATCGCGCGGCGGGCGTGGGCGCAGCGGCGGCTTTAACAAAGGCGGACGCAGCAGCGGTGGCGGTGCGGGCACCGGCACTAGAGCGAAGGGCGACAGTACCGCTGCTGGCAGCAAGGGCGGAAATGGCGGCTACGGCGGCTTTAAAGGCAAGGGCGGCAAAGCGGGCAATGGAGCGCAAGGCTCTGGAGCAGGCAATGGAGCGAGAGGCGCCAGAGCCGGGAATGAAGGGCAAGGCGGAAGAGCAGGGAAAAGCGGCAGAGCAGGAAACAGCGGTAGAGCAAGGGATGGCGGCCTGCAAGGCAGTGCACAGGCCGGAAATGGGCAGAACCCGTGGCAGCTGGATGGTGCTGCTGCCGGGGCGCGTCGTCGCGGCAAGCGCGACGACATTGGTGCGGGGCAGCGGCGCGAGGGTGATAGCGCCGCGCCGGGGCTGCCGGACGCGCTAAGCCGTCCGGCGGGAGAGAGCCAGCGCCAGGATGGCGGCGCTGGCGAGGAGCAGCTGTGGTGGAACTCAGCTGCTCAGGCCGGCGGAGCCGGCCAAGGCGCGAAGCGCCAGCGCAAGGGCGCTGGGCGCGGAGCTGCGCCAGGCGCAGGCGGCGGCGGGAACGCGCCGCGCCGCGGGCGCAAGGGCGACGCTGGCGGCAGCTTTGCGCCGGCGGAGCAGACGCAGCGGATCGTGCGGGCGGAGCCGCAGGATCGAGGCGAAGGGCGCGGCGGCGAAGGCGCGCCGCGCACGGATATGTGGGGGCTGCCGATTAGAGGAGGCAGCCGTCGCAGCGATGGCGGCGAGCGAAGCGGCGGAGCTGGCCGTGGCTTTGAAGGCGGCAAGCGGCGCCAGGCGGCGCAGCCAGGCTCAGCGCCAAGCGGTGCCAATCCTGGTGGGCAGGCTTCGCCAGACGCTGCGGGAGCAGACGGAGATGCGGCTAAGAGGAAGCGCAAGAAGAAAAACGGAGGCGGCAATTCAACGGCTGCTTTTGTTAGAAAAAAACGTAAATAAAACAAAATAGTTGTAAAGTCTCTTGCATCAGCGTTGCCCCTCATACAGAGGCTCAGCAGCGCTGGTACAGCGGGCCAAGCTTTAGAAATTATTTAAGCTTGTCGCTTGCTTTTTGAATATGGGTATAGTACACTCAAAGCAATTGATGATATGGACCTGAATTCACATATTGAAAAGGGTGTCATTACAGTCATGGACCTTTTTCAATGTGTGAATTTTTTGTTTCTCAAAACGAAACAGGCGCATATTAATTTTATTTTTGGAGGTTTTACAAATGCAACAAGGTACAGTTAAATGGTTTAACGCTGAGAAAGGCTTTGGCTTCATCGAAGTTGAAGGCGGCAACGATGTATTCGTACATTTCAGCGCAATCACTGGCGAAGGCTTCAAAACGCTGGAAGAAGGACAACGCGTAGAATTTAACGTTGTTCAAGGCAACCGCGGACCACAAGCTGAAAACGTAGTAAAACTGTAGTAGTTTAATCAACTGCGAAATTTAGCCGCTTTCGACCGTAAGGTCGGAGCGGCTTTTTATGGTTTTGACGAGCAAACCATATTTTACAATATGGCAGCTGCTTTCTTGCTTTCATTTTCAAAAATTGCTACAATATATATCTAGTGGCTTTTTCAATTTTCTGGAGCTAATTATGATGTCGAGGTGATAAGAATGGGCAAGAAGAACGACGGCAAGCAGCTTGCGCAAAACAAAAAAGCTTCCCATGATTATTTCATCGAAGACACGTATGAAGCGGGAATGGTGCTAATGGGGACGGAAATTAAATCGCTCCGCAACGGACGAGCCAATATAAGCGACGCATTTGCGACGATACGTAACGGCGAAATTTTCATTCATAATTTGCATATCAGCCCTTTCGAGCAGGGGAATCGTCACAATCCAACGGATCCGACGCGTGCCCGCAAGCTGCTGCTTCATAAAGCTCAGATTCATAAGCTGCTCGGCCAATCCAAGCAGGAAGGCTACTCCATTGTGCCGCTCAAGATATATGTGCGCAATGGCTACGCAAAGCTTCTGATTGGGTTAGGTAAAGGTAAGAAGCAGTTCGACAAACGCGATTCCGCGGCAAAGCGAGATGCCCAGCGTGATATTCAGCGGGCGCTGCGCGAGAAGCAGAAGATCATACGTTAAGCGCGATGTGCTGTGCGCAAGCGCAGTTCAGAGCAAGTGTATGTTTTAAAGGAAAGCGTGTTGAATTTTACTAACCTTACCAATAACATTTTAAGGATTATTCCTTGAATCGTGTTATACTAAGCAAGTAACGAAGCAAGTTCTTAGCTAAATGATGATCTGGTTGCGGCTCTTATGAGCTGGCTAGGATGAGTCATTTATGCCAACTCGGGGGCGTTCTTGGATTCGACGGGGATAGGACGAGCGCGGGTTGCGGGTAGTGGGGACGCGTCCACTTCATCAACGCTAAAGCCTATTAAATGGCAAACAACAAACAAACTACGCTTTCGCAGCCTAAGAAACTGTGAGCGTGCTCCTACCTAGCATCGCCCATGTGACTAGACTAGGGGCTAACAAGTAGTGGGATACGCTGTCTCATCTCCGCCTGGGGTGAGCTGAAGAAGACAATCAGGCTGACCTTGGAAGAAGCCGGTTACGAGGCGTCCTCCTGGGTGACATCAAAATCGTGACTACACCCGTAGATGCCTGTGTGGCGTGATCTTCGGACAGGGGTTCGACTCCCCTCGCCTCCACCAACCTTATCAGAAAAGACACCGTGTTAGGTGTCTTTTTTGTTTGTATTGCATACATGGTGTTTTAGAAAATCATATAATGAAAGAGAAATGACCAGTAATCATAAATCACAATTATCGCCACTCAGAACCATGTGCTGTGAAAAATACCATACAGATATTACTGAAATTCTCTCTCGAACTAATAATAATTCTATGGGAGTTATTCATAAAAATAAGAATATCAATGAAATCCTCCATGCCAAAATTGATGCGTATAAAGTATAATTTTATCGGCATACAAGTAGCCTGGACACTACATACCATAGAGGATTTACTGTTAAGGGGTGGCATTTCCAAGCAAAGACTACGGCTTCGTACAAATTCTTTTCAGAGTTCACAAAGTTGTGAAATTTTTCACATTCATAGGTATCAAAGTATGATATATTAAAGATGCAAGGAGAGAGTAATACATAGTAACAGAAGAAGGGAAGAATGAATCATGAAAAATCACAACCCCAAGCGATCCTGGTTCAAGCGATCTAGTCTTTCAGTACATCCTAGTGTATCGAGTAAGAAGGAAGAAAGCCTATCTTTTTAAAATAGTATGTGAAAAAAATCACAATAAAGTTGGAGATGATTATGATGTTAGCATGGCTAAAAAATAATAAATATGTTGCAATGCTTATGGTCGTCGTTCGTGTCTACCTCGGTTACCAATGGATTGTAGGGGGCTGGCACAAATTGACGGGCGGATTCGATGCCACAGGGTTCTTAACCAACGCAATCAATAACCCGGTAGCCGATAAAACGACAAATGAATTGGTTTATCCGAACTTTGTATACTTCATCGAACACTTCGCGATGCCGAACGTAAAGCTCTTTAACATTCTCATCCCAATCGGCGAATTACTCGTGGGCATCGGATTGATAGTCGGGGGATTAACGGCTGCGGCAGCCTTCTTCGGACTTTTAATGAACTTCATGTTCATGTTCGCTGGAACGTTAAACACTAACCCATGGCTTGTTCTTCTCGGTGGAATTGTACTTATTGCAGGCACCAATGCAGGACGGTATGGATTGGACTACTACCTGATCCCGCTATTGCGTAAAACACTCAAGTTTAAGAAGCTTGATGGAGGCGGAAAAATGACTCCTACGGGCACGGCAAAAGCCCACTAACTCATTCACTTTAAGTAACAAAACGAACCTCCTCGTGGGATCCATACGATGGGGGTTCTTGTTTGTCGTCTTTCAATATCAGGTTGAAGTCGTTGCTGTGACTGCTATGCTCTAGTTTCAAGACGTCAATCCTTTCAATTGTGAGCCGGATTAGGGTACAATTTAACTATGTAGCTTCATGGTAAAGGGGTTTAGGAATGGAATTGGAAAAAGAAATGCTGCAGCTGAATGTTAACAATGCGATCAAAGGTGCGGTTGTGACGAGCTTAAAGGATATTCTTGCACAGATAACTAAAGATCGTTTAAATTTCATTGCAGTTAATTGCGCGCTAGCGGGCCGCTCCAAGCTGAAGAAGCAGGAGCTCGTGGATGCACTTTACGATCGAATTACAGATGTAACTCATGTGCGCGCGGCTTTCCTTACAGCGGAGATGCAGGAATGGGAGCTGATGAGCCGGCTTTTTAAGGCTCCGTATATTCAGGACAATACTGTATTTGCGGATGCTTATTTATTTTTGATGGATAAAGGCTTGGTGTTCAGTTTCCTGGAGCAGGATAAGCTATACTTCGTCATGCCGGAGGAAGTTAAGGCCTCATATCAGAAGCTGGATCTGAATTTATTCGGTCAAGAACGCACCGTAACCCAGTTGGTGCTGCGATATTCAGAAGCTGCGTCTAACTTGTACGGCATTATCTCCGTTCAGAAGCTTATAGAAATTATTAATGATCAGAATGAAGGCAGCTTGACGGAGGAGAAGTTTAATCATGTTTGTTTATCTGTCTCTGATAAGGTGCTGACTTGGAATGTTCAGCATGGGATGTTATTTAACGATGAATTAGATGAAGAAAGTCTGCACGAATATGAAAAGTTCTTGGAGAGCGTGAAGGACAAGCCGTACTACATTCCTCCTAAGGAAGAACTGCTACGTTATGCGGAGATTGATTATTTTGAGATGACGCCACAGCTAGAAGCGTTGAAGAACTATATCATGCAGCAGTTGGGCAAAGTCGAGCAGATGGCTGAGGCTATCATCGATGATATTCAGCTTGCTTGTTCAATGGAAGAGCCAATTAGCGTCATCATGGAAGAGTTTGAGCGTCGCAAAATTCGTTTGAACAAGAAGCAGCTGAATGAGATTGTACCGTTAATTATTCAGGTGAATAATACGACTAGAATGTGGTCTAATCGAGGTTATACACCTGCTGAACTAAGCCAGGAGCGGAGTCAGAGCACGAATGCCGACAATGTGCTTCAACACACGGCGGCGGCATCCTCGAAAATTGGCAGAAACGATCTGTGCTCGTGCGGGAGCGGGAAAAAGCATAAGAAGTGCTGTCTATAGCGGCGTTGATTGGTGACTATTGTTCTGTGCCTCCAAAATCGACCCGGCGAATTGTGGTTTTGCACAGCCACGGTTCGCCTCCATCAACATTAAAGCCAGCCGCAAGAGGCTGGCTTTTTTGCGTGGGGCGAGGGTCTGGCGATTACCCTGAATCCGAAGGAGGACAGGGGTGTTCGTTCCGCCCGTAAGGAAGCTATCAGCTAAAGGGGACAGGCCGCTTTTTACATAATCGCTTTGCAGTTGAACTCACGATAAGTTCCATGCCTAGTTGGAATGATCGGGAAAATCTCTTAACAGAAACTCCGCATAGTTAAAGAAATATTTAACTTAAAAAAATAATTTTGATCGTTTGGTATAATGAAAAAATATCAATTCGCATTATATTTGTGATGTACATCTTTAGTAGGACTACAATTTCTTAGGATTTGACTTATGATGTCCTAGAGAGAATGGGAGAGGCTCTGCCTTCTACAGTTTCGGGCAGCATTGCCGTTGGGTATGGATGATACCTTACAATGAAATGGGACAAAACTATGAATCAAGGAAATCTGGGAACAACAGCGATCGGAAGCCCACTTTACCCGCAGCGGTATTTCAGCTCCACCTGTCAAGCACTGATTTCGGTTTTGAGCTTTTAATTAAAGTAATTGAACGGGAAAGAAACTCTCAATCCGAAGAAGGTATCGTTTTATTTCAGCTATTCCTAAGATGATTTTTAATTTTGATAGATAAACCCTAGTAGCGAAAAGGTTATGATGTATAATAATGTTAATAGTTAGGTGCGTTTATTAGTGTTCAACATAAGAGCCTTCATACTACATACTAAATAAAGAACGGAAGGAAGCGTTGTAACCGTGTTACATTCAAGACATATGAACCTTTTCAAAAGAGGGGCTCTAATCGTAATTGGTATTTTATTGATTGCCTTCGCAATGTCAGAATCGATCCAAGCGTCATCCGTTGATCCAATTGATCAAACATCGGATACAGCAAATACGATCCCGAATTCGCATGGCGGATCAAAGGGAGTAGGACAAAGCTTTACTGCAGGTAAAACAGGGTGGATGTACGATGCTGAGGCATTTATATGGAATTCGTCAGGTACTGAGCGAGAGATAAGCTTGACGATTCATGAAGGTCAAGATATCAATGGGACAGTACTAGGCGTAGCGAAGGTAAGCAGTAGTATTGTGCCTAATTATCCGGGAGGCTGGATTCAATTTACCTTTAACGATGGGATTTACATGGAATCTAACAAGCAGTATACCATGATGATGGATACAACCAACAATGATCCAAATCAAGTGCTCCAAGTAACTTGGGGCATATACCAACCTAGCTCATATGCCGGCGGCACAGCTTATTATAGCGGAATTTGGAGTCATTCTAATTATGATTTTGCGTTCAGGACGTATGTAGCTTCTCAGCAGAGGGACTATTCGACCTCATTGCAGATGGACCAGCTTACAACAACTTATGGTAATACGGAGGAGATTAGAGCAACATTGCTTGATGCTCAAAATCAAGCAGTATCGAATAAAACAGTCACATTTTCCCTGGATGGAGCCGTTCTTGGTTCATCTAATACGAATGGAAATGGTGAAGCAGTATTTAGCTATTCGGTTAATACGGCAATAGGGAATCATACGTTAACAGCGGAATTCGCTGGAGACCCTACCCATCTTACTTCGAGTGAATCTGTTATGATGAGGGTCGATAAGAGGCCGCTTACAGTAACCGCAAATGATGCGACGCGTGAATACGGAACGAGCAATCCGGTATTCACAGGAACGGCAACAGGTGCTTTGACGTCAGATGGAATAACAGCAACGTACGCAACGAGTGCCGATCAAGCAAGTAATGTAGGAAACTATGCGATTGAAGCCACACTGGTTGATCCGAATAATAAGCTGGGGAATTATGAAGTAACGAAAACCGCAGGCAGTTTAAGTGTTACGAAAGCGTCACTTACAGTAACCGCAAATGATGCGACGCGTGAATACGGAACGAGCAATCCTGTTCTCACAGGGGCAATAACTGGCGCTTTGACGTCAAATGGAATTACAGCAACGTATGCTACGAGTGCTGCCCAAGCAAGTAATGTAGGAAGCTATGCGATTGAAGCCGCACTGGTTGATCCGAATAATAAGCTGGGGAATTATGAAGTAACGAAAACCGCAGGCAGTTTAAGTGTTACGAAAGCGTCACTTACAGTAACCGCAAATGATGCGACGCGTGAATACGGAACGAGCAATCCTGTTCTCACAGGGGCAATAACTGGCGCTTTGACGTCAGATGGAATTACAGCAACGTACGCAACGAGTGCCGATCAAGCAAGTAATGTAGGGAACTATGCGATTGAAGCCACACTGGTGGACCCGAATAATAAATTAGGGAATTACGAAGTAACGAAAACTGCAGGCAGTCTAAGCGTTACGAAAGCGTCACTTACAGTAACCGCAAATGATGCGACGCGTGAATACGGAACGAGCAATCCTGTTCTCACAGGGGCAATAACTGGCGCTTTATCGTCAGACGGCATAACGGCAACGTACGCAACGAGTGCTGACCAAGCAAGTGATGTAGGGAGCTATGCGATTGAAGCAGCACTGGTTGATCCGAATAATAAGCTAGGGAATTATGAAGTAAGCAAAACCGCAGGTAGTCTAAGTATTACAAAAGCACAACTGACAGTGACGCCGCACACCATTTCGCGCTGGGTGAACAATGCGAATCCCTTCCTGGACGGTGTTGTAACAGGTGTGCTGAACAATGACAACATATCCGTGAAGTATGCGACGCTTGCAGAGCAAAGCAGTCCAATTGGAAGTTATACCATAGAGGCTGAAATAATTGATCCTAATCAACGTTTAGGTAACTATGAAGTTACGAGCAATAATGCGAGGCTGACCGTGTATGATGTTCCGAAATTAACTTATGCTACTAACGATACTGCTTCATCAGTTATTGGACCTCTCGGTCTTCCAGCAACCGATGATGAAGGTAGAAGCATTCAATGGGCTTCCTCGAATAATCAATTTGTAGATGGTGCTACAGGTCATGTACAACGCCCATCCTATACAGAGGGGAATAAGAACGTAACACTTAAAGCGACGATAACAGCTGATGGTGCTACTTATGAAGCCATTTATCCGCTAATCATTATCGCGAACAGTAACACAAGTACTGGAGGAGCCATTATTGGGAACAGCAACACAAGTACTGGAGTAGCCTATTACATTGAGGCTGTGTCAGCTAATGGAAAGCAGCGAGTTGAACTAAAACTTGATGATTTGAAAAAAGGATTTGTTGCAATCCAATCAGATAGTGAAGTCGCAGAGTTTATAATTAGTAAAGCGACATTAACACAGTTAAAGGCCATTGCCCCATCTATGAAACTGCAATTTATTACAAAAAAAGATGAAATTACCATTCCAATTCAAGTGCTAGTGATTGCAGGGAATAATCATGATCTAAACATTAAAATAGGCAGAGCAGATACAAAAACAGAATTTGTTGAAATTAACAAGAGTCTTGGTGCAAATGTTTGGGCAGGGCCAGTTGTGTTCAACGTTAATGGACTAGATGATCAAGGTAGAAGCTCTGAGATCTCAGCTTTCACAGCCTATGTTGAAAGAAAGATTAAGCTGGATGCCCCAGATTCCGATTTTGCTACAGTTGTACTTTGGGATGAAGAGAAGCAAGCGTTCACCTTTGTTCCCGCGCAATTTGTAAAAGAGAATGGTAAAGTCACAGCAATTGTGAAGAGTATGCGAAACGGCTACTTTTTCGTAATTGATCGCCGAGTTAGCTTTGTAGATTTGCAGAATCATTGGGCAAAGTCGGATATAGAGTTGCTTGCCGCTAAGTTCATCGTTCAGGGGCGTAACGATATGAATTTTGATCCGAATGGTATGCTGACACGAGCAGAAACGGCCGCATTACTTGTACGTGCAATAGGGATTCCGTTGAATAACAATGAATTTAGCTTTGCTGATGTGGATAGAAAATGGTACGAAGCAGATGTTATTGCAGCTGAGCAGGCGGGATTAATTAAGGGATATAGTGATGGGACTTTCCGTCCGGACAACCGTGTGACACGTGAGGAGTTAGCGGTTATGCTTACCCGAGCAATTGCGTATGCTAATCCTTCTTTGCAGACAGCTAATAGGGAGTTAGCTTTAGCAGATGTGGAAACTATTTCACCTTGGGCGGTGGATTCTATTCAGCAAGCGCTTAGTTTAGATATTATTAAGGGCGATCAGCAAGGTAATTTCAAGCCGCAAGCAGAAGCAACACGTGCAGAAATGGTTACATTACTCTCACGTATGCTTAAACGATTAAGCTTTATATAGGATTGGATTTTTGGTCGGAAGTGAACATAGCTGAAATTTGTTCTGAAAGCTACGTTCCACCATGCGAATCCACAGCCGAATTAATCTGCATCCCACTTGATAGATGGCGTTTAGTAAAAGGGATGTAGTTTAAAAAAGCTGTGGGTTTTTTATTTTTTTAGACTCCATGTAATCATCAACCAGACGATGCAAGTCGACCAGTTCTTCTTAAATTACCATGCTCTTATCGGCAATATTTACTTGCTGTTGGGCATAATTCAGGAGAATTGCTTCAAGGTGCAGATATAAATTTTGTTAAAGGGACTTCAGTATGAGGCTAAGGATTTATTGCGCGAGAATAATAACTCGATAATTTTGCCTGAGAGTTCTTTTGTATTCTCTATGCATCAGAGATATCTTCAAAAAGCAGCATTCATTTCATAAAAAGGTATTATAGAATCAAGCATCGGCGAATTATGGTTTTGCACAGCCATGGTTCGCCTCCACCATGAAAACCCAGCCCGCATGAGGGCTGGGTTTTGTGTTGGATAGGATTTTCGGAATAGAAACTGTATTTGTCTAAAGTCATGATATAATGAAGTATTCCGATCGATTAGGAACGAGAGAGGAAACTCAATATGAACGGATTTGAAGACTGGAATTTAAAAGTGAAAAAGACATTTAATGCAACGAGCAACTTAGTTGTATTAACCGTTACGGAGGCAGGAGAGTTAATGGGTCTCTCCAAAGACCAAATGAAGATCTTCGTGGATAAATATAACTTAACAAAAGTCCCGATTGTGAGAAGTGCCCATAGATACCTGTTATTGAAGTGTGAAATAGACGAGATTGTAGCGAATAGGGCCGTGTAGGACATGGCGCTCCCGCAGACGAAATCCAATCCACAACCGAATCCGGTTGTG
Source organism: Paenibacillus sp. BIHB 4019 (assembly GCF_002741035.1). Lineage (NCBI taxonomy): Bacteria > Bacillati > Bacillota > Bacilli > Caryophanales > Paenibacillaceae > Paenibacillus > Paenibacillus sp. BIHB 4019. The sequence goes on along the minus strand of NZ_CP016808.1, from coordinate 1,777,542 downwards.
GATTTTTAATTAATGCTGATTATTGAACATTGGTTCTGTTCTAAGTATATAGTTACCCCTTACCTCTGCAGCCCAATTGGCAAAGACCTCTCTCCATTGAATACTGTTAAAGAAATCGTCTACGGGAGAAAGCTTTTTCATGGGAATTTGCTGAGCTCTATCCTTATATTTTGTATTGCTCAATTTTCACATCTCCAATGCAAAAGAATCGGGGATATATTCAACCCCAGTCTATGTGCATTAGCCCATTTTTGTTACTGGTATAGCCTTTACGAAGAGTACCGATTTGTGTTTGCCAAGACACCATTCTGCAGATACTATTAACCTGATAGTGAACAAGGAGTGTGATCGTTAAGTGGAGGAGAGAGGAACCGTAGTCTCAATGTTGTCCTCGCAGACTGGAGATTCGACACAGCAATCGAATGAACATGTAGCGTTATTGTGCATAGAAAACCCGACTTTATTAAGACAAATTGCAGAAGGCCTTTTACAATCGGACGTGAAGCTTGCAGGAGATTGCGCAGAGGTTTTTACAAAGGTAGCAGAAACTCACCCTCAACTAGCTGCGCCATATGCCGAGCAGCTGCTCGTATCAATCCACCACAAACATACACGGGTGCGATGGGAGTCCATGCATGCTGTTGCTCTCATAAGTTCTAGCATACCTAATCGAATTTTCGCTGTACTTGATGAAATACAAGAGAGGTTGTTTTCGGATCAAAGTACAATCGTAAAAGACTATTCTATCCTTTGTTTGGGGAAGCTGGCATCCTGCGGTGAAGCGGAAGCCAAAGTGATTCTGCCGATCTTAAAGAAGGGACTCCTTCAATTAGAGGAGAAATTTCTATCTAAATTGTTAACGGCCATGATTGGAATCGCTAAGGTCTCCCCGAGTTTAGCGGCCGAAGTTTTGGCAAATGGCTATGATTATGAGACCCATTCCAAAAGCTCTGTCCAAAAGGCAGCGAAGAAGCTAATAAAAGCAGCCAAATAGACCACCGATTTTGAGACGCCATCCAAATGGTGACTACATCCGTACGTAGATATCTGTGTGGCGCGATCCTCAGACAGGGATTCCACTTCCCTTGCTTCCAACGAGTAACCCCCCGACCACAAAAAGCCGGGGGGTTACTCGTTTAGACATGTTAATAGCTGTTTCAAGCACCATTTATATAAGCTAATTAAAGGGCTTTAATGCTAGAGACTGAATAATTTCTTCTTGGGAAAAAGGTTTTTTTCTGCCCAGTTGTCTAATCTTTACGATAAAGGGGCTTCTAGGATTTTTCATATGGTAAAAGCCCGGTATACGCATGACTCTGGATAAATTGGTTATTAGGGGATCAGAGCTGAATTTTTTGGCTAAAGCTTTTTGAATCGAAACGAATTTGCTTACGGATGCGCCTTGAACAACCCAATAAATATGATATCCGTTTTTAGTTTCGATAATCATTGTATCCTTGATTTGAAGCTTGAATTTATTTATAAACGCCTTCTTCAATTGCATGACTCTCTGTTTTGTTCGCAGAGCTAACAGATGGTATTGGCCTTTTTTATTTTTTGTAACGGTAATCGATTGAAGCTGTTCTTCAGGGTCGGATTGAATCGCTTTAATCATCTGCTGGACTTGTTTTTTCGTGTCTAAATGCACGGAAATCTTGTTCAGATCTACATCAATGAACTGTGCCCTGATTTTTTTGAAATCGCTAGTCCTTGTTGCTCGGTAGTTGATCTCCATAAATACGGCATAACCTTGTTTGTTTTGGCTGAGGACATGTATGCGTTTATTTCTCTTGGAAAAGAGCGTGAATTCAGTGGTACGTCTCTCAAGCAAACTTAGAGGTTTATGCAGTGTCATTGCTGGATGATTTAAAGTAGAGCTGTATCTTTTATTTTTGTTTTTATCGTCATGGACTAAAGTGAAATACAGCTGTTCGTTTTGCTTGCAGCCTAGTTTTTTAATGAAATACTGTGCGTGACTTGAGAACCTCCGCAAATTTCTGGCATATCTCATCGAACTTAATCGCTCTGTCATTAAACCACCTCTCCTTCAAAGCATGCGCTGCACGTTCGGTTCTTTTCTAAACAATCATATTCTGGCAAGCAGACACAAGTGTAAGTGAGAGTACCCATTTTTCAACATTAAATAGGCAAATACAATAGGGTTTATGGCGTTTATATATGGCGGGTTCCAAGCATATGCATGACTCTTGTTAGACGGGGGATCATAATCAGAGACTCAACGCTTTAAAAAGCGCTTGCATTTCCCCAAGGTTGGAGCTACAATAAAATCAATTATCGTGTACCGTATACGAAGATTGCAAGTACAGAGGAAGGAGGGGCGAAGTGGGCATTATGAAAATTGCACATGAGGACCTTGATCAACTGACTTACAAGTCATTAAAGAAAATGATTCTTGACGGACAGCTTAGACAAGGCGAGAAAATTGTTCAAGATAATCTTGCAAGCCTTCTGGGCGTGAGTAGAACTCCGCTGCGCAGAGCCATTTCCCAGCTTGTTCAGGAGCGTCTGATCGAAACGAGCGGAAGAGGCACATTCGTGAAGTCTTACAGCCCTGATGAAATCATTGCAGCATTTGAAATTCGTGCTGTGCTCGAGGGTTTGGCAAGCCGTTTATGCGTCCGCTACATGACAGATGAAGAAATCCAGGAGCTGGAGGATCTTTTCACGAAAGCGATGAGCCAAATTACGGAAGAGGACTGGACAGCATATCGGGAAGCTGACCGTGAATTCCATAACCGCATCTCCAGACATGCCAAAAGTGACATGCTGTCCGGTATTCTGGATCAGTTTCAGGTTCTGGGAATCACCTATTTGAAAGGTTTAATGCGTTCGCCGCAAGAAACGATTACCGATCATATGGACATTATTCAAGCTTTAAAGAAGCGTTCGGAAAGTGAAGCGGAACAGGCGGCTATCTCCCACATCCGCAAATCCATCGAATCGTTGAGTAAGAATGACTAGGAGTTAAAAATGATCTACTGCCGACTTATTCATTCGCCTTAAATAGCGCATCATAAGAACAACTACTGTATAAGCTATTGAGTTTTAGAGGGTGAAAAATGAGCAGGCAGTTGTTTTTTATATAACTTCGTATACGGTGTACGGAATACAAAAGACCCTTGGCATGCCTGATTAAAAGAAGAAGCATTGGAGGAGAGCAAAGTGGAAACGAGCAAAAATAAAACCGGTCTATACGATCCATTGGATATTGATCTTGTAGGGAGCCAGACCGTAAACCCTTATCAGGTCGATTTGAAAGCGGTTGCTAAAGGCCCGCAAGGCGAAGCTTTAGAAATTCCGGGCTTCTATAAAAAAGAAAACGTATGGTGCATTCGTTTTTCACCCATCTCTGTTGGCGAATGGAGTCTAGTTACTGAATCTTCGTTGCCAGAATTGTCAGGAAAGACGTTTTCGATTGAAGCGGTATCTCCATCCAACCCGAATAAGCATGGCGTCTTGATGGTTGATCCTAACCATCCTAGACATTTTGTTCATCACGATGGGACGCCATTCTTCTCCCTGGGCTACGAGGTGAACTGGCTATGGTCGGTGGACCAAATGTCAGAAAACCTGTATCGCACGGAGCGATTGCTTGATGATCTGGCGGCTCATGGGTTCAACCATCTGTTTATCAATTCCTATGCTCACGACACATTGTGGCGGGGAGGCAATACAACGGAGTTTGATTATGGCCCGCCTTTGATTCTGCCGTGGCTAGGGGAGCATGAGGCTCATGATTACAGTCAGTTGAATGAAGCTTATTTTGCTCACTTCGATCGAATGATGTGGGCACTGCACGAACGGGGCATGCAAGCACACATTTATATGAAGGTATATAACAAGCTTGTAAATTGGCCAGTGCGGCTTTCTCCGGAAGAGGATTTGTATTTTGATCATTTTGTTGCGCGATATCAAGCCTTTCCGAATGTGATTTGGAACTTTAGCAAGGAAAGCTATTATGAGCCTGACAAGGCATACATTGCGGCTCGCTTGAGAAGAATGCGAGATTTGGATGCCTACGGTCATATGACGACCATTCATGATGACAAGTGCTTTACTTATGATCCGAGCACTCAGTCGCTAATTGATTTTGTTACCGATCAGAATCATTGGGATATTTACCATTCGATTCTGCATCAGCATTCCCTCCGCAATATTCCGATCATTAACGAAGAATTTGGCTATGAGCATCCGCAAGGGGATATTAACGGAGGCGCATGGGGCTGGGATCAGGAGCCGCTTGAAGTATTGGAAAGGGCGTACGAGGTCGTTATGGCTGGCGGCTATCCGACTCACTACTACACAGACCATGCTTGGGATATCGTGGATTGGAACGCGAAGTCGCTATGCTTGCCGGGATATTCATTCATGAAGCAATTTTTCACAGAAATCGACTGGACCTCGCTTGTTCCGCAGCCGCTTTTGGTTCGACAATGGGCCGGCCGCTGCTTAACGGATCAGAATCAATCCGAGATGGTGCTGTATGCAAAGAAAGGCATGACCAATTTAATTACCGATTTCCTTCCTAAAAGGTGGAAGGGCTACTGGATGAATATATGGACAGGCGAGCGGGTAGAAGCGGAGCTCGTTCTGGTCGACGGGGGAAGCGGGGATATAAAAAGCCCGTTTGAAGCCGAGAGCTCCGTCGGATACTTTAGACGCGAGGTTTAGCGCCACAGGCTGTGATTGATCGCATTATTATGCTTTCAATAGACAACAAGACAAGGGGAGGTAAAGAAAGATGTTTAAAAGGGGAATCAGATTTACGCTTGTTTTGGTTATGGCGGTCATGCTGGTAATAGCGGGCTGCTCGTCAGCCGGAAAGAGCAGCAACGGGGAGAGCGCTGCGACAAGCGGAAGCAAAAGCGTCAAAATTCGTTTAGCACACACCTGGGGCGGTACGGATGGAAAGGCCGGAGTATTTAAGCAGCAGCTTGATGAATTTCGGGCGGCCCATCCCGATATCGAATTAGTCGAGGAGTTTGCACCGGGAGACGAGCTCAAGACAAAGCTGAAGGTAGACATGGCGAGCGGAAATACGCCGGATGTGTTTATGTACTGGGCTGGAGAATCGTTTATGCGTCCATTGATTGACGGGGACGTTGCGCTGAATATGGCGGATTATTTTGCGGCAAGCCCATCGATAAAAAAAGAACAATGGTCCCAAGGAGCGTGGGATAGTACATCAGTGGATGGCAAGGCTTATTTAGTGCCGCTCGAAGCATCCAAAGCGTTTTTCCTTTATAACAAAGAAATCTTTGACAAGTATCAGCTTCAACCGCCTACCACTTATGAGGAATTTAAGCAGGTTTCCAAGGTTTTACGTGAAAACGGTATCATTCCGCTCTCGATGGGAAGCAAAGGCTCCAACCCGGGCCATTGGTTCTTCTCGGCAATCGCAACGCAATTTGCGGGCGGTGTAGAAGCTGCGGAGAAGTTAAGCACGGAGCATACGTTTAATGCGGATGCTTTCAAGAAAGCTGCACAAATAATCAATGAGATGAAATCGCTAAAGGTATTTCCGGATGACACGGTAGCCAGCGGCGATTGGGCCCCTTCGGTAGTTCCATATAATGAAGGCAAGGCGGCAATGATATTCACTTTGCCGTGGTCGCTTCCTAATTTAAGCCAAGAGATTAAAGAAAAATCCGAATTAATACATTTCCCTAAGATGGATGGTGCCGTAAATGACCCTGCATCATATACCATCGGCGGCTACACGATGAGTTTGGTCATCAGTAAAGCTTCCTTCGAGGACCCAGCCAAAAAAGAGGCAGTCATTGCGTTAGCTGACGCCATGCTGTCTGATCAAATGAACGCTGCATTGGCCGGCGCAGGCATGATGCCGGCGAAATCGTTAGAAACAGCTGTCGGCAATTTGGACCCGTTCGCTGTTAAAGTTTACGCTTTTACCAATCCGTACAGTGTCGTGCCGTTTACGAAATCCAAGCTGCCTGGGGCAAAATCAACGGAGGTTTTCAATCGTTCAATGGATGAACTGTTCGCAGGAGTAGTTACCCCTGAGGACTTTATCAAGAAAATTAATGAAGCAGTAGCCGGAGAGAAAAAGTAATCAAGCGTAATGACAGAGGAGAGGCCAGCACCTCTCCTTCAAAGACACAATAGGTAAAGGTGATTGCATGAATCAAAAGAAAGCTTTATTCTCCGTTATCTTTTTAGCGCCGGCCATCCTTCTTTTTTTAGCGTTCTTTATTGTTCCTGTCCTGTTCTCCGGTTATTACAGCATGACGGAGTGGGATGCCGTGCAGAAGCCCGAGTTTATCGGGTTTGGCAATTTCTCGGATCTGTGGCGGGATGCGGATTATTGGAAGTCGATGCAAAATACATTGTGGCTCGTCTTTCTAACCCTGACTATTAAAATTCCGGTGGCATTAATTTTGGCCTATTTAATTTCTCAAATCAAAAGGGGCTTTAAATTTTTCAGAACGGTTTATTTCCTTCCGGTTGTCATTGCGCCAATGGCGATCGGTCTAATGTTCTCCTTGATTTATGCGGAAGCTGGAATGCTGAATAAAGTGCTGGATGCGATCGGGCTATCGTTTTTAAAGCAAAATTGGCTGTCCGATCCGGATATCGTTCTCTTCGCTGTAGCTGCGCCGCAGGTATGGCAAACGATCGGCTTGTTCTTCATCATTTTGCTAGCTGCCTTACAGGCGATTCCGAAGGAAACCTTCGAAAGCGCTGAAATCGACGGCGCTTCATCCATTCGTACGTTCTTTAGCATCGTCATTCCCATGCTGTGGGATGTGCTGCAGGTTTGTATCATTTTGGGCGTTACCGGCGCTCTCAAAATGTTCGATCATGCTTGGGCGATTACGCAAGGAGGACCGGGCGTGGCTTCAGCATTTGCCTCCGTTTATATGTTTATGAAAGGGTTCGGTTCCTACGAGTTCGGCTATGCCAGCGCGGTTTCCGTTACGATTGCTGCTTACGCGCTCGTATTCACGGTCCTGTTTAAGAAGCTTTCCAGCAAAGATTCGCTAGAGTATTGAAAGGAGGATAAACGTGCCTTTTGCAAAGAAATCATTTAATTATGTGCTGCTCGCCTTGTACAGCGTGACGACCATTTTCCCGTTCCTTTGGGTTTTTCTCAGCTCTTTCAAAACGAATTCCGAGATTTATAGCCATCCCTTCTCGCTGCCTAAGGAATGGCAGTTTGAAAATTACGTCAAAGCATGGACCAGCGGAAATATCGGGGCTAATTTCGTCAACACAACCTATATCACACTTATCTCTGTAGCACTTATTTTATTATTTGGAGCGATGGCTTCTTACGTTTTGGCACGCGTATATCCAAGCATGCTGCTGTATACGTTTTTTAGCCTGGGGATTATGATTCCTGGCCAAACCATCTTAATTCCGACCTTTTCTATTTTAAAGGGATTTCATCTTATCAATACCCATCTTGGCTTGATACTGATGTATATTGTCGGCAGCTTGTCGCTTACGATTTTTGTCCTAGTATCCTTTATGAAGACGCTCCCTAAAGAATTGGAAGAGGCAGCAATTGTTGATGGCGCGGGCCGGTACCGTACCTTCTTTTCTATTATTCTGCCCTTGTCCACACCGGGATTGGCTACAGTTGGCATACTGGCTTTGCTTAGCTGCTGGAATGAATATTTGTTCGCTTACGTTTTAATTTCTGACCCGGATTTAAAAACCTTAACGCAAGGCATCTACGGGATGAAGGGCGAGTATATGACCGATTACGGGCCGATGACAGCGGGATTGGCAATTACCATGATTCCAGTCGTTATTCTATACATCCTCTTCCAAGAGAAAGTGGTTGCGGGCATGACTGCCGGCGCCGTGAAAGGATAAGAACGGAGGAACCTGCATGCTACCAATCATTGATACACATGTTCATCTTGGCACTTCTAAATTTTCCGGAGTTACGACGACCGAAACAGAGCTTCTGGAATCGATGGAGCGTAACGGCGTGGCGGCAAGCTTGGTCATGCCTCAGCCGACTCTCGCAAATATTCAGGATATTCATGCGCAAATTGCAGATTTGGCAAGCCGGCATCCGGGAAAATTTTATGGCATTGCGAGTTTGGACCCTTGGATGGAGGAAGAGCCATATGTTCTGCAATTAGAGCAGTGCGTTAAGGAGTGGGGGTTCGTAGCTGCCAAGCTTCATCCGATGGGACATAATATCTCTCCGCTATCGGACCGCTGCACGAAAATATATGAAACGGCGAAAAGGCTGAACATCCCCGTAATCGTGCACACAGGCTTGGGCACGCCGTTTTCCTTGCCCGCTTTATTAATCGAGCCCGCTCGGAGATTTCCGGAGGTCACCTTTGTCCTGGCTCATGCCGGCTTTGCAATCTATACCGATGAGGCCATTGTAGCGGCTAAAACCTGCGAAAATATCATTCTGGAGCCGTCATGGTGCCAGACTTACACGGTGCAGAAGATGGTAAGCGCGATCGGGCATCAGCGATTGATTATGGGATCAGACCATGTCACCAACTTGCCTGTGGAAATTATGAAATATCGTTCTATCGGGCTTTCAGAGGAGCAGCTTGACGATATTTTTCATCATAATGCGAAGCGTATTTTTAACTTAAATTATGAAGGAGTGACGATAAGTGAAGGTTTATAAAATAGCCGTATTGCCTGGCGATGGCATCGGAACGGAAATTACGAACGAAGCTTTAAAAGTATTAGAAACCGTCCAATCGCATCTGAACGATGTGAGATTTGAAGCGGAATCATTTGACGCGGGTGCCGAGCGATATTTGCGAACAGGAATCACGATGCCGGAGGACACGTTTAATCATTGCAAGGAAGCGGATGCGATTCTTATGGGCGCCATCGGCCTGCCTGAAGCGCGCCATCCCGATGGCCGGGAAGTGAACGGCGATGTTATTTTCCGCTTGCGATTTGACTTGGATTTATACGCCGGCGTTAGACCGGTCAAGCTCTATGACGGGATCGTCAGCCCTCTTCGGGATGTTAGCAAAGGCATCGATTATGTCATCGTAAGGGAAAATATTGAAGGCCTCTATGCTTCGCGCACGGGCGGCTGCAATGTGCGAGGCGAGGTCGCGACGGACACCATTATTATGACCAAGACGGGCATTGAGAAAATATCCCGTTATGCCTTCCGCTTGGCTGAGAAAAGGAACGGGCGTATTTCGGACGGAGCGTCGATGGTGACATGCGTGGATAAAGCGAATGTACTGAGCTCCTATGCTTATTTCCGTAAAGTGTTTGATAGTGTCGGAGAGCAATTTTTGAATCTGAAAAGGGATTATGTATATGTCGATGCGATGACCTTGTTTCAAGTCATGAACCCGCAGATGTTTGATGTGGTCGTGGCAGAGAACATGTTTGCCGACATTATTTCCGACCTTTCTTCTGCTACCGTTGGAGGGCTTGGAATGGCGCCTTCAGGCGATATCGGCGATCAGCACGCCTTGTTCCAGCCGGCACACGGTACGGCGCCGTCCATTGCGGGTAAAAATATCGCTAACCCTTATGCGATGATTTTGTCCCTCTCGATGATGCTCAATTGGCTTGGAGACAAGCATGGAGATCAAACGCTGATTGCTGCGGGCGATGGAATTGAGCAGGCAGTCAAACACATTTTAGCGAACGGCGGAGCCAAAACAGCGGATATTGGCGGAAAAAGCAGCACATCCGAGGTTGGCAGTGCGGTTGTTGAAGCTTTGCAAAACTCGGCGGATGTATGGGCTCGATAATGTTTACGCCAAAAGTGGAAGATCATTTAGAGCTGGGTATCGTGCTTAACGCCATGTTCCCAGATGCTGCCCGGGTAGATGAGGGCTTGCTGCAAGCTGTCGATTATGTCTTGCATGATTCCTATTTTCAGAGGGTTGAGCTCTCTGGCATTGGCAGTCATCAACTGCAAACGATTTTGAAAAATCGGCTGGACGTTTGCCGCGTGAAAAACAGCTACTTGGCGCAGCCCGTTATATTTCGCGAGCAGCTGGATTTGGGAAGCGCGGACCGATCGGTGCGGTTGCATGCCATTGAACGAATGCTTAGCTGCTTGTCGGAAGCGGAGGCTGTCGGTGCCGATATGCTTGAGCTCATCAGCGGGCCGAACCATGAAGGAAGCAAGTGCGAGGCAATGGAGCGATTTGCGGAATCCATTCTTATTCTCAGCGAGCACGCGCAAGCACGCGACATCAAGCTGCTCGTGGAAATGTTCGACTTCGATGTGGACAAAAAACGATTGATTGGCTCTGTAGAGAATACCGTACAGTTATTTCAGCAGTTCATCAGTTCTGCGAGCCAAGTGAAGCTGCTGCTCGATTTAAGCCATATCCCTATGGTTCGGGCTGATATTGCTGCTGCTGTTCAAGAGCTAGGTCCATGGATCGGACATGTCCACGTTGGAAATACGGTCATGAAATCGGATGATAGGCGATATGGCGATTCTCATCCTTATTTCGGATATCCTGCTGGCGAAAACGATGTCGAACAGCTAGTGTCTTTTTTCCATGCGCTATTGAAGACAGGATATATTCACCATGCACATTCTTCTGCAATAAGCTTCGAATTGATTTGTGCAGCGGTGGATAGGCCCGCAGATCTTATTGCGAACGCCAAACGAACGCTGCAGCTTGCATGGCGTAAATTTCTCCGTGAAATGGGGGAGTAGGAAAATGACAGACAGCTCTTTATTAATGGCTTATTATGCCGACGATTTTACCGGCTCCACGGATGCGCTTGAGGTGCTGGAGGGGCAGGGCATGAGGACGGTGTTGTTCATTCAGCCTCCTACAAAGGAAAGAATGGATGCCTTTCCGGGCGTTCATTGCGTAGGAGTAGCGGGTACGGCGCGGACGATGAGCCCAAGCGTGATGGAAGAAGAGCTTGCCCCTTTGCTGCTGCAATTAAAGCAGCTGCGCCCGAAAATGCTGCATTACAAAATGTGCTCGACCGCCGATTCTTCCCCTGAGATCGGCAGTATCGGAAAGGTAATTGAGCTCGGGAAAGAACTGTACCGCGATCAGGGGGCAATTCCCGTGCTTGTGGCTGCTCCGCAATTAAAGCGGTATACGGTGTACGGAAATCATTATGCCGGATATCGGGATCAAATTTATCGGCTGGATCGGCATCCTTCCATGTCTACGCACCCTGTCACTCCTATGATGGAGGCCGATTTGCTGCGCCATTTCTCAGAGCAAATGAAGGGGACAATTTCCCTATATTCCGTGACGGAGCTTGAGCTTCCCGCGGATGAGCGGCAAGCACGGTGGGCAAGCTCGCTTCAAAGAGAGAAGCATGCCATCCTGTTCGATGCGATAAACGAGGAGCATACGCGTGCGATTGGCCAGCTCCTCGGCAGTGCCGGAGAACAGCAGCCTATGTTTGCAGTCGGTTCTTCAGGCCTGTCGCTTTCCCTTGCTTCCTATTGGAAGGAAAAATACGCGCTTGAGAGCCGGGTTGAGCAGAGGCTGGAGGCGAAGCAAACGTTGGTGCTGTCCGGCAGCTGTTCTCCGATTACGAATATGCAAATTCATGAGGCTGTTGAAAATGGCTTCCGAAAGCTTAAGGTCGATGTTCTTGAGCTATTGGATGAGAAAAAAAGCGAAGCGGTCTGTGAGCGCTTGCTTCATGAAGTAAAGAAGCTGTGGCGGGAAGGCAGCAGCCTGATCCTATATACCGCAGACGGACCGGAGGACGAGAGCATTATGCTGCTGCATGAGGAGCTGAAGCGGCGCGGCGAAAGGGTTTCAAGCACGGGCCAGCTCATCGGGGGTACTCTGGGCGAAATCGGAAAACGGCTGGTTGAAGGGCTTGGCATCGAACGCCTTGTATTGGCGGGAGGGGACACGTCGGGTTTTGCAGCATTATCTATGGGGATAGATGCACTTGAGCTGGTACAGCGAACGGCACCGGGCGCGCCGCTATGCCGAGGATACTCTCGGGATCGGGCGGTGGATCGGATAGAGATTGCGCTGAAGGGCGGACAGCTTGGACAGCCGGACTATTTCATGAGAGTGGCTTCCGGCGGAAAGTGAGGTTCTTGTATGAATGAGTTGGAAAGTAGAAGGAATGAAATAAAACAGCAGCTGTGCCAATTGGGCCAATATATGCTGAATAGGGAGCTGGCATGGGGCAATTCCGGCAATATTAGCGCTCGCCTTTCTGACAATAAAATGATTATTACAGGATCTGGAACCGATATGGGGCAGTTGTCGCCGCCGGATCTTGTCCAAGTGGACATTGAGTCAAGGGAATGGGAAGGAACATTGAAGCCTTCCAAAGAGATTCCGATGCATGCCGAAATTTACAAGCATCGCCCGGATGCACAAGCCATTCTCCATGCCTCCCCCTTCTGGTCAACCATGATGTCTTGTACGAATATTTCTTACAAGTCTGAGCTCTTCGTAGAGAGCATGTATTATTTGGAGCGCGTTGCCTACGTGGATTATTTTCATCCGGGTTCGCATGAGCTGGGAGCGGCTGTCGGGAAAAAAAGCGAGGATGCCAATATTATCATTTTGAAAAATCACGGCGTAATCGTTTTCGACTCGAGCATTAAGGAAGCCAGAATGGCGCTGGAAACACTGGAAATGGTTAGCCGCATGATTATTACGGCGCAAATAGGCGGTATTTCTCTACAAGCATTGTCTTCCGAAGTTTCGGCGGATTTCTTAAATAACGCAGGATATAAACCGCGTAGAACGTATTAAACAGCAAACAGACAGATGATTGGGGTAGTGATGAAATGATGGGGAGAAAAGTGAAATACAAAGGCGTTATTATTGGCGCTGGCCATTTTTCCGATGTACAGCTGGAAGCTTGGCAATCCGTTAGCGATGCTGAAATGGTGGCGATCTACGACATTGATGCTGCGAAGGCGGATCAGCTTGCCAGCAAATATGAAATGCTGAGTTTTCATGATTTTGACCAGATGATCAGGGAGGTAAACCCGGATTTTATTGATATTTGCACACCGCCTGCTTCGCATTTCGAGTATGTTCGATTTGCTGTAGATTTGGGGCTGCCTGTGCTGTGCCAAAAACCGCTCGCGCCCACCTTATCGGAAAGCGAAGAGCTCGTACGTTATGCAGCAGAACGCAATGTGCCTCTTATGGTGAATGAAAATTGGCGGTGGCAGCCCTGGTATCGCCACATTAAGAGGGTTTTGGAAGAGGGGCAGCTTGGTGAAATTTTTTATGCCAACTTTGCTATGCGCCCAGGAGATGGCTGGGGGGAGAGCCCGTACCCTGTTCAGCCGTATTTCAGGGAGATGGAACGGTTTCTGATGTTCGAGACGGGTATCCACTTTATCGATACTTTCCGGTTTTTATTTGGAGAGATCAGCAGCGTATACTGTCAATCGCGCCGGATTAACCCGGTCATACGCGGCGAAGATTTGTCAATTATGTTCGCGAATTTTTCTAGTGGGATGGTTGCCGTCTATGATGCCAATCGGGTCGCTTATACCCCTATCAATCGTTCCCCGACCTACGGGAATATGGTCATCGAGGGGACGGAAGGCAAGCTTCGCCTTGACGAGGAAGGGAGGATATTTTTAATCAACAGGGGCGGCACTGAAACAGAATTTGTATATGAGATCCCTAGTGGGTATAAGGGAGGCAGCGCAATAGCCACTCAGCGGCACTTTGTAGATTGTCTTGCAGAGGGCAGAGGGTTTGAAACGTCTGGTTCTGATTATTTGACCAATATGAGAATTTTGTTCTCGTGTTACGATTCCATGCAGCATAAAGGAAATGTCGCGTTATAAATGCTGAAGGCTGCAAAACGTATGTTCAACTTAATGGAACTTTTTTTCTTGCGTTGCTGGCGGGGATAGGAATTATGGCGGATATGAATGATTGCCTGCATTGATTTGTATTCATACAAATAAAATAAGTAGTTCTCGATTTATTTTCACCTTAAAAAGACACCATGCGGGGTGTCTTTTCTATTTATATGATACTATTTATGAACGTGCATTAAATAAGAGCAGCTTTGAAAATACATAATCTATCCTTCGGTTTCAAGTATGAACAAGGCTCTAATCATTTTAGCAATGAAGCAATGCTTAAATACATGGTAACAGAGAGAGGGGGAGAACGTATGGATTGGGAAGCCCACATCGAACGGTGGAGCCGGGCCGCAGTTAGACTGCTGGATATTCGGCAGTACAGTGTAGAGAAAGGAACGGTTCCTGAGCGCTTTGTGGCGCATACGGGCTTTTTCGTAGTTACTACCCATGGAGAGGCAAGAGTGAGTCTGTCGGGAACGGTCTATCTCACCCAGCCCCTTCACATTTTGCACGGAGGGAAGGATGCGGAGCTGGATTTTATGCCGCTAGGGAACGACTTTGCCTGCTATTTGCTTCTGTATAAAGCCGAGAGTGAATCGTTGGAGGATGGGGAGAGCTTCCATATACCGTATGCATTCACTCCTTATGCGTCGCTGCCTCTGCAGGAAAAGTGCCAAACCATGCATTACTTATGGCAGCAGGCAACCCCGATGGACAAGTTGCAGGCACAGTCGGTTTTTCTTCCGTTTGTGTATGAGGTTATGCGGCAAATCCGCACGCTGGCCATGGAAAACAGCAGGCCGAACTTGGTAACCGAGGCGATTCACTATATTCAAGAGCATTACAGGGAAGCCATTACTGCCGAGGAATTGGCCGGGATTTACAGCTGCAGCGCGAGCTACTTGTCTCGCTTGTTCAAAAACCAGATTGGAGCCGGCCCGATTGAATATCTGATTCATGTACGCATTCACAAATCAAAGCAGCTTTTGCTGAGATCGGAGGCTCGTATCCAGGAAATAGCTAGCAGCGTTGGCTATGCGGATGTTTATTATTTTAGCCGCTTATTCAAGAAGCATACGGGCTGCTCTCCGCTTCAATTTCGGGAGGACAATCGGCGGGCTGTTCAGAATAATCCATTACGTCTGTTAAAATCGTCTATTGTAACCCCAAAGCTTGTTTCCCATAATGAGAATGAGATTTGTTATCAATGCAATGGGGAAGGGGACACATCCATGTTTAGATTTTCAAGACCCGCGTTCGGAGCAATGCTGCTATTATGCACAGCCTTGCTGCTGAATGCTTGTCAGACTGGCAGCAATACAGGCAGCAATACAGGGGCAGCGGAATCCCAGCCTGCTTCAGCGGGTGTCGCTACAGAAAGCGCAGCTGCAGAAACACGCATTTACGAGCATTTGAAGGGCAAAACAGAAATTCCTGTGAAGCCTCAACGGGTGGTCAGCCTCTTTCATTTGGGTGAGCTGATGGCAATTGGGGTAAAGCCGGTAGGGGCAACCACCTACATTTTGAATAATTCGTTATTAAATGATACTTCCGGTATCGAAGATGTTGGAGTTCCGCCTGATGCGGAGAAGATTCTTTCGCTTGAGCCTGACCTGATTGTTACAACGGCACCGTTCGCAGAGGCAGTAGATGGCGGGTACGAAGCACTGAGCCAGATCGCGCCAACCATTGTTGTCGAACAATATAACGATCCGATTAAGGATGTCGAAATGTTTGGCGATATTCTCGGCAAGCAAGAGGAAGCCAAGCAATGGAATGAAGCATTTGCGACAAAAATAGCCGATTACAAGGAGAAGATTACCCCGTTTATTGGAGCGGATGAAACCTTCTCGATTTTAAATGTACGTCCTGATGCCGTTCTTGTTTATGGAGATACGAATATGGGAGGCAATATTCTTTACAAGTACCTTGGTTTGAAGCCAACCGAAAAAGTGAAAACAGACGTTATTAATGGCGATACGTGGGAAATATCTACCGAGGTCATTCCTGATTTTATAGGCGATCGACTATTGTTGGCTGTAAATGAAGGGGCAGAGGAAGAACTGAAGAAGGTGGAGAAGCTTATTCAAAATTCCCCAGCAGGGAAAGCAGGAAAGATCTACAATATTGATTTCAATCAATTTCTTTTCAGTGATCCGATTTCAGTAGAAAAACAGTTGGACATCATTGTTAACTTGCTGCTTGAAAGCAACAAATAAATGTAGATATAAAAGAACTAGTGCATCTCGATTCTGCCTCAACGGGAGCCGACAAGAACAGGGTTTAGATGAGGTGCTGGACATGATTTTTTAGGAAAACTTCAATACCTGCCCAACCTAAAGCAAATAGTGACTCTTTTCTGTGGAGAGTCACTATTTGCTTTTTGTCATGGTGATCTTCAAATGATCAACTTCTAATGATTAAAATCTGTAGAAATATGTCATTTTAGAGCTTGACAGGAAAGAGGGAATCAAAGTAATTTTATAGAGAAATCCATGGAATAGGTATTCTGGTTAGAGAGGACGAAGTCGAAATGGTTGCTCATTGGTGGCTGGCTCTTATTATTATGGTTGTGTTTAATGGAATTGTAGCTTGGACTTTATTTACAGGACAAGAGCCCGTAAGCCGAAGAGCCAAAAAGTGGCTGTTTATCGTTGCAAATGGTATTGCGCTTGTGCTTGCTGTCTCCCAATTTTTTTGGATGGATTTTTAGAAAATCCACTAACGAGTGTATGGGTTGATGGCTTTTAATTATATTTTTAATAGAGAGCAGCTACAAAATGGTATTTATATTCTTACTTCAGCTCATACTTCGCAAGACTTGTACCCATATCCAGATAAAAGGTAGTTGCATTCAGGAAGCGTATGTTTCTCTCGGCAAACCGCGCTTGTTCCAGGATTAATGAGGTTTGCGTTTTGAGTGTGCGATAATCTACTACGTAGAAGACTGCTTTTGATGGCTTTTCAAATTCAAACCAAGAACCTTTGGACTCGACTCCCCCGAAGGCGATGCTCTGGTTCCCTAGCAGCTGCAGCGTGTATTGGTCAGGCAAGTCATTAAAGGTTCTTGTTGCTACAAGCATATTATTTGTATCATACACGGTAAGTGTGTTTTTATCCTGAACCAGATAATGATTCCCTACGGACATAAACAATCTATCTTTACGATCAGGCTCAGGTGTCGGCATGATACGGCTCCATTTCTTTTTTCCATCAGGTGAATAGCCGTATAAGGTCTCAATTCCAGTCTTTGCATCTAATACCGGAACAAGTAGAGTTCCGCCACTGAGAACATCGAAGTCAGCATGTATATAGCTAAAATAATCCTGCGGGTATTTGGCAGTCGTGATTTTTTTGTTAGCCGAAATAGAATAGATATCTAAAATCGTTGTAGCCCCTACATAGTTAACGGAACCGACATAATTTCCTTGGATGTGGCGTATACTGCCATCGTATTCTCTGTCAAGAAGCTGCTTACCTTCTGTTGAATAAAGAACTAAATGGCTCTTATCTTGAACCGTATCAATAGTGGCTATGCGTCCATCATCTAGCACGTACCAATTAAAAGTATAAGCAAGGGTTTTCGCCCATCGCTGCTTATTGTTTGAATCAAGGGCGACTAGTTTGCTGTAGTTTTTCTTGTCGATTTTTACTTGTTCAACGTAGTATAAGTTCCCTTTACGGTCTATATCGAATGCATTGTACACGTGAGGCGAGTTGCGTATCCATTTTTGCTTTCCCGTCGTATCGTCAAAAGCCATCATCTTGTAAGTGGTTTTGCTTTTTCCTCCGGGGCTATAATTCTGAAACATATATCCAGTACGAGAACCGTTATAATCAGATACAATAGGAAAATATTTTTTTCCTAGAAAGTAATAATTTTTGTCTAAAATAGTTGTTGATGTGTGATCTGGAACCGTTATGGTCCATCGTGGCTCGGGAAGCTCTGTAAAGTCAGCAGCAGATACAGGGTGCGATAAAAATGTTGTCAAAATCGCCATCAAGAAAAACAATTGAATACGTAAAGCGAACGTTCTCATTTAAGTAGAATCCTCCTAATATCGTATGTATTGTATTAGCAATGGTAATTATATCATAGGGTTTGGGGTATGATGTCTTCTCACAAAACTTCCGTTCATGAATCAGACTATGAATAAATAGCGTATTTTTGTTTTCTGCGATATATTTAAAATACGAAAGCTTCTATATACAGACATGGATAGGGGAAACACCAAAATGAACAGCATAGAATCTCTTGAAGCTTTGATTACCATGGTTCCTATCTTTAAAGCGGCAGTTCCTGCGGAATTATCGATTGCTATTTGTGATACAGAAAAATTTATTGCTTATTGGGCTGGCGAAAATATTGATTTGCACATACGTGTTGGCCAACCGTTGCATCACGAGGAACCGCTAATGCATGCGATTCGGAATAATGTAGCGCTAAGGGCAGAAGTTCCTGCTACCTTTTATGGTTTTGAATTTATTGGGACGGCCACACCGCTTCATGATTCCAAAGGCAACGTAATTGGCGGAATAGCAATTCAGCTTCGAAAACAGAGCGAATTAATAGCCATTGCGAACCAAATTTCATTTTCATTATCCCAAGCTAACAATCAGCTCTCGCAAGTTGCGGATAGCTCGCTTACATTGGCTGAATCTGCCCAGCAGCTTCTGTCACTCTCCCATCAGACGGTAGAGCAGGTAGATGAAGCGGGTAAAGTTGTAGCAATTGTCAGAAAAGTAGCGGACCAGACGAATTTATTAGGCATTAATGCGGCGATTGAAGCAGCACATGCAGGGGATCGGGGAAAAGGATTCGGCATTGTAGCGGGCGAGATACGGAAATTGTCCAATGAGACGGTTGCCTCTACAAACGCGATTCAGCATACTTTGAAAACATTCGAAGAGGCGATAAACGGCATGCGTTTATCTATTGAAAGTATGACATCCATCGTGGATCAGCAGGCTGTATCTTCCCGGCAGGTTTTGACCTTTATTGAAGAGGTTCATCGCATGTCGGAGCAGCTTAATCAATTCGCAAAGAAGTTATAACCCATCATCATGAAAAAGAGCAGAGCACCGTAGCGGGTGCTCTTTTTGTTTTCTAATGCTCCGAAGAAGCATGTATCTTTTCAAGGCAAGCCATAGAAGCTTGCTCCTCTTCCCAGCTTCGTTGCGCCGTAATGAACCCACACCCAGAAACGGTCCTCTATCCATTGGGCATCCGGGTACGGATGAGAGGGGGCGTTTTTTCAAAAATGCGACTGATCATAAAATGACGCCAACTTATCATCTTGAATATCCTTTGTCCATTCATATAGGCTGAGAGAGGAAAAGAGAAAAAAGTGGACAATTTGTATCCGTTTACATTATAATCAATTTAATTCCATATTTTGATAGGAGGTGGTTTGGGGCTTTTTCTGAGCAGACGTTTCTAAGAACGGGGAAAAAGCTTGAAGCCTTATTGGCGTGCTAATCTATCAAAAGAAATGGAGGGAGAATGAAATGAAGAAAACATTGTATTCCGCTATTATGTTAACGCTGTTATCAGGATCGATTGCGGGTGCCGCCTGGGCGGATAATTACGAGTCGAATGACACTTTAAGCACAGCGTATAAAATTCCAACGCAAACGGTGGCCACTCCCTATGGCCCATCTTACTGGGGGGGAAGCGCCTGGTCCTATTTATCATCCCCGACAGATGTGGACTACTTTACATTCAGAGGGCATGGCAAATCTGTCGTGCTGGGTTCTCCTTCCGGCTATGATTACGATCTATACGCCTATGACAGTGCAGGGAATTTGGTAGCTTCTTCAACGAATACGTCAGGAACGGATACGGTTCTTGTCGACTACGATAATGTATATTTTAAAGTAATAAGCAAAGATGGACGCTACAGCGATACGGCAGCTTACAGCGTAACCTTTTACAAAAGAGATGTTTGGGTGCCGTGATCATCCATTAATTATAAAATAACGGTAGGCATTATGGACTTGATAGCTCCTGCCTCCGCCAGTAGAAACTCTACAGCCTCCTTGAGGTTGTAGAGTTTTTATTATTTTGAGCAAGCAGCTTGCATACTTTCGCTGCGTCTGTCTCTTTTATAAAAACAAAAAACGACATACTATTTACAAATATGGTATTAATGTATAAAATATCCATAGAAGCGAAAGCTTCATTACGCCGCTTATCCCATATAGTCTGAAAGATTTGGATAGAATGTCCCCACTATTAGTTGATTGAAATTTTATTGGAGGTGGAGTACTTGGCACGTGTGTTAGTTGTGATGATGCCTGCAGAAGGGCATATTAATCCCTCATTGGGATTGATCAAGGAGCTGGTAGAGAACGGCGATGAAGTCGTCTATTGTTGTACGGAGAAATACCGGACGAAGATTGAACAGCCCGGCGTGCAATTTAGAGCTTACTCGTTCAACGAGGCAACCTTGATGAATAACCCTGATATGAAGCCGTTTGAAATCAAGCATCCCTATCAATTTATATATATGATTTTAAAACATATTATTCAGCGATTTATTCCCGATGTTCTGGAGCTGACTGAAAATGAAACCTACGATTATATTATTTTTGACTCCTTAATGGGCTGGGGAGGACAAGTTTTAGGCGAAAAGCTGGGTATACCAACGGTTTGCTCGACGACTACCTTTGTTTTTGTAGAGCTGCTTGGATCGGGCAATAAACTGGACGATGACGATGAGGAGGTCAAGGAGCTTTATAACGGCATCATGGAATTGTCGCAGCAACTAGCTGCCCAGTTTAATGTGGCTGCCCCTTCCTTGGATGAACTTGCCGGACATGCAGGACAATTGAAAATTGTCTATACAAGCCGTTATTTTCAACCAATGGGTGACACGCTGGATGACAGCTTTGTGTTCACTGGCCCATCTATTATATCGCGCAAGGATGCACCGGATTTTTCCTATGAGCCGCTTCATGCTCCGTATAAACAGACGGTTTATATTTCAATGGGAACGATTTTAAATAAAGACCTTGATTTTTATAAGCTCTGCTTTACCGCTTTTCATGATTTGCCTGTACAGTTTATATTATCATCGGGGAAAGATACCGATTTAGAGCCAGTGGCAGATCTCATTCCTGACAATTTCATCATCAGGCCTTATGTTCCCCAACTGGAAGTGCTGCAGCGTGTAGATGCTTTTCTGACACATGCGGGCATGAACAGTACGAGCGAAGCCTTGTATTATAATGTGCCATTGATTATGCTCCCGTTAACCTCGGATCAGCCTCGTGTGGCAAGCCGCGTGAAGGAGCTGGGAGCGGGAGTAATCGTGGATAAAAACAACCTCACGCCCGAGGTGCTGAGGAACGCTGTATTAGAGGTGCTCGGCAATGCCTCCTACCGGGAGCAGGCTGGCGTGATTGGCGAAACGCTGCGCGAGGCTGGCGGGTATAAGCAGGCTGCTGCTGCCATTGGGAGCTTTTTGGGCAGTCGGCGGTTATCGACCACGGCCAGCTCTTCGCTTGAATAAAGAAAGCTATTAAAAGAGCACAGTATCAGGTGCTCTTTTTTGCGTTTTAATGGATGTTAATAGTAATTTAGGAGGAGCCTTAGGTGAAATCCAAATCACCACTACAATTCAGGAATATTTTACTATAAACACTCCGTTTTATATGGTAAAGTGAGTATCGGCTACCATTTCCATTCAAAGGAAAGGCAGCAGGTTATAAACCCATCATGTCTTACGAAAACGGAGTGAGAGAGTATGAATTTTAAAAAAATAATTTTGCTGTTCATGGTTTATATTATGTTTGCCGGCGGGCTGGACTCTTGGACAGGGACGGCGAATGCTTATACCCCGTTTGAATATCGGCAAAACGACTACCTCGTTAATATTTTGGAAGATGGAGACGGACAAAACCGCGTATTTAAATTCGAGACCCCCAATAAAATTACGGCCAGTAATACCAAGCTGCGTCTGTTTATTAATGCCAGAGAAATTGAACCTGAGGAATATACGGTTGATTATACTAACTATGCGATAACCATTAACAAAGCACCTGATCCGGGAGCGGAGCTTTCAATAAAATACTTAATCATTCCCACCTTTGAATGGGAAGAAGGGATTTCGGGCGGATCTTATATAGGAAATGCTCTTTCCTATGGGGATAATTCAACAAGGGTATTTAAACTAACTACAAAATATGTGATTAATTCGAGTAAAAAAGTCGTTCTCAAAATAGATGGAAACCAGGTTCCCAACTCGGAGTTCACTTTTAACCATGAGAATTATACCATTACCATATTAGCAAAACGCCGGGCACCTAGAGCTGATGAGGCAATATACTTTTATTTCCCGGAGACTTCTATTGCGGGTACCCAATCATCCTCTGGTGGGACGATAGAGGAGCCAATATCTGGCGGGACAACAGAGCAGCCTGCTTCTGGAGGGACGACGGTGAGTCCTCCATCTGGAGAAACAGGGGAGAGTCCTGTTTCGGGAGGTGCTGGATCTACAGGTACAGAGGAAGAACCGGAATTTCAATTGCTTGGAGGCGAAAGCTATCCTGGCTCTATTACGCTGAACAAAAACTACACGCTTACGGTTAAAATAACCATTCAGGCTAAACAGCCAGCCTACACTTCCTATCTTATGGTCAAAAATGCAAGTGGAGAGGTCGTTAGGCGAATCAGAATTAAAGCAGGCAGTACTTCAACCTATTCACTGAAGAAGATCGGACTGCCTTCAGGCGGTTATTATGTTTATTTGAAAACCAATAATCAATCAGGCGGATTGGCAGCTTCTCTGCCTATATTCGTTCCGATTAACAATGAAGCTAAACAGATTAAAGTGTTTATTTCAGGATATATGCAAGCGTATGCTCAAGCTCCGGTGAATACAAATGGGAATGTACTCGTTCCGTTTAGGTCCATTTTTGAATCGCTGGGAGCAAAAGTGGAATGGGACAGCGCCACTCAAACCGTTACGGCAACGAAAGAAGGAAAAACCATCGTATTAACGATTGGCTCCAACATTGCCTATGTGAACGGTGTGGCGATAACTTTGAGCGCAGCACCGCAATTAATCAATGGAACCACAATGGTTCCTGTTCGATTCGTTAGCGAGGCACTAGGCGGATTGGTAGAGTGGAACGTGGCAGCTAATTCAGTTGTTGTATTTCAGAGTGAGCCGATCATCCCTACAACTGTAGAAAGCGAGAAGGAAGCAGAATCTGAAGCGAATAGTTCTTCGCCTATTTTAACAAAAATATCGAAAGGCATTACCGCTCCTACGGATATTGTTTTTGTCATAGATGTTACAGGCAGTATGGGAGGAGTCATCGATTATATAAAAGAAACGGTTAAAAGTTTTGTGGATTCCGTCCCAGCCGGCTCCAATTTTGCGATAGTTGCTTATAGGGATATTAATTATGTTGATCAAAACAAAAACCTGGAATTTTATTCATTTACCAACAATAAAAACGCGTTAAAGACTAATTTAGATCAATTAAAAGCCGCCGGAGGAGGAGATGAGCCCGAGTCGGGACTTGATGCTATTCATATGGCAATGAGCAAGCTATCGGGCAAAACGAATGCCAAAAGGATCATTTTTATAACCGATGCCTCTGTTCATGATAAAGGCACTGCTCCAGCAAAATCTGGCTTCACGCTTAAACAGGTAATTGCCGAGCTAAAAACGAATAAGGTTGTGCTGGATGCAATCGCTCCAAAAAGCGGATCAGCCTATAAGCAAATTATCCAGCTTGTGAATAGTAATAAGGGCAAGCTGTACGATATCGATGATGCTAGTACTTTGCTGTTAAACAAATAAGTTTTATTCCATATTTGGGCTTGATGGTTGATTCCAAACAAACAATTGTAGCGGCAAGAGGTGCGCAGCCTACTTGGAACTGCCATACTTGATGAGGCAGCGTGTAAGAGCTGTTCTACACCTTTTTGCGAGGTTCAAATAAACGGAAAAATGATATAATAATAACGAATGGAGCTGATGCCGATGGATTTGTTGGACCCGCGTGTGGATTTTGTATTCAAACGGATATTTGGAAGTGAAAACAATAAAGATGTGTTGTTAGCTTTTTTGAACAGTATTTTTATTGAAGCTGGAGAAACTCCGCTGACTGAGATTATTCTTATGAACCCGTATACGGATAAAGACGATCCACTCGATAAACAGTCCATTTTTGATGTTTATGCCAAGACCTCGGAAGGCAAACTGATAGATATTGAGATGCAGCTTTTCAATAAGTATGACATAGAGAAACGAACCCTGTTTTATTGGAGCAAACGGTATGCGAGTCAACTCAGTGAGGGCGATAAATATCCGGAGCTTAAGAAATGCGTGACGATCAATATTTTAAACTATTCGTTCCTGAAGAATGATCAATACCATAATGTGTTTCATCTGCGTGAAGATAAGACAGGGATAGCCTTAATAGATGATATTGAGGTTCATTTCTTAGAGCTGCCAAAGCTGAGTGAGCGTATCATTCCATCAGAGGGCGGGTTGATTAATTGGCTGCTGTTTTTGAAAGGGGCCCATACATCACAATGGGAGGTGCTGAAAATGAATGAGCCGGGGTTGGAGAAGGCCATGGATACGCTGCAATATTTGAGCCAGGATTCAGAAGCCAGACGATTATACGAAGCCAGACAGAAGTACTTGCATGATGAAGCATCCATGATGGAAAGTGCGATGAAAGCAGGCATGAAGGCAGGCATGAAGGCAGGCATGGAGGCAGGTATAAGAGAAGTAGCGGAGAATATGCTAAGCCTTAATTTAGATATAGCAACGATATCCAAAGCTACGGGTTTAACGGAGCAGGAGATTGCAAATCTAAAAAAGTAAATAAAGATTGTTCTTGAAGGCTGTTTCCCTAGTTTAAGATTTTGAGTCTAATTCAACATGAAAAATGACGTGCGCATCCTTTTGGGTGCGCACTATTTGTATTTGCCCGAGCATATAAAAAGGGGAATAAGAAGATAAGGCCTCCCGCGAATTTAAAACGGGTTCCTCAAACAATTAATGACTTCTAATTGACGTTTACAGTGTAACCTATTAGACTGATGGTACATAACGATTATTTAATTTTACATAACAAAAATAACAAAACAATAAGTGTTTTGCGTTAAACAGCTATCACTAATTTTAGTGCGCTAAAGG
This sequence comes from Paenibacillus sp. BIHB 4019, assembly GCF_002741035.1. NCBI lineage: Bacteria > Bacillati > Bacillota > Bacilli > Caryophanales > Paenibacillaceae > Paenibacillus > Paenibacillus sp. BIHB 4019. The sequence continues at coordinate 1,752,576 of NZ_CP016808.1, read as the reverse complement.
TGTTGCATGGACAGTTCCGAAAGAGCCGGTACCAACCTATCCAACGTCACTGCTTAATAACAATAGTGGCATTGATGGATAATTTCCTCTCGTGGAGCGATGAATTATATGTCACGTATACGTGGGAAAGGGATCGAATCGCTTTTTGGAAGCTGGCTTTGCATAGAGCTTGACCAAGGCGACTGAAGTGAATGACCAGTGTGACAAAGAAAGGCGGTGGTTTAATGATGGATAGGCGGCCTTTGTTAGAAGTAATTGCAGTGGATGAGGCTGACGCGAGAGCGGCAGAAGCGGGTGGTGCAGATCGCATTGAGCTGGTTTGCGCGATGTCGGAAGGCGGGCTCACGCCTAGCTTCGGTATTATCGAGCAAGTAGTTTCCAGTGTTTCGATTCCAGTGTACGTCATGATCCGTCCGCATAGCCGATCGTTCTGCTACAATGACGGCGACAGGAAGGCGATGAAAAAAGATATTCATATAGCTCGCGAGTTGGGAGCATCCGGCATCGTTATAGGCGCTTTGACCGATAAGGGCGAAGCGGATCTAGCGCTGCTGCAGGAATGCTTGGCTGAAGCTCAACGGTTAGGCGTTACTTTTCACCGGGCGATTGATGAGAGTGCTAGCCTGGCCCGAACGTTAGACGCCATAAGCGCGTTTCCCCAGATTGAAAGGATACTCACATCGGGTGGCAAGAGCACCGCTTTAGAGGCAGCGAACGAATTAAAGGAACTATCCACACGAGGTGGGGAACGCAACGTTTCAGTTATGGCTGGAGCTGGGTTGATTATAGATAAAATCCATCCTTTCGTCCTGCATACGAGCGTTACGGAATTGCATTTTGGCTCAGGAGTGCGCCGCGAGAGCAGCTTTTACTCTCCTGTTGACACTAATTTAGTAGCAAAAGCAAAGCAGCACCTTGTTGACGCAGCAAAAGTGCTTCACAACTTTTAATCCCCTAATCATAGAACAAGAGGTGGCCCGGTTATGCAGATTATGGCACCACATTTGGTAGAGGAATATAGAGGCGGCACGCTTGAAAATATTCATCATGGTCATATATGCGGAATTGATGATCAGGGCGAGGTCATTTATAGTGTAGGCGACCCGGAATGGGTGACCTACATGCGCTCTGCGGCCAAGCCTTTTCAGGCAATTCCTGCCTTTATGCATGGCGTTCCTGATATTTACAGCTTGACGGATCCAGAAAAAACACTGATGACAGCCTCGCACCGCGCTGAGCCTTATCAGGTAGAAGCGCTGGAAGCGATGCTTTCCAAAATAGGAATAGAGGAACGTTGTCTAATTTGCTCCGAAACGTATCCTTTAAGCATGCAGGCCCGTGATGCGCTCCTGCTCCATAGCCAGCCGCCGCGTCGTCTGTATCACAATTGCTCAGGCAAGCATTTAGGCGTGCTCGCGTTATGCCAAGCAAAGGGATATCCACTAGAGGGATATGCGGACCCGGAGCACCCTGCGCAAAGAGAGATTTTACAGACAATCGCTGAATTCTCAGGGGCAAAAAAAGAAGAAATCCAGCTGGGCACGGATGGCTGCGGTTTTCCGGTGTTTGCGCTGCCTCTGCGGCAAATAGCGGCCATGTTCCTAAAGCTTGCTTGCCCGGATTTGCTGGAGGATCAGCGAACGCGAGAGGCAGCTGGGCAAGTGGGGAGGCTGATGAATGAAAATCATAATATGGTTTCGGCCCCTTGGTTCATATGCTCCAATCTGTTAAAGGATGACAATATCGTGGCGAAGGGCGGTGCCAAAGGCATCTATGGGTTCGCGCTTCGCAAGGAACGAGTAGCGTTCGCTTTGAAGGTGCTGGACGGCTCTGAGGAGGAGTGGGCGCTCATTATTGCATCCATTTTGGAGCAGATAAATTATAGCAATCGCGTTACAATTGACTTCATGTACCAGCTTGCGTCGCGGGAGCTTAAAAACGACAGCGGCCTTCTAGTAGGCGTCAATAAAGCGGTATTTCAACTGAATCGAGTCGAGAGAGGTAGGCGGTCCCAATGAACCAAGCGCAATGGGTAAAATCGGCGGCAAGCGTGTCGCCATCAGAACGTCAGCTTAAATGGCAGTCACTGGAGTTTTATGCGTTTATTCATTTTACGGTAAACACCTTTACGGATCAGGAATGGGGCCTCGGCAATGAGGACCCGGTCATTTTTGACCCGACGGAGCTTAATGCTGATCAATGGGTAGAGGCTTGCAAATCCGCTGGGATGAGGGGGCTAATTTTAACCTGCAAGCATCACGACGGTTTCTGCCTATGGCCTAGCAAGTATACGGATCATACGGTAGCGGCAAGTCCTTGGAAAAAGGGCTCCGGCGATTTAGTGCGGGAAGTAGCCGAGGCATGCCGAAAGGGAGGAATCCAGTTCGGTGTCTATTTGTCGCCATGGGACCGGCATGAAGCCTCCTATGGAGATTCGGAGCGTTATAATGAATTTTTCAAAAATCAGCTCAGAGAGCTGTTGACGAATTATGGAGATATTTTTTGCGTGTGGTTTGACGGTGCATGCGGGGAAGGGCCTAATGGCAAAAGGCAGGTGTATGATTGGGACGGCTATTATGCGGTCATTCGCGAGCTGCAGCCCAATGCTGTTATTTCCGTTTGCGGCCCTGATGTGCGCTGGTGCGGCAATGAAGCAGGGCATACAAGGGCTTCGGAATGGAGCGTCGTCCCGGCCCATCTGCAGGATAATGAAAAAATTCAAGAGCAATCGCAGCAAGCGGATGATCGCGAGTTTGCGACCCGAATTAATTCGCAGGAAAGTGATCTAGGCAGCAGAGAGATCGTTAAACAGTACGACGAATTAATCTGGTACCCAGCGGAAGTGAATACATCGATTCGTCCCGGCTGGTTTTATCATGAAGCTGAGGATGATCAGGTGAAATCGCTGGAAGAGCTTCTGGGCATTTATAATGGCGCCGTTGGCGGGAATGCGACCTTCCTGCTGAATCTTCCGCCGGATAAGCGCGGTCTTGTTCATGAGCATGATATAGAGCGCTTACAGCAGCTGGGCGATGCTTTGCGCAGCACCTTTGCGCATAATTTGGCAGCACAAGAGCAGGTGGAAATACGAGCATCGGAAACCAAGGACGACAATCACGCGGCATCGCAGCTGTTGAACGATGATTCGGATGCGTTCTGGTGTCCTCGCGAAGGGACGGAGCAAGCTTGGATTGAGCTGGATTTGCAGGAAGAGCAGCGCTTTGACCGAATTGTGCTCAAGGAGCATATTAAGACGGGACAACGAATTGAACGTTTTCAGGTGGAATACCTTGATGGGGAAGACTGGAAGCTTTTATATGAAGGAACGGTTGTTGGCTATAAGCGCATTTGCTGCTTCGAACCGGTAACCGCGAGGAAAATTCGTCTCACCGTGCAAGAATCGAGATGGTGTCCTACTTTGTCTGGGCTGGGTGTTCATTTGAGCAATCAAGGGGAGGCTGTTTAATGGCGATTTTTGAATGCAGGCAATCTCAGTTTTTTTATGACGAAAAACCGATACAGCTTTTATCAGGAGCTCTGCATTATTTTAGAATCGTCCCCGAATATTGGAGCGATCGGCTGCAAAAGCTGAAAGCTTGCGGCTTCAATACCGTAGAAACCTATGTGCCGTGGAATTTTCATGAGCCCAAGCCAGGGAAGTTCCGTTTTGATGGCATGGCGGATTTAGAGCGCTTTATTCAGACAGCAGGGGAGATGGGTTTGCTCGTAATTGTGCGAGCAAGCCCCTTCATTTGCGCGGAATGGGAGTTTGGCGGTTTGCCTGCATGGCTGCTGGCGGATGACGAGGTTAAGCTTCGCTGCTATAACGAGAAATTTCTGGAGCGGGTAGACGCTTATTACGATGTGCTGCTGCCCAAATTACAGCCGCTCCTATGTACAAACGGCGGGCCAATTATTGCGCTGCAAATTGAAAATGAATACGGAAGCTATGGCAACGACGCCAGCTATTTGGAATATTTGCGCCAAGCTATGGTTCGCCGCGGGATGAATGTATTGCTGTTCACCTCTGATGGGCCGACTGACTCTATGCTGCAAGGCGGATCGGTGCCGGGACAGCTTTCTAGTGTGAATTTTGGCTCCGGCGTGAAGGGGGCCTTTTCGAAGTTGCGTGAATATCAGGCAGATCAGCCTGTCATGTGCATGGAATATTGGATTGGCTGGTTCGATCATTGGGGAGAGCAGCACCATACTAGAGATGCAGGCGATGTGGCGAGCGTATTCGAGGAAATGCTGGAGGAGAAGGGTTCGGTCAACTTCTACATGTTCCATGGCGGAACGAACTTCGGTTTTTATAATGGCGCGAACTGCCAGCAGAAGGATCAATACGAGCCGACGATTACGAGCTATGATTATGATTCGCTCTTAAGCGAATCGGGTGATCTGACAGATAAATTTTATACGGTGCGGGCTGTCATCGACCGCTATATGAAGCTTGGGGAGCTCAAGCTGCCAGAGCCTATTGGCAGAAGGGCATACGGCCAGGTGGCAATGGCGGAGCAGGCAGCCTTGTTCTCGCAAATAGATCGGCTGTCTGCTCCGATTCGCCGAACGAATCCTGAACCGATGGAGAAGCTGGGCCAGGATTATGGCTTCATTTTATACCAGACAACGATATCGGGGCCGCGGGAGAAACAGGAGCTTGTCGTGCAGGAGGTGCGTGATCGTGCGCTAGTATTTGTGGATGGAAAGCTGGCAGGCGTGCTGGAACGCGGCAATCAGGAGCAGACGGTGTCATTCGAGGTGCCGGCAGAAGGGGCTGAAATTGCGATTCTCGTTGAAAATATGGGGCGGATCAATTATGGGCCATATCTTAGAGACCCGAAGGGCATTACGGAGGGCGTCCGCTTTGGCTTTCAATTTTTATATGACTGGACGATTCATTGTCTGCCGCTTGATGATTTGTCGCCTTTGCAATTTGCGGCTGAGATCACCGATGCCTTCGCTAGCACTAATTCCAGCTCTAGTGACAACGCTAGTACCAGCACTAATACCAGTAACAGCACTGCCGCTGCGCAGGCTTCCCCTGCTTTTTACCGTGGGACTTTTCAGGCAGACGATTTGCAGGATACATTCCTGCGGCTGGAGGGCTGGACGAAGGGCGTTGCCTTCATTAATGGATTCAATTTAGGGAGGTATTGGGACAAAGGGCCGCAGCAAACGCTGTATGTGCCAGCACCGCTTTTACGCCAGGGTGAAAATGCCATTGTTCTATTCGAGCTGCATGGAACGGCCAATCGGAGCGTAACGTTTGTAGATACCCCGGATTTGGGCGGCTAGACTGGAAAATAGAATAGTAGACGATTATTGCGAATTGTGAAATGCCCGGGAAAAGGGTATACGTTGGTGTGAGGATACAAACATGCGGGAGAGGATGAGGGAAGAGATGAAGGTAGGACTCAGCACATACAGTCTTCAGCAAGCTTTGGATAAAAAAGAAATGACCGTACCGGATGCGATTCGCTTTATCGCCGAGCAAGGCGGGGAACATGTAGAAATCGTTCCTATTGGATACAGCCTGATCGACAATCCGGAGCTGGTTGATCAAATTGTACAGACGGCCAAGGAAGTGGGCATCGACATTTCCAACTATGCTATCGGAGCCAATTTTGTTGCGCATGACAGCCCCGAAGCACTAGAGAGCGAAATTCAAGCTGTCAAGAAGCATGTTGATGTAGCGAGGGCGCTTGGCGTCACCAAAATGCGCCATGACGTTGCCTTCCGCCCCGCACATGAGGGAAGCGTAGCCCAGTTTGAAGCGGATCTGCCCCTTCTAGTAGAGGCATGCCGTACCATTGCTGATTATGCAGCAGGCTTCGGTATTACAACGAGTGTGGAAAACCACGGCTATTATGTGCAATCCAGCGAGCGAATTCGGCGTTTGCTGCATGAAACAGCGCGGGATAATTTCAAAACAACGCTGGACATCGGAAATTTCCTCTGTGTGGACGAAGATGCTGTCAGCGCTGTGAAAAATAATATTCCTTATGCCTCCATGGTCCATGCCAAGGATTTTTACCTTAGACCCTCCTACCGCAATCCGGGAGCAGGCTGGTTTCAGACCGCGAACGGCAATTATTTGCGCGGGGCAATTGTGGGGCATGGAGATATTGATATGTTCGAAGTATTCCGCGTGCTGAAGCAGTCCGGCTATGACGGGTATATTTCCGTTGAATTTGAAGGCATGGAGGATTGCAGAACCGCTTCCAAAATAGCCATGGACAACGTACGCCGCTTCTGGCAAGAAGCGTAACCATCTAACTCATAAGCAAATGAATAGGCTAATAAGCAGATCATGGAGGGAAGAAAATGTCCAAATTAAAAGTTGCCGTCATCGGCGCGGGCTCTATATCCGATTGCCATTTGCAGGCGTATGCCAGCAATCCAGAAGTTGAAATCTACGCCATCTGCGACTTGAACGAAGGCCGGGCGCAGGAAATGGCGAAAAAATATAACGCGACTAAAGTGTTCACTGATTACAAAGAGCTATTGGCACTGCCTGAAATCCATTCGATCAGCATTTGTACATGGAACAATTCCCATGCCGAAATTAGCATTGCTGCCCTAGATGCGGGTAAAAACGTATTATGCGAAAAGCCGCTCTGCCAAACCGTCGAGGAAGCGCTCGAAGTGGAGAAGGCGGTGCATCGTAGCGGCAAGCTCCTGCAAGTAGGGTTTGTGCGGCGCTATAGCGACAATGCCCAAATTCTGAAAAAATTCATTGAAGAGGGCGAGCTCGGCGAAATCTATTATGCCAAAGCCTCCTGCTTAAGACGGCTTGGCAACCCTGGCGGCTGGTTCTCGGATATCGAGCGCTCCGGTGGCGGCCCAGTCATTGATCTGGGTGTGCATATAATTGATATTTGCTGGTATTTGATGGGCAAGCCCAAGGTCAAGTCGGTATCGGCCAACCTTTCCAATCGATTAGGAAACCGTTCCAACATCCGCAATCTGTCGTTCTATAAAGCCGCTGACTACGATGCGAAGGAAAATACGGTAGAGGATATGGCTAATGCGATGATTCGGTTTGAAAATGGCGCGAGCTTGCTGGTAGACGTCAGCTTCACGCTGCATGCCAAGCAGGACGAAATCTCCGTCAAGCTTTACGGAGACAAGGGCGGCGCGGAGCTTGAACCGGAAATTTCAATAATCGGCGAAAAATTCGATACGATCCTGAATATGACGCCGCAGGTGGATTTCAAATCCTTTGATTTCATGGGCTCCTTCAGCAATGAAATCAACCATTTTATCGACAGCGCATTAGGACGCAAGGATACGTTGAGCCCGGTAGAAGACGGCGTTGAAGTGATGAAGATTCTTTGTGCGATCTACGAGTCGGCTCGTCAAGGACGCGAAATTCAATTTTAGGAGCGATGGCGATGAGTGGGAGCGAACCAAAGGATATTTTGCTGGATCAGGAACTGAAAATGGAACTGGAACAAGAGCATGAGCAGGAAACGGACGTCGTTGAGGCTGGCGTCCACCATTTCAGCAAAGAGGAAGAATGGGTGAGGCCCGAGGAGCCGCTGCTGAATGAGCGGTTGGAATGGTTCAAGGACCAGAAGCTTGGCCTAATGATGCATTGGGGGCCTTATTCACAGCTGGGGCTGGTGGAATCCTGGGCGCTAAGCGATGACGACGGAGATTGGTCCCGCCATGATGTGGATTGGACCGACGACATGGAGCACTTCAAGCGCGAATACTTCGATCTGAATAAAACGTTCAACCCGATTCGCTTTCAGCCGGAGGTGTGGGCGGATTTAGCCGCCGACAACGGCTTTAAATATTTTCTGTTCACGACGAAGCATCATGACGGCTTCTGCATGTGGGACACGCATACGACGGATTATCGCATTACGGGAGCGGACACGCCATTTCATAAGCATAAATACGCTGACATTTGCCGTACGCTGTTTGATGCTTTCCGGGCGCGGGGGCTGGGCATCTCGGCTTATTTTTCCAAAGCGGACTGGCATACGCCTTATTACTGGGCACCGGGCATGGAGCGTGGACATCATATGTGGCGCGGGCCTTCCTATGATCCCGAGCAGTATCCTTGGCTTTGGGAGAAGTTCGTAGAGTTTACGCATGAGCAGATTATGGAGCTGCTGACGAAATACGGCCGAATTGAATGTCTCTGGCTCGATGCAGGCTGGGTGCGGGAAGGCCGGAAGGGGCAGGATATCCGCCTGGGCGAGGTTGTGGAGCGGGCGCGCAAGACGCAGCCATGGCTTCTAGCTGCCGATCGTACGGTTGGCGGGCCTTATGAGAACATTGTAACGCCAGAGCAGACGATTCCAGAGCAGCCGATGAATATTCCATGGGAAAGCTGCATTACGATTGGCAACTCCTTTGCGTATGCCTTCGATGATAAGTATAAGACGGCTAGGCAGCTTGCCCATATTTTGCTGGAGGTTGTAGCCAAGGGTGGGAATTTAGCGCTGAATGTAGGGCCGCAGCCGGATGGCCGCCTGCCGGCAGGTGCGGTTAAGAGCATCAAGGAGCTTGGCGCTTGGTTGAATGTACATGGCGAGGGCATTTACGGAACGCGGATTTGCGGTCCTTATTTTACAGGAGATTGGGCATTTACTTGCAAGGATAATGTAACGTATGCTTTCCGCCTATACGCAAATGAAAATGAGGCGGTCGATCAACAGCTCGTCATTCCATACTCAGGCCATGTGGAGCGAATTGAGCTTGTTGGAGCGGATGATCAAGGGGACGTTGCGTTTACCCGAACGGAAGCTGGAGTGGCTGTAAAGCTGCCGCAAGCGTCCATTACCGAGCAGGCGCCCATCACACAAACGTTCCGATTGTTAACATCGTAATAAGCGTCATTCGAAATCCCGGGGGAGAATCCGTGTCCCTCGGGATTTTTTTTGCGTGGCGTCCTCATCCCCTTCTGCCTAGCCTCTCCGTTATCCACTGGCGAAAAAAGAGAGGAAAGCACCGTTTTTCCTTGATTTTACAAGGGTTTCTGGAATATGGAGAGGTGTGAGAAAAATGCAAATTGCACAATTGGCCCGACTCAAGGTACGATCAATGCAAGAAAGCGCTACCTGATAGAATAGTTTACACGAATAACGCGATGAAGAAGTTTCATCGAAAAAACAAGCTGCATAACGATATTTGCGTTAGGTATTATTACATTAAAATATAGAGGGAATGATGCAGATGAGTCAGAACTCGGGTACGATACCAGCGCGAACGAAGCCCCCAAAAAGCATGAGCCAGAGCGGGCGCAAAATAGAGCACCCCTTCCTTAAAAGTCTGAAAAGGCATTGGCAGCTGTATTTATTGGTGCTTCCTCCGGTGCTGTATTTATTGATCTTCAAGTACATGCCGATGGCTGGCGTGCAAATTGCCTTCAAAAACTACAGCGTCGTTCAGGGCATTTGGGGAAGTCCCTGGGTAGGGCTTAAACATTTTGAAACCTTCTTTAACTCTCCAAACTTCTGGCTGCTGCTTAAAAATACGATTGGCATCAGCCTCTATACGCTGATTGCGGGTTTTCCGATTCCGATCCTGCTGGCTTTGGCGCTCAATGAGCTGCGAACGGGCTATTTCAAAAAGACGGTGCAGATGGTCACCTACGCCCCGCATTTTATTTCGACGGTCGTTATGGTATCGATTATTATTTTGATGCTGTCGCCGCATGTCGGGGTCGTTGACCGGCTGTTTACCTTCCTTGGCATGACCATGACCAACTTTATGGGCATACCGGAATATTTTAAATCGATTTATGTATGGTCGGGTGTATGGCAGGGGATGGGCTATTCTTCAATTATTTATATTGCTGCGCTTGCTGGGGTTGACCCCTCGCTCTATGAAGCAGCCCGAATGGATGGGGCCTCCCGGCTCAAAAAAATATGGCATATCGACATTCCGAGCCTCATCCCCGTCACCGTCATCCTGCTGATTTTGAATCTTGGCAGCATTATGGGCGTCGGCTTTGAGAAAATTTATTTAATGCAAAATCCGCTGAATACGAGCGCTTCGGAGGTCATTTCCACCTATGTATACAAGGTCGGATTAATTGGAGCGAATTTCAGCTTTTCCTCGGCAGTTGGATTGTTTAATTCAATCATCAACCTGATTTTGCTTATTTTGGTCAATGCAGTTTCCCGGAAAGTCAGCAAGAACAGCTTATGGTAAAGGAGGAGGAAGCCATCTATGTTTAATCGGAATCGAATTAAAGACCCGCTCAGCGACCGTGTCTTTATGGGCATCAATTATTTGTTTCTCGTGCTGGTGCTGATCGTCGTCGCATACCCGCTGCTCTATATCGTCAGTTCCTCCTTCAGCTCCTCCCGGGCGGTTACAGCCGGGCAAATATGGCTGCTGCCGATCGATTTCAACATTAAGGCGTATGTCTCGATTTTTAAAAGCACGCAGCTGATGATGGGTTTTTATAATACGATCATCTACACGGTAGTCGGTACGGCGATCAATGTCATCCTGACGGTGATGCTGGCGTATCCGTTATCCCGCCGGACATTCTATGGCCGCGGCGCCATCATTATTTTCATGATGATTACGATGTTTTTCGATGGCGGCCTGATTCCGACGTACTTGCTGATGAAGGATCTTCACCTGCTCGATACCCGCTGGGCGATGTGGCTGCCGGGGGCGCTGGCGGTATTTCAAGTGATCGTCGCCCGAACCTTTTTCCAATCGTCCATTCCGGATGAGTTGCGGGAGGCCGCTGAGGTCGATGGCTGCAAGGACATTCGTTATTTAGTCAGCGTTGTGCTGCCCTTGTCGAAGCCGATTTTGGCGGTTATGACGCTCATGTATGCGGTAGGCCATTGGAATGCTTACTTTGATGCCCTCATTTATTTGCGCTCTGAAAACTTGTTCCCGCTGCAATACGTGCTGCGCAATTTGCTCATTCTGAATGCGGCCGATCCGGCGATGCTCGCCAATACGAGCCAGCAGCTCCGCGATCAAGGGTTCGAGCAGGTGCTCAAATACGCCTTGATTGTTGTAGCGAGCATCCCGATTTTGATTATGTATCCATTCGTGCAACGCCATTTCGTCAAAGGGGTTATGGTTGGTTCCTTGAAAGGGTAGGGCATTTGCCATAACTACCATCCGGAAGCTTTTGTGGAAGGGGGCGAAGGTCTGGCGGGCTTCCGGGACAGGGTTCCATATAGGGCAGTCACAAAATAGTGCAGTAACAATCATTTAAATGGCGTTCATTAAAAGGAGGAGTCTGGTTTGAAAAAATCTTGGATTTCGATGTTGTTGCTTGTTTTTACTACGGTAGCCGTACTGTCGGCTTGCAGCTCCGCATCCAGCAATAATACACAGAGCAGTGGCGGCAGCGGAGAGAGCACAGGGCCTGTAACGATGACTTTTTTTGCTCCACAAGGCAAAGCGCCTATGGAAGATAACGAGTTCACGAAATTCATTGAAAACAAGTTTGACGTGAAGCTGAAATGGGACCTCGCTCCAACTGACGCGCTCCAGGATCGCAGACAGCTGCTGCTGGCCAGCGGCGATTATCCCGAAGTATTCCTCCACGGCAAGTTTACAACCTCAGACCTTCAAACGTACGGTAGCCAAGGGATCTTCCTTGGGCTGAACGATTTAATTGCGAAGCATGCTCCGAATCTGACAAAGATTATGGAAGAAAAACCGTATTTCAAAGAGGCGATTACGGCTCCGGATGGCAACATTTATGCCCTGCCTATTTTTAATGAGTGCTACCACTGTACGTATGCGCAAAAATATTGGATCAATACCGATTGGCTCGACAAGGTTGGGCTAGAAATGCCGACCACGACCGATGAGCTGTACACGGTTCTTAAAGCTTTTAAAGAAAAAGATCCTAACGGCAATGGCAAAGCCGATGAAATTCCGCTTACAGGTGCTCCCAACAAATATGTGTGGAACGGGAATATTGACGCTTATTTAATGAATAGCTTCATCTATAACGACAACGACAAATATTTAATCGTTAATGACGGCAAGGTTGATTTTGCTGCTAATCAAGAGGGCTGGAAGAAGGGTCTGGAATATATGCACAAGCTGTATTCGGAAGGCCTGATCGACCCGGCTGCTTTTACACAGAATGATCAAGCGGTAGGACAGCTAGGCAACAGGGAAGGCGACGAAGTGGTTGGTTCCATTACGACTGCGCTCGTAAGCTACCTGGTCAATACGTATGATAAGACGATTACGCGCCATCAGCACTGGGATATCGTGCCTCCGCTCAAGGGGCCGGATGGTGTGCAAACGACAGGCGCTACGCAAAGCGTAGGCGAATTCGAGTTTGCGATTACGAATAAAGCTTCGGAAGCGCAGCAAATCGCCGCGATTGAAATTATCGATTACATGTTCAGCGAAGAAGGCGCGCTTTATGCGGAGTACGGCCCGACGGAGGGCAAGGGCTGGCAAATGGCAGGTGCTGATGAGAAAAATATTAATGGCGAGCCTGCCAAGTACAGCTACTACAACCTGCCTGAGCGTGATCCGAACGTCGTCGTTAACGAAAGCTGGTCGCAAATTGGCGCACATGATTTGTCCAATACGTTCCGCAACTTGTTCGTAGAAGGGCAGGACCCTCTAGTGTCCGAAGGCTACGGCACTCGTCTGGCACAGGCGACGAATGTGTATGCGCCTTATGCGCCGAAGGAAGTGTATCCATCGAACGTCTTTATTCGTCCAGAGGATACGGAAGCAGCTGCTCAGCTGACAACCGCCGTGAAAGATTATGTGCAGACGAATATGGCGCAATTCATACTGGGCAACAAGAGCATTGAGAAGGATTGGGACAGCTATGTCAATGGCTTCAATGGACTGGGCCTGAGCAATTATTTGGCGATCTACCAGCGTGCGATTGAGAAAAAATAAAACAGCATAAACGTTTATTCTCGGGGCTGCTCCTTGTTGTCAGACATGACTCGGAGCGGTCTTCTCCTATGACGGTCCCGTTTCATCCTATATAATAAATGAAGATTTTGAAGGTTGTTGTCACGTGTATAAAAAGTGAGGGGGGACCTCGGAGATGAACAACAATTGGTTTAGGCGTTTGCTGCTGTCCTATTTGCCAGTCTTTTTTATTGTGACGACGATATTGTTTATTATTTTCTTTCAGCTGTTCAATGAGCAAAATCGCAAGGAGGCTTTAAAGGCCAATGAATTTCTGGCGTCCCAAGTGATGCAGTATTTGGACAATTCGCTGCGCTCAATTGATTTTAAAGTGCTGCGGGAAATTTTGACGAATCCGGATTTGAAAAATTATTATACGGCTGCTGGCACCAATGATGTGTACGCGGGCATTCAGGTTCTTGACGTTATTGATGAGCTGAAAATCAATTTCCCATTGATCGATTCCATCTATTTGGTCCGCTACAAGGACGATATCGTATTCAGCAACGGGAAGGCGGTACCGATTGAGGAGTTTCCGGACGCCTCTTTTATAGAAGAAAGCCGCAGCAACCCGACGCGAAAATGGGTCGATTTCAGAAATTTCAAAGCTCTTCCTTCGCAATCGGCGCAGCAGGTCGTAACGCTTGTGCGCGGCATGGAGGGCGGAACGGGCCTTGTGGTCGTCAATGTGGATTTGCAAACGCTGCGGAAGTCGATTATGCAAATGTATGATCCCGAATACACCTTCGTCAATGTGATCAGCAGCTCTGGCGGGAATTTGTGGGATGAGCAGACGGCTCAAGGCACGGGCGCTAAGCCTGCCTCTGGCGAGGTTTTCTCAACCTTTACGTCCAGCTACAGCGGTTGGAAGGTAGAGACGGGTATTAATAACGGAAAAGTCGTTAAATTTGCGCTGCAATTTTATAATATATGGTTTGCTTTCGCGATCGCAGTTGTTCTAATTGGCGTCATCTGGGTCGTTTACGTCACTCGGAGAAACTACAAGCCTATCCAGCAAATTGTGACGCTAATTCAGACAGTCGCCTCGCAAAAACAACCGGGTACGAGCTCCGCGAAAGAAAATGAGTTCCGGTTTATTCAAAATACGCTTGAGCGGATGATCGATCAAACGAAGCAATATCAAGAAAAATACGAAGAAAATCTAATTTTGCAAAAGAAATATTTTTTTCAGGAGCTGCTTGAAGGAACGCGCCGTTTCACCGACAGCGAACTGCAGGCTGAAATAGCGAAGTTTAAGCTTCCGGAGCTGGATAGCAGATGGATGGTCATGGTTGTGGAAATTGACCGTTATCCGCAATTTGCCGCCGATTATCATCAGCATGACCAGACGCTGCTCAAGTTCGTCCTTTCCACTGTGCTGCAAGAAAGTGCCCAGCAGGAAGGGGCGGACGTATGGGCGGAATGGATTTCAGAGCGCCGGCTGCATGCGATTCTTTGGCTTTCCGAAACGGCGTTGTCTGAACAAATTGAGCGCAAGGTGCTGTCCGGCTATTTGGAGAAGGTTGGGCAGTATTTGAACTTTACCGTTACGATTGGAACGGGAGGAGTTGCGAGTGATCTGCGAGGCTTGAGAGCTTCGCTCAAGGAAGCTTTCCATGCTCTGGGCTATAAAGCGGTGCTGGGCATGAACCGGGTAATCTCGTGCGGGGAAGTGCCGGATTCCAAAAATGATGTATATGAGTTTCTTAAGACGATTTCTCTGTTCGTGCAAGCGATGCGGCTGTCCGATGAAACGTGGGAAAAGCATTTTGAACGTTTGTTTGATCAAATCAGCGCCTCCGTATTGTCCCGTCAGGAAATGATGAACACGGTGCAGCTGCTGTTCCAGCATTATAATCGGGAATTCGCCGAGCTGCCGCGTGAATACCAGGACCTGTGGTCGGCCTCGTTCGACCGTCTCCTTCGCGGGCTGGAGGAATGGGAAGTGCTGGATGATCTGCGGCTGCTTTGCTGGGAGACGTTTCGGGAGCTGGCGGAGCAGATGCAGGCGATGCGCTGCAGCAAGAAGCATCGGACGCATATTTTGGAAATCCGCAAATACGTGGAGGAAAATTATAATAACCCCGAGCTTTCGCTGAATTATTTAAGCGATCTGTTTGATATTAACCCGAAATATTTAAGCAAGCTGTTCAAGGATGAAGTTGGCGAGAAGTTCGTCGATTTGCTCATCAGCCACCGTATAGAACGGGCGAAGCAGCTTATGCTGGAGACGGACAGGGCGATTCAGGAAATTAGCGAGGAAGTGGGCTATACCAACTACAACTCCTTTAATCGGGCATTCAAAAATGTAGTAGGCGTAGCGCCAAGCGATTACCGCAAGGCGATATGAACAGATGGCAGGGAGCGGCGCGGGCGGCCCTAGCAAATAATAAACGGCGATCGTTCATTGTGAATACACAAAAAAACGATCGCCGCTTGTCTTTTATAGGGGGAAAGCCGCTGCTCAAGCTTATACGGAAATACGCTGCTTAAGCGGAGTCTCGCGGAATTAAGGTGGCGCTGAGATGCAGCCGCTCCATCGGCGTTCCTGGACGTTCTAGGCGGCGCGATAGCGCTTCGATTGCACGGCTGCCAAGCGCCTCCTTGCTGAGGTTCACGGTAGTGAGCCGAGGAGAGGTGTGAGCCGCTGCTTCTACATTGTCGATACCCGACACACGCGTCTGCTGGGGAACCGCTACTCCCATCCTCTGCAGCTGCTGCATCCATTGCATGGCGATGTCGTCATTAGCGCAAACCCAAGCATCCGGGCGCTGCTCCGGTGCCAGCTGGGCAAACCGTTCTGCGGCAGCAGCGAGCCATTCCTTCTCTTCATAGGCCAGCTCCCACTCCTGCAGCTTCGTATTCGATCCGCCGTAGCGCTCCATTGCGGTCCGTACGCCGATTCGTCTTTCGGCAAAGCTGGCAGAACGGCCATCATCACCAAGAAAAATAAGGCTTCTGCATTTCTGGGCGACCAGCAGATGATGGGCAATAAGAATTCCCGCTTCTATATTCGCATGATTGACCGAATCCACATCAAGCAAAGGCTCATTATGGTCGAGCAGCACCAATGGCTTGCCTGTACGAGCCATAAGCTGAAGGGCCGCATAAGGATATGCGCCCATGACGATGAGCCCGAGGCAGCTGTTCCAGTCCAAGTGCGGCGCGATAATTTCCTGCGGCGATAAATCGGATACAGCCGGGAACGAGACCGGCTGGGAGACGATGACATGAGGCCACCCTCGCTCGCTGCAGCCGGAAATGATTCCTTCGAGCACCCGCTGCCAATAAAAAGGATCGACCCGGTTGGAAGGATTCATGCAGATCAGGACAAAGGAAGAGGCAGCGTCGGGAGCGGGGGAAGGCGCCTTCTGGGAAGGAAGCCCGTAGCCAAGCGTCTTGGCAAACTCTAAAACCCGCTCGCGTGTGGCCTGGCTGACACCAGATTTCCCGCTAAGCGCGCGGGATACCGCATATTTGGATAGGCCGAGCTGGTCGGCGATCATTTGGATCGATACTTTACGTGGCATGTTGTTCTCCTTAGGTGATAGGACTAACAAACGTCATGCTAAAATCACGCTAAATAACAGCGTTGACGTTTGTTGGCAAAAGTTATAGACTGGCTTTATCATAACGTTATTATATAATAACCTAACAAAAATAACAATATTCATTTGGAGGGCCCATGAAAATTCTAGTGTTTTACGATGAAGCATTTCCTTACGAGGGCGCGCGTCCCTCGCAGGAAGCAAGGAAGAAGCTTTCCGTATGGGCTGAAGTCGCCGATGCACATACGCTATCCGATCGTTTGGCAGAGGACAATTGGGAAGCGCTTATACATTTGCACGGCCCGTATTTTCCAAAATCCGCATGGAGCGGCGTGAAAGCCCATCTGGATCGAGGAGGCGGCTTGCTTCATGCAGGCGGTGCTCCTTTTCGCAGGCCAGTTGTGAAAGAGGGGGATGGCTGGAGAGTGGAGCGGGAGCAGACCGCATATCATCAGCTCATGAATATCCATGATGCACTGCCAGCATCCGTTCAGAAAGTAGTGCGGGCAGCTGCATCGGCCGAATTCCCGCTGCTCCTGGGGCGCGAAGCGCTTTTTGGCATTGAACCGACATGGGGACTGACGCTGCATGCGACAAAATCAAGCGATATTCCCGCCGAGATGGGCTCGGGTGGCCCAATGGATGCTTTTATTTACCCGCTGCTTGTTGGCGTGGATCATGATGGACGCGAAAGGGCGGCTCCAGTCGTTCTGCTGGAGAACATGAAAGGGAGCTTTGCAGGAGGCCGCTGGATATTGATCAATCAGACGCTGGGGCAGCCATTTTGGGAAGGTGCGGGTGCTGCTGACACAGCGGAAACAGCGGATACTGCGGGCATTGCGGGTGCTGAGCTGCTTAAGGAGCTCGCTGCATATGTTGGACGCGGCGTCACAGAATTGTGGCTGAAGCCCAATTACGCCGCTTATGAGCCGGGTGAGCAGCCTATTTTGACGCTTCAATTGCAGTCGTTGTCCCGTACCTGCTTAATGGAGCAAAACTGGACGTTCAAGCTGAAGGTAGAGCGTGAAGGTCAGACCTCGGTCTGGGAAAGTACGCTGCAAGCGGAGACGGGGCCGCGGCGTCGGGATTTGCAGCTGCTCCGCATTCCTGTGCCAGTACCAGCAGTGGCGGGCCTTCACTCGATCACCTGTGAAGTCCGCTCAGATGCAGGCGAAGTCCGGCTTATGAAGCAGGCGTATTGGGGAATGGACAGGGAATTGCTGGGCAGCGGGGAGCTGCTTGCCTGCGGAAGAGACTATTTCTTCCGCGGCGGACGCCCTTTGCCTATCGTCGGCATGACGTATATGGCTTCCGACGTGTCGCGCAAGTTTCTCCATTTGCCGAATGTGAGCCGCTGGGAGCGGGATATGGCAGAGATGCGAAGGGCTGGAGTCAATCTGATACGGACCGGCATTTGGACGGGCTACCGGAATATGATGTTCGCCGACGGGCATGTCGTCGAGGATGTGCTGCGGGCTATCGACGCTTTCCTGCTTACGGCAAAGCGGCATGAGCTGGAGGTCACCTTTACCTTCTTTTCGTTTGCGCCCGAGGCGTGGGAAGGAGTTAATCCGTATTTGGACCCGCGGGCTGTCGAGGCACAAAAACGGTTTATCGCTTCCATCGTCTCCCGCCATCAAGACACAGCGCACGTCCATTGGGATCTAATCAATGAGCCTTCTTTATTCGATCCGGCTCGTGTGTTCGAGGGGCCTAGATCGCTTGCGGACCGCTATGAGCGGGCAGCGTTTTCCGAGTGGCTGGAGGAGCGCCACGGCGGCGACCTTGTCCGGCTTCAGGAACGATGGAATATGACTCCCGGAGAGCTGCCATCCTTTGAGGCGGCGATGCCGCCGGACCCGGGCGATACCCATTTTGACAGCGTGCTTTTGCCGAAAAAATGGGGGCCATGGCTGGACTATTCGCTGTTTACTATGGACATGCACAATCGCTGGGCGCTGGAGCTAACCTCCACCATTCGCAGCTCCAATCCGCGCCAGCTTGTGACGGTTGGGCAGGATGAGGCGCTGGGCGGTCAGCGTCCTTCTCCCTTTTTCTACGGTTCCGTAGTCGATTATACGACGGTACATAGCTGGTGGCTGATGGATCAGCTGGTGTGGGACGGAATTTTCGCCAAAACGCTGGATAAGCCGAACTTGGCCCAAGAAACCGGCATTATGCATATTCAGCGCCCGGATGGCATGGCAAAACGCTCGGAGGAAGAACTGCATCGCATTTTGGAGCGAAAATATGCCTACGCCTTCTCAACTGGAGGCGCCGGAGCGGTGCAATGGATATGGAATATTAATCCCTTTATGAACAATGCGAATGAATCGAATATCGGGGCCCTTCGGGCTGATGGCACCCAGAAACCTGAAACGGATGTGACGTACGATTTTGGCCGTTTTATGCAGGACATTGGCGGACTGTTTGTGGGGCGGGTATTGGAGGACGTTGCGGTCGTATATCCGTATTCCAATGATTTTTCGAGCCGGAAGCTGGCTTTCGAGGCTACCTCGCAAGCGGTAAGGGTGCTCACCTTCGGCATGAACATACATCCTCGAGGCGTGGGCGAATACCAGCTGGAGGAGCTTGTGCGTCAGCCAGCTAAGCTCATTATCGTGCCGAGTGCCCATAACTTTAGCGACGAGGCGTTTGAGCAGCTCGTTAGTCTGGCGAAGAAAGGCAGCACCGTGCTATGGACGGGGCCGCTCCGCTTGGACGCTTATTGGGGCACTGCCAATGAGCGGCTGCGGGCTGAGATTGGCGAGACGGTGCCCGGCAACGTGCGCCGTGAAGAAACGTTGCTGCTAGGCGGCAAGCGGCAAAGCGTATCATTCGGCGGACGCAAAATCGGTCAGCTGGCTATCGATCGGCCGGTCTCGCAGTCTGGCAGCAGTAGCAGCACTTCTAGCAATTCCAGCAGTGCAAACAGCGCCAGTAATGCCAGCAATAACAGCAATGCCAACAATGCCGACAATGCCAGTAATAATAGCAATACCAGAAATGCCAACCATGCTGGCCAAGGCCTGGTCAGCATGGCACTCGGTGCAGGCAGCTTCATCTGGTGTCCGCTCCCGCTGGAGCTGAATGACAGATGGGAGCCGCTGCAAGCGCTGTATGAAGAGGCGCTGCGTGCTTCCGGCACCGAGATGGAGCTGGAATGGCTAAGCGGCGGCGACGCTCCGGGCGTTTATGGCCGGAAGCTGCAATTTGATGAAGGCAATCTTTATATTTTTGTATCCGAATATAGCAGTGATATGGAACTGGAAATACGGGACCCGTTGACTGGCGCCCAGTATGCGTTTGTTTTGGAAAAGGAACGGACGGTCATGTTCGCCGCCGACCATGAAGGACAGCTAATGTCGGTGTATCGCCCCGAGCAAGTGAGCATCAGAGCTTTCAAACGCTAAATCAACCCAGAAGGAGATTATGCACATGGACTATAAAGACGCTTCGCTTCCGATTCGGGAACGGGTTCAGGATTTGCTTGAACGTATGACGACAGAGGAGAAAATCGGCCAGCTCATCCAGCCTATGGGATGGAAAACCTACCTCAAGGAAGCGGACGGCACCGTGCAGGTGACGGAGCAGTTCAAGGAAGAGGTTGCGCGGGGCGGAGTAGGTTCTTTATACGGCGTTCTCCGCGCTGATCCTTGGACAGAGGTGACGCTGGAGACGGGACTTACACCAAGGCAAGGTGCGGTAGCGACTAATGAAATCCAGCGATACGTGATTGAAAACTCCCGCCTTGGCATTCCGATTTTGTTCGGGGAGGAGTGCTCTCATGGGCATATGGCAATTGGGGCAACGGTATTTCCCGTTCCGCTTACGGTCGGAAGCACCTGGAACAAGGTTTTGTACCGGGAAATGTGCGAGGCGATTGCGGCAGAGACTCGAAGCCAAGGGGGCGCTGCGACGTATTCGCCTGTCCTTGATGTCGTGCGCGACCCGCGGTGGGGGCGGACGGAGGAATGTTTCGCGGAAGACCCCTATTTAATCGGCGAGCTGGCGGTCGAGGCGATTAAGGGGCTGCAAGGGGAGCGGCTGGATACGGACAAAACGATTGTGGCGACGCTTAAGCATTTTGCCGCTTATGGCAGCTCCGAGGGCGGACGCAATGCGGCTCCTGTCCATATGGGGCTGCGCGAGCTTCATGAAATCGATTTGCTGCCGTTCAAAAAGGCGGTGGAGGCGGGAGCCTGCTCCGTTATGACGGCGTACAACGAAATTGACGGTGTGCCCTGCACCTCAAATTCCTATTTGCTGAACGACCTGCTGCGCGAGGAATGGGGGTTTGACGGTTTTGTCATTACCGATTTTGGCGCGATTCAAATGCTGGTCAGCGGCCATAATACAGCGGAGAACGGGGAGCAGGCAGTGGCGCAAAGCCTGAAAGCAGGCGTCGATATGGAGATGTCCGGCTATATGTATGGCAAGCATTTAGCAGGCGCGCTTGCGCAGGGGCTGATGACCGAGGATGAGCTGAATACAGCGGCAGGACGGGTGCTCGACATGAAATTCAGACTTGGCTTATTCGAACGGCCTTATGTTGATCCTGATTTTGCGCAGCGGGTTATCGGGTGCGAGGAGCATGTGGAGCTGGCGAGAAGGGTAGCCGCGGAGGGCATTATTTTGCTCAAAAATGATCAGGCCACGCTTCCGCTCAGCAAAGCAGGCGCCAAAATAGCCGTTATCGGTCCGAATGCGAACCACGTCTACAATCAGCTCGGCGATTACACCTCGCCGCAGCCTAAGGGACAAATCGTCACCGTACTTGAGGGAATCCGCCGCAAGCTCGGCGCGAATGCGAATGCGGATGATCAGGTGCTGTATGCGCCTGGCTGCCGAATTAAGGGCGACGCCAAAGACGGCTTCGGCCATGCCCTCGCCTGCGCCGAGCAAGCGGATGCCATCGTTATGGTTATCGGCGGCTCCAGCGCCCGGGATTTCGGGGAAGGCACCATTGATTTGCGTACAGGAGCGTCCGTCGTTACGGATAACGCATGGAACGACATGGAGTGCGGTGAAGGCATCGACCGTTCGACGCTTAATCTCATGGGGGTGCAGCTTGAGCTGGTGCAGGAAATATATAAGCTAGGCAAGCCGGTTATCATCGTCTACATCAACGGCAGGCCGATTGCCGAGCCGTGGATTGAAGAGCATGCCCATGCGATTTTGGAGGCGTGGTATCCGGGACAGGAGGGCGGCAATGCGATTGCGGACATTTTATTCGGCGACGTCAATCCTTCCGGGCGCCTTACCGTTTCCATTCCGAAGCATGTCGGTCAGCTGCCGGTTTATTATCATTCCAAGAGAACGCGCGGCAAACGGTATTTGGAGACGGATCTGGAGCCGCAATATCCATTCGGGTTTGGGCTCAGCTATACCCAATTTGGCTACGACAACATACGGGTTGTGCCGGAAGTGATCGCTCCGGGCGGAGAAGCCGAGGTGCAAATCGAAGTGACGAACGTCGGCGGTGTGGCTGGAGACGAGGTTGTGCAAATGTATGTAACCGATGTATCCGCATCGGTTACCCGTGCCGAGACCTCGCTCAAGGGCTTCTGCAAAATTCATTTGCAGCCGGGGGAGACGAAGCTTGTCACTTTCCCTGTGAACCAAGAGCATCTTGCGCTGATTAATGCCCAGCTGAAGCCGGTTGTAGAACCAGGCGAATTCCGCTTAATGGTTGGCAGCAGCTCGAAGGATTGGCTGGCATGCAGCTTGCATGTTAAGCATGAGGGGGAACAGGCATGATTCGGATTCAGCGGTTCATACAGGATATGGCCGAGCGGCAGTGGCTGGAAAAGGTGGAGCTCCCTCAGTGGCATATGCAAAAGGCGAAATATATCCGGCCCGGCGAATACGTGCTGGATGAGCAAAATGTCGGTGTGCAACATGTGAATCCTCTTTACAGTACACATGGCACGACATATTTTTTAACGAAAAAAGCAGACATACCGAAGGCTTGGCATCAAGACGCGGTTGGTCTTATTTTCGAAGCGGGCGGGGAAGGGCTGCTGAAGGTGAACGGGGCTCCTTATCATGGGCTCGACCGCAATCACTGGTATGTGCCGCTTCCCGTGGACCGGGTAGGGAGTACGCCGCTGCTGGAAATCGAATTGTACGATCCGATTCCCGAGCCCCATGATCCGCTGAATCGCCAGGCGGTCATTCAGCCGCCTATCGCTGGCATCCGCTCGGCGCTCGTCCGAGTGAATCATCCGCTGCAAAGCTTGATGTACAGCGTGACGGTGTTGTCGGAGTCGTTGAACGCGCTGCCGGAGAGCGATATGAAGCGAAAACGCCTTGTGGGAGCGATTCATCGCATCATGGATCAGATGCATGCCGAGCCGCAGCGCTGGCACGAGGCCGAGTGGGTAAACGGGCTGGAGCAGTCGCTTGCCCAGAAGGTGCAGGAAGAAGATTTGGAAGGCGGCCGCAGCGGCTTTATGCATTTGGTCGGCCAGTCTCATATCGACATTGCGTGGCTGTGGCCTGTACGCGAAACGGTTCGCAAGTCCAGCCGCACGTTTTCGACGGTATGTACGCTGATGGATGAATACCCCGAATTTGTCTATTCGCAGAGCCAGCCGCAGCTGTATGCCTTTGTAAAGGAGCATTATCCCGAATTGTATGAGCGGATTAAGGCGCGGATTGCCGAAGGGCGCTGGGAGCTGGTCGGCGGCATGTGGGTCGAGCCGGATTTAAATATTCCGAGCGGCGAGTCGCTGGTGCGGCAAATTTTATACGGCCAAAGCTTCTATAAGGAGGAGTTCGGCAAACGCTCCAACATCGAATGGCTTCCTGATACGTTTGGCTACTGCGCGTCGCTGCCGCAAATGCTGAAGCTGGCGGATATCCCGTATTTTATGACCACAAAGCTCAATTGGAATGACACGAACGCTTTCCCTTATGACTTGTTTGATTGGGTAGGCATCGACGGCACCTCTGTCATTGCCTATTTGAACCATGGGGTAAATGAGCATACCCGTCCCAAGGATGTCGATGAACATTGGAAGTCTTACAAACAGAAGGATTTGCATCCGCAGCAAATGCTGCTTTACGGGCATGGGGACGGTGGCGGCGGCGTAACGAACGAAATGGTCGAGTTTGCCGAGCGGTCTTCCTTTATGGTTGGGCAGCCTGTCAGCAGGTTCAGCACGGCCAGAGCTTTTTTTGAAGGAATCGGAAAAAGCGGGCAATCGCTGCCTAGGTGGCATGGCGATTTGTATTTGGAGCTGCATCGCGGCACTTACACGACGCATGCAAGAAATAAGCGAAGCAACCGCAAGGCGGAGGTGCTGTACCGCGAGGCGGAGCTGTGGGCGCAGTTCGCTGGGCTATCTAGCGCAGTGACGGAGGCGCTCGATGAAGGCTGGAAGCTCATTTTGCTCAATCAATTCCATGATATTATCCCGGGAACATCTATTCCTGAAGCCTATGTGACGTCTACAGAGGAGTATGGAAAGGTGATGGAGATCGGGACGGCCGGGCTCAACCGCTCGCTTGAAGCCATTGCAGGCAGCATAGCGCCGGATGGTGAGGGGCTGCCCTACATCGTGTTCAACAGTCTGGGCTGGGAACGCGGAGAAGTAATCAGCTTGACATGCAGCGCTGAAATGAGCGGCTTGTCTGTTGTTGATGTGAGCGGGGAGCTTCTGGCTTGCGATGTCAAGCATAGTGGGGACGTCCAGACGGTATCCGTGTACGTTCCGTCTATCCCGGCCTTCGGTTATACAACGATATGGCTGCGTGCATCAGCGCATGCAGATGACGCCAAGGATACGCAAGCAGATGAGGCCTTTCCTGCCGTTTGGGAGACGGATTTTTACACGCTTGAATTTAATGATTTGGGGGAAATCATCCGTTGGTACGACAAGTCTGTGCAGCGCGAGTGGCTGAAGCCGGGCGATAAAGCAAATGAACTGCAATTTTTTCATGATAAACCGACTTATTGGGATGCATGGGATATTGATCCGCGCTTTGAAGCGCAGCGTGCCGGCACTGTGCAGCTGATCTCGAAAGAAGTTGTGCTGCGAGGGGACACCAAGGATGTGCTTGCCTTCCGCTGGAAGCTGAATGATTCGGAAATTAGCCAGGATATAATTTTGTATCGCCATCAGCGCCGCGTTGATTTTCAGACGAAGGTAAATTGGACAGAAAGCCATAAATTGCTCAAGGTAGCGTTCCCGGTTGACCTTATTGCTGCGAAAGCGACGTATGAAATTCCATTCGGTGCATTGGAGCGTCCAACGCATAACAATACGAGCTGGGAGCAGGCGCAATTTGAAGTGTGCGGACATCGCTGGGCCGATATTTCCGAGGGCAACGGCGGCTTGAGTGTGCTGAACGACTGCAAATATGGGTACGACATTAAGGGCCAGACGATTCGCTTATCGCTGCTGCGCGCGCCGAAATGGCCGGATGAACATGCGGATCAAGGCGAGCACGAGTTCACTTATTCTGTTTTGCCTCATCAAGCGGATTGGCGGGGCGCTCACGTTGCTCGCCGAGCAATGGAATTAAATCATCCCGTCATGACGGTAGCAGGGCAGCTGAACAGAGGAGGGCTTCCTGCGGTTTCAGCGCTTCCAGCGCTTCCTGCACGGCATGCATGGCTGGGTTTTGAAAGCGAGCATGTCATTTTGGACACGATCAAAGCTTCCGAGGACGGGACTGGAACCGTGCTGCGGTTTTATGAATCATCAGGCGGAAGAGAGACTGTGCGTATCCAGTGGCCGAATGAAAAAGCGAGGGCGTCTGTCGTGAATTTGCTTGAGGATAAAATGGAGCAGCTGCCATGTCAGCGAGGGGCATTCGAGCTGGCCTTCAAGCCTTTTGAAATAAAAACGGTGAAGCTCGTTTCATCGGATTGGGAACAGGATAAGGAGTAGGAGGAGGGGAGCAGTAGGTTATGGAACGATTTAAGCTGCCGAAGGTAAAGCTGCCGCAAATGGTGCTGCCAGAATCCATAATGAAGGTGCTCGAGGAAGCGGAGGTCAAGCTGGCCCATCGCCCGAAGCTCCAACAGCAATTTCGCAATTGTTTCCCCAATACGCTGGAAACGACAACGAAGCTGATGGACGACGGTACGACCTTTGTCATTACGGGCGATATTCCGGCGATGTGGCTGCGGGATTCAGTGGAGCAGCTCATTCATTACGTGCCTTTTGCCAAAGAGGATGAAGCATTGCAGCGGCTCATTTCAGGACTAATTAAGCGTCATATGGCGTATATTGCGATTGATCCATACGCCAATGCTTTTAATGAAACGGCCAATCATTGGCATTGGGATGCGAATGACGATACGGAAATGTCCCCTTGGGTATGGGAGCGGAAATTCGAGCTGGATTCGCTATGCTTTTCAATACGTCTCTCCTATAGGTATTGGAAGGAAACAGGGCTCACTGATATTTTCGACGAGCAGTTCAAACAAGCGCTGCGTTCTATTGTGAACGTATGGAAAACAGAGCAGCGCCATGCCGAGCGATCGGCGTACCGGTTCAAACGCTCCAACTGCCCAGCCATAGACACGCTGCGCAATGATGGGCTTGGAATGCCTGTCAATTATACGGGCATGGTGTGGTCAGGCTTTCGTCCAAGCGACGACGCTTGCGAGCTGCATTACAATATTCCGGCGAATATGTTCGCCGCTGTCTCGCTCGCTCAAATGCAGGAGATGGCTAGATGGGTGTTCCGCGACGAAGCGTTTGTGCGGGAAATGGCCATTTTGGAGGAAGAGATCCGTCATGGCATACAGCTCTATGGGATGTACAATCACCCGGTGTATGGCAGAATGTACGCTTATGAAACGGATGGCTTCGGCAATTACTGCCTATTGGATGATGCGGGTACGCCGAGCTTGCTCTCCATTCCGTACATTGGCTACACCGATGTTCATGATCCTATTTACCAAAACACAAGGCGCTTCATCCTGAGCCGAGACAATCCTTATTATTATGAAGGAACAGCTGCTAAAGGAATCGGAAGCCCCCATACGCCGCCGGGATATATTTGGCCTATGGCTTTATCGATGCAGGGGCTGACAGCCGCGAGCGATGAGGAAATGCTTGCTATCATTCAGGTGCTGGAAGCGACGGATGCTGATACGGGCTTTATGCATGAAGGCTTTCATGCCGACGATCCCCACCAGTTTACCCGTCCATGGTTCGCATGGTCGAACAGCCTGTTCTCACAGCTTGTTTACAAGGCGATGGCAAAGGGGATTTTGGAACCGAAGCAGTAAGACTTCGGATCGCGGATTCTGTCTGGTGACAGGCTGGGTCATTGTGGTTTAGCGGCTCGTTTACTCGCCAAGAGGAATCAAATAACAGGTTCAACAGGAGGCCAATGAATCGATGAAACTAACGAATAAAATAGGCGTAATCGTAGACAGCTTCGGGCTGGGCGTGCGAGAGGGATTGGTGAAAGCCAAGGAGGTCGGCGCGGAAGGCGTGCAAATTTATGCGGTGAAGGGGGAAATGGACCCGGAAAATTTGTCGCCTGCGGCACGCAAGGAGTTAAGAAGCTACATAGAATCGCTCGGCTTGGAAATTTCTGCGCTGGTCGGCGATTTAGGCGGTCATGGCTTCGGGGTAGAGGAGGATAATCGCTGGAAAGTGGAAAAATCAAAGCGTATCGTCGATTTGGCGCTGGATCTCGGCACGACGATTGTGACGACGCATATTGGCATCGCGCCGCACGATTCGTCCTCCGCTGCATTTCATACGATGCATACCGCATGCGAGGAGCTGGGCCAATATGCCAAAAGCGTCGGAGCCTACTTCGCCATTGAGACTGGTCCCGAAACGGCGGCGGACTTAAAAGCGTTTCTCGACACCTTGTCGACGAACGGCGTATCGGTTAATTTTGACCCGGCAAATATGGTCATGGTGACGGGCGATGATCCGGTGCAAGGCGTTCATCTATTGAAGGATTATATTGTCCATACCCATGTGAAGGATGGCGTTCGCCTTAAGGAGGTTGATCCGAGAGACGTATACGGAGCGGTCGGGTATGCGCCTATGGATCATGAGAAAATCGCAGAGATGGTTTCCTCCGGCTTGTTTTTCCGCGAAGTTCCGCTTGGAGAGGGCGGAGTCGATTTTAATCGCTATTTTCAGGCGCTGCAGGACATTGGGTATACCGGTTATTTGACGATTGAGCGCGAGGTAGGCACGCAGCCGGAGCTGGATATTCGTAAAGCCGTTGATTTTATTCGCAAATACAGGTAGGGGAGGGAGAGGAAAGAGATAATTGCTTAGTGAATGAATCCTGCTAGTTGATAGCGGGATTTTTTTGCGTTTGAAGGATTGTTTTCATAAATAAGAGGTTTTGCTTTTATTGAAGGGATGCTTGTATAGTAAGAGGGTGGATATAGAGGTATGAGAGAAACAGGAGGAAATCAATTGAGTACACAAAGTATTGGAGTTCCATTAGAAGGTTTTGCAGAGTTTAGCCGGACGGTAGCTGCAGAGGGCGCCGTATTATTGAAAAATGAAGGTCAGGTGCTTCCGTTTAAGGATGGCGACAACGTTGCTGTTTTTGGCAGAACCCAGGTTAACTATTATCGCAGCGGTACCGGTTCGGGCGGCAGCGTTCATGTTACTTATACAACAAATCTGCTAGGCGGGCTTCGCAGCAAGAAGAATGCTGCTGTCAATGAAGCGCTAGCTGCTGTCTATGAGAAATGGATTGAGGAAAATCCATTCGACAACGGCGGTGGCGGCTGGGCAGCTGAGCCATGGCATCAGAAGGAAATGCCTTTAACGGATGTACTGGTGTCGGAAGCGAGAAGGAAGTCGAACAAGGCAATCGTGGTCATCGGGCGCACCGCAGGGGAAGATCAAGACAATGCCGATGAAGCAGGAAGCTATCAATTAACGGCGGATGAGAAAGCGATGCTGAAGCAGGTGACGGCTTATTTTGAGCAAACCGTTGTTGTGCTCAATGTATCGAACATTATAGATATGAGCTGGCTGAACGATGAAAGCTACGCGCATCCTATTGCAGGTGTCATCTACTCCTGGCAGGGCGGCATGGAAGGCGGCAATGCGATCGCCGATGTTCTGGCTGGTGATGTAACGCCAAGCGGCAAATTGACGGATACAATCGCTTATTCCATCAACGATTATCCATCGACTCGCAATTACGGCAATGAATTTAAAAACGTCTACGAGGAAGATATCTATGTGGGATATCGTTATTTTGAGACGTTTTGTCCGGATAAGGTTCAGTTTGAGTTCGGCTACGGTATCTCGTATACTTCATTCGACATCAAGCCGGAGGATGCCAAGCTGACTACCAAAGCAGGCGAAACATACATTGAAATCGACGTCAACGTAACGAATACGGGAACTGCCTATGCGGGCAAAGAAGTGGTGCAGGTTTACTACGAAGCGCCGCAAGGCAAGCTGGGTCAGCCGGCTAAAGCGCTGGTCACATTCGGGAAAACTAAATCGCTTCAGCCGGGCGAATCGCAGCGCCTTACGGTGAGCTTCCCTGTTTCTGCTATGGCTTCCTATGATGACGCTGGTGTGACGGGACATTCTTCCGCTTATGTGCTGGAAGCGGGCACTTACCGTTTTTATGTAGGAACGAGTGTGAAAAAGGTGGCAGAAGTAGCTGTCGAGGGTCAAAACGGCTACGTCGTGGAGGCACTTCAAGTCGTAGAGCAGCTGCAAGAAGCGATGGCGCCAACGGAAAGCTTTACGAGAATGAAGCCAGGCGATCGCAAGCAAGACGGATCTTATGAGCTTAGCTCCGCAGAGGTGCCGCAGCGGAAGATTTCTATGGCGGAACGGATTGAGACCAATCTTCCTGCAACGCTAGCGCAGACAGGCAATCAGGGACATACGTTAAGGGATGTTTTTGAGGGTAAAGTCGGCATGGAAACGTTCATTGCGCAGCTTAGCGATCAGGATTTGGCGGCAATCGTCAGGGGCGAGGGCATGAGCAGCCCGCTCGTTACATCGGGAACGGCTTCGGCTTTCGGCGGAGTCAGCGACCAGCTGTTCAACTATGGCATTCCTGTTGCTTGTACAGCAGACGGCCCGTCTGGCATTCGGATGGATAGCGGTCAGAAGGCGACTCAGGTCGCAATCGGCACCTTGCTCGCGGCAACGTGGAATACGGAGCTGGTTGAAGAGCTGTATGTAATGGAAGGCCAGGAGCTATTAAGAAACAACATCGATACGCTGCTCGGACCGGGTCTGAATATTCGCCGCAGTCCGCTTAATGGACGGAACTTTGAATATTTTTCGGAGGATCCATTGATTTCGGGGATGTTTGCGGCAGCATGTACGAAAGGAATTATGAAAGGCGGCTCTAACTCGACGCTGAAGCATTTTGCCTGCAACAATCAGGAAAAGCATCGCAGTAAAGTAGATGCGGTCGTCTCTGAACGCGCTCTTCGGGAGATATATTTGAAAGGCTTTGAAATCGCCGTGAAGCAGGGCGGCGCGAATTCGATTATGACCTCCTATAATCCGATTAACGGACATTGGGCCGCTTCCAACTATGACCTGAATACGACGCTTCTTCGCGGCGAATGGGGCTTTACAGGCATCGTGATGACGGATTGGTGGGCGATTATGAACGATGTCGTGGGTGGCGGCCCAGCGGATCGCAAATTAACGAACTGGATGGTTCGTGCGCAGAACGATTTGTATATGGTGGTGCCGAATTACGGTGCGGAAATCAATGGCTGGGACGACAATACGATCGAATCGCTTGAAAATGGCACGTTGACCCGCGGCGAATTGCAGCGCTCTGCCATAAATATTTGCACGTTCATCATGAACGCGCCGGTATTTTCGAGAAAACACGAAATCGTAGAGACGGTTGAAGCGTTCAAGGCAAATGCTTCGCTTGCAGCAGCTGCTTCTCCGGAGCAAGTGCAAGCACTTTCCCAAAATGCGCAGGTGAAGCCTTCTGCGCTCGAATCGGCCTTTATGCAGGTGGATCAAGCTGGGCAATACCGGATCATTGTCAGCATTATGTCCCCAGAGACGGAGCTGGCTCAAAGCGCTTGTAATGTAACGCTGAACGATCAACTGATGACGACCATTCAAACGAATGGAACCGAAGGCAAATGGATCAAACAGAAGCTTGTGAAGGTCGAGCTCGAAGCCGGCTTCTATGAGCTGAAGCTGGAATTCATCAAGCCGGGCTTGCAGATAGAGTGGATTGAGTTTAAACAGGTGTAGGTTAAGTAGAGGTTGAGCTGACTAAGCATTGCTGCTCAAATATTTATGCAAATAACGCCGCTTTCAAGAACTTGCTTATCTCTTTCTAATTATAAAGGAGATAAGCAGGTTTTTTCTTTATTTCATTGGTTCTATTATTTCTTCTTCTCTTTTCTATTCATTTCTTTAGCCTCCCAGAAAAGGCCTGTTAGAATATCATTTACCCGCTTCGCCAAGTATATGATCGGATGTGCTTCGAAGCTCTGTTGCTAAATTCCTTATAATATTGCTTGGAGTACAGCACACCCCGCTTCATAAAGCACGCTGTGCCTGAAAGCAGCCACTGAAACAGATTTGGGAGGATTTTCTTCCAAGGCTCGTGAGGTATGAGCAGCAGAAAGCCAGCTTTGGCGATCGCAACAGCTACTCCAAAACCAATTCCGATACCACGTTTATGCGGATGAAGGAAGATCATATGAAAAATGGTTAATTGAATCCAGGGTACATGTGCAATTGGCGGCGTCTTCTTGGTCCATGCCCAAAACCGTGATTGCTGATGCAGGCTATGGCAGCGAAGAGAACTACTTGTATGCGATGGGCAAAGAAAAAGAACCGAGCTGTCATTTTCTCATTCCTTATGAAAACTATAGGAAAGAAAAAACGCATCGTTACCAAAAGGACATCCGGCACGCCTCGAACTGGACATACGAGGAACACAATGATCGCTTTGTATGCCCAAGTGGTCGCTACGTAAATACCAAACGAAAAAGAATGCTTTAGGTTTGGAATAAAGCTTCAAGTTGTATGAATGTGAAGAATGCAGCAGCCGCCCCTTCAAGCCCGTATTCAACAAAGCAAAGGGAAATCGCGAGGTTCACTGGAATACGATTTGGGAAGAGTTAAAGGCAAAGGCTAAAAAAGCCCTTGAGGATGACGATACATCCGCCATTTATGCTCGGTGTAAGGTCTAGGTAGAGAGCGTATTTGGTCACATCAAGGGCAATCGCTCATTCCGCCGGTTCTCCTTGCGTGGGCTAGGCAAGGTTCACGCGGAGTTTGGGCTGGAAACGAATTAGGCCAGGTGGAATTGAATATTTATCCAACAAATCAATGAATGCAGAGCAAATGGGTACAGGGTATGAGGAGTAAGTTGCAGGAAAAAGATATGTTAGAACAAATTCATTTTCCAGTAATCGCTTTTTTTTATGCTGTTCCTAGTTCAAATTTTATGAGGATGGTTGAGCAAATGTCAGTAGGCATTGGCACTGGAATAAATGCGGCAGATTGTTCATTTCCAGATGATATTGAAGAAGATGAGGAGAGGTTTGATGGTGTCAGGTTCTCTGTACATGATGAAGAAGTAATTTTAAACTATGAGACATTTTATTATTATCTAAATCTGGCATGCAAAAACTATGTAGGTGCATTTCCTGATGACCGTAATGAGCTGGAGAACTATTTGACTAGTATTAGGAAACGATATTTGCATTAGTTTCTCCTAAAGAGGTCTATGTAGGTTATCCTGTGCAGAATAAACCCATTATTCAACCGATAACGCATATAATCCATGTAAATTGAACTACTGTTCCACATGCGAGTCTAACAACTCCATATGGTTTTTTTTTGTTCAAAAAATAGAAGACGAGTCATTACGGGCGGTCTTCATCTATATTTACATTATTGTGCTCGTTGAGCTTTTCCAGTTCAATTTCATATAAACTAACCAAGTCGGATGCCTTAATCTTAACGATTTGGGCCATGGTAATCAATGAATTAAGGCTGGGCTGATGAATGCCGCGTTCTAGCATGGAAATGTATGTCCGATCAAGGGTGCTGCGAAAAGCTAGCTCTTCTTGGCTAACTTTATGTTTTTTGCGAAGTGCTTTTAAAACTTGTCCCAATATCGCGTCTAAGTTCAAATTAATGACCTCTTTTTGAACTCATTATTCAATTGAATTCAATGATAAGCCACATTGAGATTAGAAAATCGGGGCTTGATGACATCGTAACTGTTTCTAAAAATACAGGATTAACAGAAGAACAGATATTAGAAATGAAAAGGCACTTATTCTTAGATATTAAATAGTTATCTGTTCGTGGTAAACTCTACAAAGAATTACATTTTCAAGCTGATCCTGATATTGCACATGTATGGCAAAAGTCACAAAAGGGAGAACTTAATGATGCAGAAAAGAAATGGTTTAGGAAACTAGCAAATCATGAGATTAAAGAAAAAGAATATATGGATGATGGTATGTCATTAAGGGATAGTTCAACATGGAATGCAGAAAAAGATACATTTGATGTTGTGCCAGTGAAAAATGCACATGATAAAGCAGATGTAACAGATCCCAATCCCCCACCGTTTACTGATTATGATGCTTCTAAGGATTTCAATAAACATTTTGATAAAGATATCGAATGCTAATGAGGTGAACGAAGTGTATCTTGAGAGTGCGAAATTAAAAATAAATAATATACATTGGGATAATATAGGAACAACTTTGACTGATGAAGATTCTAAATTAGGTTATGAGTTTTTAAGAAGATTAGCTCTTTTTTTTAAAGAAGAACAGCTAAAGCCCCTACCACCAGCTTTTACAAATATAGCGAAATTGCTTGGTGACGTTGAGGATGAAATAGAGATTTCAATGTATTGTAGTTCAGAAGCAGTAGAGTTTTTAAATAAAAATTTATATATACAAAGAATATTTGAGTATTATTTACAGCTAGCTAAGTATGCAGACAAATCACCAGTTGTCCATAAACACTTAAATATTTATGAACTTTTAATAAAAGTTTTTGAAAGAGGTGGCTCATTTTCTATTAAACCGCTTGCATTAGATATAACAAATGTTGCTCATTTCCCTTTGAATGAATGGTATACTAGGTTTTTGGAAAAAGAACCGATTGACATTAAAGACCTTTAGTCTTTGAATACCGAAAAATTCAAATAATATGAAAGGCATACTATGAACTATTGAGAATACATCGGAATTGTCAAGAGTGGATGATAATTCTGAACTGTCAATAATTCTATGTAGTCAGTCATAAAACCAAATACCCAATAACGCCACAATGCGAACTGGCTGCCATGTTGTGTTTTTTTTATTCGCTGCTATATACTAACACCTGTTAGTGAAAGGCTTGTTGAATATGGGAAAAATGCGACGATTTGTTTGATAATGAAAGAGAAGGTATTATTATTTTAGATGAAAAAACAGTGAGTGAATTTTTAAATAAAATATTAGAGTATAAAGTAGAAATTGATGAGCTAAAAGAAAAGTTTTTATTTTCAGTTGAAATTGATGAAGATAATGCTATCTACGATTATAAACCATCTTTATTAATAAATTTTGACGAGAAGTTTTTATATTCGACGTTTCCTGAATACACTAGTTTTGAAGAGTATATTCCGGATGAATGGATTGGTGAATATAAAAATTTTTATGATTTAATTGATGAAGGTTTTAAATATTGGTGTAATGATAATAAAAACTATTTTGAAGGGGATATATCATGACTGGGAAAAATATTACTATAATAAAAGATGTATTTAAAAATGAAAAGAATGGTGCTCTGACAGATGGAATTACAATCATTATTGATGGTCAATTAAAGCAAGTTTTAGATATTATCTCATCAAAAGAGAGTTTTGGAGATTATACGGAAACTGTAAAAGAAGTTCTTTTTACAGGAATTCACCACTATGTTGAAAAATATAAGAAAGAATAGT
The DNA here is from genome assembly GCF_002741035.1 of Paenibacillus sp. BIHB 4019. Taxonomy (NCBI): domain Bacteria; kingdom Bacillati; phylum Bacillota; class Bacilli; order Caryophanales; family Paenibacillaceae; genus Paenibacillus; species Paenibacillus sp. BIHB 4019. Next base: position 1,718,206 of record NZ_CP016808.1, on the reverse strand, counting down.
GAAGGACTCTTTTTGATTCAGAGAATGAATTTACATGAAATATTGAGTCTGCAAATAGCAAAATTACGGGAAAAGATACTATAGCACATGAAGTAATAGGACATTATGAAGCAGGCTTAGCGGGAAGATCATTTCAAGTTATAGATGAAGAATTTAATACTATTACTAGAAATTTTGCGTTGGATGAGGCTCAAGCCAGCATACGTGCTGCGAGATTTGCTCCTGTTATAACACAAGCAGAAAGAATTATGCTTTTACGAGATTGAATATCCAGACTACGAAACGCAGGAATCAGAATCAGAGATGTACGGGATTTGCTTTATATTGATAGTCGATAGAAGGGAGAGTTTATTTTGGAGTTAATGAGGTTAGATGATGTAGTTCATATACCCAACCGGGGTTTGGTGTTAGTCGTTAGCTTTGTTGAATCAGATACACATCACATTACAAAATTAAAGAAACTAGTTGGTTCTAAGATAACTGTCAGCAGTGTGAATGAAACGGAATTCGAATTTGTAATAAAAGATATAAGTGTGTCATTTTCGATTTCAAATACCCCTCTTATAGGAATAAATATTCAAGAACGAGTGGATGTTGAGAAAATAAAAAAGGGATCAATAATTCACTTGAACTTGAATTTTTCAGATGATGATTCTAAGAAATAAAGCATACTTTATAGAAATAAGGATATCCGAGCGTACGACTTGCTTTGTAGGCACATCAAATACTGTCGTTTCAGCAGAGCTTGCTGCAGCGTCCGAACCATATCTTTAGCCTCACAGCTAAGTCCAATATGATAGGAGACAATGGAACGATCGTACACATTGTTGAACGACTGAATGAAGAGAAAGTGATGTTCACCTGCGATATAGCCGTATTTAGTGTCGGTTTCAAATCGTTGATTCGATGCTGTAATGATTAGATTACGAGCTCATTTTCTAGGGTATTTCGTCTTTGCTTTACGTTGAGGACGCAATAAATCTAGTTTCTTGCAAAGACAATAGACCTTCTTATTATTAATGATTAACTTGTACGTACGCTTTAGATCCACAGTTCATTTACGATATCCTTAGTTGTAGCCATCGCCTGAAATCAGCTCCATCAGCCATTCTTCAATCTGTTCATTGGCTACATGCATGCCACTTTCTTGATAGGAGCAACCAGATTCTGGGGTCCCTCACTCACCATCTTCTTGGCCACGTTACCGTATTTGTCGTAATAGTAGCTCGATCTTGGGATGCTCACTAGCCTTAAAACAAGCCGGATGGCATATCCCTTTTCGACGTAGAAATCGGCTACTCCCATTTTGTCAGCAAATGAGGGTTTTTCTTTTTTATTAAGTCACGAAAAGTCGCAATCACAAGTGCCTGCTCTCCAAGGAGATGCTTCAGCTGATTATTCTCTTGGGCCAGTATTTTGGATTCCAAGGCGGTTACCGAATCCAGTGAATCTTCTCCAAATTTGCCAGCTTCATATTCTTTCGTCCATTAATAAAGCATATTTGCTGCAATCTTATAGCGTCTTGATACGGCTGCTTTATTGCCTGTTTCCAGTGCTTCTTTTATGACTTGTAGTTTAAATTCTTTTGAATGTTTATTTTGTTTCAATTTCATCATCCCCTGTTACTAGTAGTATTCCTCATACACTCTCTTAGTGTCCAAGTTCTCTAGGGGGCTAAATAGGGGTGAAGGTAAGAATTTTTTTGATACTAAAGGATATAGGAATGATACACTACTTACCAAAGAACAAATACATGAATTAATTAGTTATGCGAAAAGTAAGTATTCGAGACGTTAAGGATGAGCTATATATCCAAAATAGATAAAAAGGAAGTTATGATATGGAAAGATTAATGGAAGTTGGAGATGTGTTTGAATCCAAAGAAAATGGAACTATTATAGTTGGAATTAACCCTGTTCTCGCATCTTTAAATAAAATTGGTGACAAAATTGTTCTTCGGACACCTGAAAACAAAGAGCTAGAATTGGAAGTTGTTTCAGTTCAAATTTCTAATTCACCAACTGATAAAAAAATGGTAGGCATATGTCTTGGTAAATCTATTAAACCCACAGATATACCATTGGAGTCAGTGATATATAGTTTCATAGTCAATTTTAACATAGAATTGTAATAAATCATTAGTTTCTCGTAAAGAGGTCTATGGGGGCTACCCAGTGCCGAATGAACCCATCATTCAACCAATAACACATATAACCCATGTAATACCCATATAAAGATTTCTTCAATTCGTTTGTATGCACATCAAATGCTTTAATTCAATAACCTAAATAGCGCTACAGCGTTACAAAAAACAGGTCGATTATGGTCACAGATTCCACCATAATTGACCTGTTTTTTGTTGACTTTTTTTTCTTGGTCAGCTCAATCCATGCTCCCCGAGCAGGCTCAGCATTAAATAAATTGGAAGCTCCCCGTGTCACTATTATGAAGGCGGCGGAGCGATTAAGCGAAGCGGTGGGAGGTGCTGGGAAAGCCCTGCATCCCATCCAAGCGGCATTGAAAAGGCTGAAGGGGCTTGGAGTGAATCGCACGCAGGCGCTTTATAACGGCCAACTACCTTCAAACATGCAGCACGAGTTGAGAAGTCGTACTTTTACTACCAGCGATAATGTGAACGGGGTTGCTTCTCATACCGGAAATGAATTAGGCTCGGCAAAATTGAATATTTTATCCAACAAATCGATGGATGCAGAGCAAATGGGTACAGAGTATAAACTAATGCAAGAGCTAGAAGAGAATGCGGGTGTTATTGCTGGTTATAAAGGTAGCGATGCTAGTCAAGTAGCTGCAGCAAATACAGAAGGAGATTTATATTTTCAAAACACGAATCAGCACTCTAGTTCAATTGTTCCCCATGATGAAAAGCTATCAAAAGGTGTGCGAGATTCGACTATTGGAGTTTTAAAAAGTTCCGAAATAAGCAGGCCGAATATGGAGAGTATTCGTAGTTCCAGTTATGAGGGGACGGGTAATCTTATATACAAAGAAGGATATTATATTGAACACTTAACTGGAGAGGTAGAAAAAGTAACAGAATGGAAGGGAGTTAGTGGTGGTCATAACTACAATGAATTTAAGAAATTTTTTGACGAAAATGGGAAGTACTCATTAGAAGAGGTGAATAAATTAGAACATCCCGACATTCCTGGTATTTATGATTTGGAATATAGAATGAAGGTCGAAATAAAAGATTATACAGGAAAAGGTACTGGTGAATTTAAGGATATACCCAAGGAAGATAAACCACCGTATAAAAAAACTATATATGATCCTAATACAATTTCTAATGACGGTATTATACGATTAGGAAAAGAGGCAATGGAGGAAGGAATAAAATCGCAAAGAGTAAGTCAATTAAAAAGTCAAAAAAACAAGCAAATAATTCGGGGTTTTTCAAGTAATGGGTTGAAGTTTGAAGGGATAAGAAATGTTGATACTGGAGAAATTGAAAACTTTTATCCGGTACTGAAATTTGGAGAAAAATAAGGAGATACCATAATGACTACTGTTTACGATGATAAGAATAAGTTTATTCTAAGGTACGAAGAAAACGGACTTGAAAAAGGCTCAGTCATTGATGTTCTTGGCGATTTTGTTTTGGAGTATGACTTTGTTAAGGTATTGGATGGTTTTTTAAACGAATATGTTGACAGACGAGATTATATGGGAGTTATATATTCAGATGAATACAATGTTGGAGATGAAGGTTACTTTGGCGAGAATAGTGTTTTGTTTTATTATGGTGCAGATGATAATTATGATATTGTAAGTTACAAAGAACTGTATGATTACTTGCAGGTAGCATGTAGTTTCTATATAGAAAAGAACGCAGATCAGAAAGATTTAATAAGCGAATCTTTATTAAAAATAAAAGATAAATATAGTATTGAAGAATAATGATTGGATTAGCGAATAAGTGATAGAGCGTCAAGAATTGGATATTACAACCAATTGATCTATGATACGAGTAAATGCCCGTGTTATGGTCTTTTTCGTTCCTTAGTATGAATATGGGGATGAAGAAGTAGACCTCCCGCCCAGTGCCGAATGAATCCATCATTCAACCAATAACACATCTAACCCATGTAATACCCATATAAATAGTTCTCCATTTCGGTTGTATGCACATCATATGCATTAATTTTATAACCTAAATAATGCTATTTCATTACATCAAACAGGTCGATTATGGTCAGATCCCACCATGATTGACCTGTTTTTTGTTATCTTCGTTTTATAAAGTCGTCACATCATAAAAATATAAAATAAAGCTCCGCCGCGGCGGAGCTTTTACTTTTAGGAGGAAAAAATCATGAACAAAGGGCAAGCCCTAATTACAACAGCGGGTGCCTTCGTTGTACCTATTTTTGAATATTTGTATGGAGCGGGTGATGCAGTGTTAACAGCGATGATGGCGTTGCTATTTTTCGTAGCAATGGATTGGATTAGTGGCATAAGGGCGGCTAAAAAGGATTTTTCATACGCAAGCAAGTATGGAATTGATGGTGTATTTCGCACATTCTTTATGCTGGCTTTGCCGGCTGGCGGTCATTTGTTAGATCTGTTGTTTAATTTGCCAGGTCTCTTTTTTGGTGCGCTAACTGCGGGGCTCCTCTATCACGTTATACAGTCGATGGTTGCGAACGCTCTTCGTGCTGGGTGGGGGGCGTGGTTGCCTTTGAATGTATTTGAGTCTCTATTATCATGGGTGAGCTCGGAGTTGGATAAAAAAATTAATCGGGCAGCAGAACGTGGGGCTATTGCAAACGTGACGGACAACCCTGAAAATGAAACACAAAGGGAATAAATCCATAGACGAGATGTTCGAAACAGCGAATGAAAGGTAGGTGCCGCCGTGGATACGAGGTTGTGGATGTCAGTATTGCTGTGCTTTGCGACGGCGCTGATGCTGTTTGTGTTGTTCCTATCCTATCGGAAACGCCATTTGCAGGTGGCAAGAACGATGGTTTACATGATGGCGGCGGCGTCCTGCTATGCGCTTGGCTATGCCTTCGAAATTTTGAGCGTTACCTTGGATGGCGTAAAGCTGTCGCTTCAGTTCGAATATTTAGGCATTCCCTTCGTCTCTGCTTTTTGGCTGCTCATGGTGATCCAATTTACCGGGCTTGCAGCCCCTTACCGAAAGTGGCTTGCGCTGCTGCTTTTTCTCATTCCGTCAGCCACATTTCTCCTGCATCTTACTAATGAATGGCATCATCTTGTGTACGCAGGCTATTTTCCGAACCCAAGCGATACCGTTCCGTTGTACAATACATTAAAAGGCCCGTGGTATGCGGTGCATGGCGTTTATAATTATACGATTTTGCTGCTGGGCATTTTATTGTTTATTCCAATGTATATCCGAGCGTTGCCCATAGTGCGGAAGCAGATTGTCCTCCTAATTCTCGGAGCGGCCGCGCCGATGCTGTTTAATATTGGCTATATGTTTAATACGATCATTGATTTTACTCCACTGGGGTTCGCTGTTTCCGGCGTCATCTATGCTTGGGGCATTTTTCGGTTCGGACTGCTTCGTTTAACGCCGCTTGCTTATGCCAAAATGTTTGATACCGTTCGCGACGGCGTCGTGCTGCTGGATTATGACAATCAGATCGTGAACCACAATCGCGCGGCTGAAGAGGTGTTTCCTGAGTTGATGCAAGCTAAAAGCTTCCCTGCCCCCAGCAAGGACATACTAGCGACCAGCCCTGAACTGCTTCGGCGAACATCGGCAGCGGATTTTCTAGATGAGCGCTTTCCTCTCCAGCTGTTGCTTGGCGATCGGCAGATGTATTACATTTGCAGTTTAACTTATATTTACGACACGGGAACAACCCCGATTGGCAAAATGCTGATGTTCAGCGATATTACGGAGCTGAAGGAGAATGAGGAGCGCCTGCGAGAAAAATCGCAGCAGTTGTCCCAACTGAATGCCTTTAAGGATAAGCTGTTCACCGTAATGGCTCATGATATTCGCGATCCTATTGCCCTTCTCGTCAGTTTAACCGAGCTGCTGGGCGAGGAGCCTACGGATACCGATATTGCCAGCGCTGAAGTATTTCAAGAGATTAGACGGCAGGTACGCGGCACCTTCCATCTCGTCGACAATTTGCTGGACTGGTATCGCAGTCAAAATGGCGAGGTTGCGTTCCGGCCGCTGGCCTGGAACCTGCAGCAGGTTGTCCGCCAAGCTTTATCGCTGGCAGGGGCCAGAGCGGCGATGAAAAACATTCAAATTTCCGAGCTTATCGATGAGAAGCTGACGGTGAATGCCGATAAGGAAATGCTGGATCTGATTTTTCGAAATTTGCTGTCCAATGCGATTAAATATACGGATATCAATGGGAAGATCGAGCTCAGCTCTTCTATTGAACATAATGTGGTAACGGTATCCGTTAGCGACAACGGGAGCGGAATGGATGAGGAGACGGCGCGGCTGCTGCGTCATGATGAGCTCTTTTTCAAGGAGCCTGGCTTTGCAAGTGGAGAGGATGGCAGCGAAATGAGATTTGGTCTCGTATTGACCCGGGAGTTTCTCCGCATGCATGGCGGCATGCTCCAGTTTGAAAGCTCGCCTGGGCACGGAACGACGTTCCGGTTTACATTGCCAGGAGCCGTTAACAGCGGGGCTGGAAGCGATAGCGAGGGAACGGTGGTGAATGTTTATGAAAGTCATCCTAATTGACGATGAGCCCGTTATGCATTTAATTATGCGAAAAATGCTGGCGAAATACGCAGAGCTGCAGGTCGTAGGGGCATTTGCGGACACGCGTGCGGCGGGCGATTTTCTCGCTGAAAATACCGATGTCGAGCTGGCGTTTGTTGACATTTCCGTGCCGGGCGACAGCGGGCTTGCGTTTGCTTCCAAGCTGGACAAGGCGGGCAGCAAAATACAAATGGTATTCGTCACCTCGCATAAAGACTATGCGGTTGAGGCATTTGAGCTGTCGGTGCTCGATTATTTGGTGAAGCCCGTCACGCAGGAGCGGCTGGAGCGGACGATTCATCGCGCGCTTGAAGGCAGGAGGATGGTAGGGGATTCCCTTACAGCAAGCGCCCAAATTCAGAACGTGAACCGTGTCAGCATTACAGCTTTAGGCGACTTTTCCGTGCGAAATGAACGGGGACGCGTAAAATGGATTTCCAGCAAAAGCGCTGAGCTGTTTGCCTACCTGCTGCTGAACCGTGGTCAGCGAATTTCGCGTGCCAGGCTCGTTGCAGATATTTTTGCCGGGATGACGAATGTGAATGCTGAAAAGTATTTGAATACGACGGTCTATCAGCTCCGCAAATCATTAGAGCCGTTAGCGCTTCGGGATGCCATTCGCTCGGAAAACGACGGCTACGCGCTGGAACTAGCAGATGCCATAATTGATTTTGAAGAGTTCGAGCGCCAAGCGGTAAAGTTTAAGCAGATTGACGCCGCTACGGTGGAGGATGCGCTGAACGTGGAAAGGCTCTACACGGGGGAGCTGTTCGGCAGCAAAGCCTACGTCTGGGCAATACACGAGACAGAGCGGCTGGCAGAGCTTTACACCTCGTTCGTCAAAAATGTAGTGGAGACACTCTTCGCTCTCTCCAAAACGGCTGCAGCATCGAAGCTGCTGCTAAAGCTCTATGCACAAAATCCCCTTGATGAATCCGTCCTGAGCTTGCTGCTCCGCAAGCATGCGCAGGATGGAAACAAGAAGGGGCTTACCGCCCAATACACCGAATATGTGAGACTGGTCAAAAAGGAGCTCGGCATTCGTCCATCCAAAGCGTTGCTCCTTTTATACGATTCTCTGGTCAGTGAATTAGCTGATAACGCAAAATAATGAAAGTTGCATAATTAAAGGTATGGCCTCGGCCTACGTTGACGAACGCCGACCTAAGCTGACCTACGCTCTAACAGTTTCCGGTCGTGTATACATATTCAGCTCCTGCAGCTGAATCAGCACCTTGCCATAACGTCCGCCCTGATGAATGACCACTTTGCCATCTGGATAAGTACGATGCACATAATCGGTAACGATTTGGCGGGCGGACGCATTAGGAATTAATTTATGGGTTTTCAGCGCTTGCATGACTTCCTCTATTGCTTCTTCGTAAGACGACTCGGTCGTTTTTGTTTCTTTCGTAATAATGGATTGGAACGAATAGCCCTTCAAATAGAGCAGGTGCGTTAAGTAGGCCATATCCGAGCTTTCTGGATGAATCTCCTGGCCCGTCAGCAAAGGAAGAACAGCTTGCAGCAGACTATGCTCTCTGGGCCCCGCACCTACACTAATGTAGCAATATTTGCGAGCCGTGCTGAGCACCCGCTCCACGCTTTCCCAATCGACAATGACCGGGCACATGGACACAAATACGAGATCATAGGCGTTGCTCCAGCCCCTTGCGTCAATATCCAGCTCTTCAAACACATCATGTACCAGTTCGACCTGCCCCTGATCAAACCTTGCTGTATTCTCTCTGAAGAGCTCGCTTAACGGAACGTTAGGCTCTACAGCCGTTACCCGTGCTCCACGGTCGATGAAAGGAACCGTAAATCCGCCCGAGGCAGCACCGATATCGAGTACGGACAGCCCTTGGAAGTCGACACCTTGCCCTTCTATCCAGCGAATAATTCGCTCGCTTCTGTGTCTTCCTTCTGCACTGAATACCTCTGCATTAAAGCTCTTTGCTTTATGGTCAAAGGACGTACGGCCAATTCCGGCCTTCTTCATTTTATTGCCCGTCGCGTTCGGGTCCTCCGTCCATGCCTTCTCCCACACAGCTGCATTAAACAAGTCATTGCTCATATCTCGTCATTCCTTCCTTAATAATAAAATGGCATGCATTTCGCAGACTTTAAAGACTCTGTATATCTACAATACCTTTTAACGGAACGAAAAGCAAATCCTCTTTTTTACCTTAAGCATCGTGCCGTGTTCCAAGACATAACCAAAAATAAAATGGAACCGGACAAATAACGTGGAAGTACTTAGAGTATAAATAGAATCTAAAGCAAGATTAGCAACATTTAGGAGCTTGTTCGGTTATTCTCTGTTAAAATTAAATAGACAGGCAATTGCTGATGCTGTCTTTTTACAAATGGAGACAAGTTACCGCATTCGTGGAGGAATTATTTATGGGGAATAATTCGAAATTTTTGAAGCTGCTCGGACTCATTGGCGGAGTTGTCGCCCTAAATATCGTTATTTTGTCACCGGGACTTGCCGGGGTGGTCATAGGGGGTGAAAGTGTTCTTGCAACCGCTTCAGGCGTAACCTTATTGTTCAGCAGCTTTCTGGTTCTGACTTACGGAAGCTATACGCTGCTGCTCAAGCCCGCTTCGGTGCCGCAGCTCCGTTCGATTGCAACACGTGAGGACTTCATGGCGGCGCTTTCCTATTACAAAAACGTCAAAGTGCTGCACAAGGATATCGCCTTGGCTCTCGACCAGTTGGAACGAATAACGAAGAAGAGAGCAATCTTGTCCGATATTCTTGGTCAAAGATTTGAGCAGACGGAAATCAGCTACAAGAAATTCGACTCCGTCATCATTGAGGTCGAGAAGCTTTTTTACTTGAATATTAAAGGAATGTTGAATAAGCTCGGCGTGTTCGATGCTGCAGAGTTTGCCTCCTTGGAACGGCAGCGGAGCGCGGGGAAGTTCTCGAATAAGCTGATGCAGGAAAAAATAGAGCTTTACCAGCAATACCTGGACTACGTGTCCGGTTATCTGGGAGCGAATGAAGAGATTTTGCTGAAGCTGGACCGCTTGGCTCTGGAAATTTCACTGCTAGGGAGCACAGATTATCGGACGGTCGAGGAAATGCCCTGCATGAAGGAGATCGATGTATTAATCAAGCAAACCAAATTATATCAACAATGAGAAGGTGACGCAGATGGCGAGTAAAGGAAAAGCTTTTGTAGTTTTGGCACTTATTGCGATTGTTGTTTTTGCTCTTGTTTACTTTGGGATTAGCTTGACCTCGAACATAGGCAAGACGGATACGCAGATTTCGTCGGAGGATGCGGGCAAGCAGCTGAATAAGCTTTATCAAGGCATTTCAGTGACGACTGCGGAGCCGATCAAAGGACAGATCGACCTTGATCCTGCCGATGTCAGCGACTCCTTGCCGGATATTTCGAAATTTCCTGTATCAGTTGAAAATACGACAGACCAATTCGTCGAAATCTTTTCCTCCACCGAGAAATCGGGTACGGAAATGGATGGCTGGCTGAACGATGTCGCCACCGCTTTTAATCAAGCGAAGATTAAAGTGAACGGGAAGACGGCTTCGGTCAAAATCCGCAATATTGCCTCCGGTACCGCAGCGGATTATATCCGTTCAGGCAAATATGTACCCGATGCATTCACTCCATCCAACGAGCTGTGGGGCGAGATGGTTGCAGCGAGCGGTGTTCAAACGAAGCTCGTGTCTAAACGGCTCGTAGGCAATGTAGCGGGAATCGTATCCACGCAAGCGAAATATGATGAATTGATCGCCGAATATGGCTCGCTTAATGTGAAGACGCTGACCGATGCCATTGCAAGCAATCAGGTAGCGATGGGCTATACCGACCCTTTTGCCAGCTCAACGGGCCTCAACTTTTTAGTGACGTCCCTCGCGACGTTTGACAGCCAAGAGCTGCTGGGCGAGAAGGCGGTGCAAGGCTTTGAGAAGTTCCAGGCTAATGTTCCGTTTCTTGCCTCGACTACGCTGCAAATGCGTGAGGCTGCCAAGACGGGGATGCTCGATGCTTTTGTACTGGAGTATCAAACCTATGTGAATGCGGCGGATTTCCAGAGCGGATACGTGTTTACGCCTTTCGGCGTCAGACATGACAGCCCGCTGTATGCGCTCGGCAAGCTGTCGAAGGATAAGCAGGACATTATCCAGAAGTTCGCCGATTTTGTTGCGCAGGATAAATACCAGAAGGCTGCTGAGGAAAAAGGCTTTAATGGTCTGAATGACTACAAGTCCGAGATGGAAGCGGTCAACGGCAAGACGCTGGCTTCCGCGCAGAAGCTTTGGAAGGAAAAGAAGGATGGAAGCAAGGCGATTGCCGCTGTTTTTGTAGCCGATATTTCGGGCAGCATGGGCGGCGAGCCGCTTAATCGCTTGAAGGAATCGCTGCTCAGGGGGCAGAAGTTTTTGGGCAGAAACAACAGCATCGGGTTCGTTTCGTATTCCAGTGACGTGGCAATCAACCTGCCAATTGGAAAATATGACACAAATCATCAATCGATGTTTGTTGGCGCGATCAACAGCTTGCAGGCGAGTGGAGGAACGGCGACCTTCGACGGCATCGTCGTGGCTATGAAAATGCTGCAAGATGAGCTTGCTGTGAGTCCGGATGTGAAGCCGCTCATCTTTGTGCTAAGCGATGGGGAGACGAATGAAGGGCATTCACTGAAGGATATTAAAGGGCTTATCGAAACGTACAAAATTCCGATTTATACCATTGGCTACAACGCGAATATTAAGGCGCTGCAAAGCATTTCAAGCATTAACGAGGCAGCGAGCATCAACGCCGATACCGACGATGTCGTTTATAAGATTGGAAATCTGCTGAACGTTCAAATGTAATTTTACAATACCGTTTTATGCTGAAGAGGAGGGGTAGCCATGTCATTTACGATGGAAGTGGTCAGTGAGGAGAAGCTGAAATCGGTCATTGAAGAGCAGGTAAAGCCTGAGCCTGAGGAAGTCACCCAACTGCGGGAGCTTGCGACGAGCAATGTATCGACGATTTTGGAGCTGGATTTGGATTCACTCGAAAAACGGAAGGCGATTTTGCAATCGATTGACCAGTTTGGCATTCAGTCGATGAGATCTTCCTCGGAGAAAAATTCGCTGCTGCAGGTGGCGGTTGGCCATTTGTCTCAAACGGGCGATGAAGGCGGCCAAGTGGCGAAAGGCTTGACGGAGCTGCACATCCAGCTTAAGGATTTGGACCCGAGCGTCGTCGATTTTGCCAAAAGCGGCGTGCTCGGCATGTTTTTTAATCCGCTGCGGCGTTATTTTGCGAAATACCAGAAGGCGGATACGGTCATTTCGGGCATCATTTTATCGCTGGACAAAGGCAGTACGATACTTAAAAATGACAACACTACGCTGGAGCTGGAACAGCAAGCGCTTCGCGAGCTGACGAAGAAGCTGCAGAAGGAAATCCAGCTCGGCATGCTGATGGATGAAGGAATCGAGTCGCAGATTGAAGCCGCCAAAGCGCGTCAGGAGTCGGAGGATAAAGTCCGCTTCATAACCGAGGAGGTGCTGTTCCCGCTCCGCCAGCGCGTCATGGATTTGCAGCAGATGCTCGTCGTGAACCAGCAGGGCATTATGGCGATTGAGGTTGTCATGCGCAACAACAAGGAGTTGATCCGCGGGGTAGATCGGGCGAGAAACGTCACCGTTTCGGCGCTGAAAATCTCCGTTACCGTAGCCAGCGCGCTCTACAACCAACGAATCGTCCTGCAAAAAATCGAGCTGCTGAATCAGACGACCGACAGCCTGATCAGCGGCACCTCCAAAATGCTGAAAAACCAAGGCGCTGCAATTCAAAAGCAATCGATGGAAGCGAACATTTCCGTCGAAACGCTAAAGACGGCTTTCGCCGATGTGCTTTCGGCAATGGACTCGATCAGCACCTACAAGCAGGAGGCGCTGCCTAAAATGCGCCAAACGATCCAGCAGTTCAGAGAGCTGGCGGATATCGGCGAGGTGCAAATCCAGCGGCTGGAGAAGGGGCAGAGGCTGGGATTATAGAGAAAATATTATAAATTTTAAGAGTGCGAGCCAATCGCACTCTTTTTTATATTTTAAATAATATGTTTAAAATAAATTGAAAATACTATATTTTTTGATACTATATTTCTATTTTCTAAATTTATGATTATTTATAAAATTAATCTAAAATGATTATGCTGATGTGGATTTCAATTTAAATATTAAAATAAATAAATTTATATATAGATTAATATTGTATAAGTTATTATATCGCTTATAATAAATATAAAATAATATTTTGACAAATTAAAATTAATGCAATATCATTATTTATTATATATCTGGGAGGTTTTACAGTGAATTTAAGATGGAATAGATTTGTAGATTTTAAGTGGATGAGCTTGTCATTAATAATCGTTATATCACTTATTGGACTTCCAGCTCTAACCAATGCAGCTGCACCAAATTTATTAGCAGGAGAAACTATTACTTTGCTGACGGGTAATTCCTCGACAGCTATGACGGATGGTGACGAAACAACCTCTTATACAATGAGCGGGCAACAATTTCTCTATGATTTTGGAGTACAGGGAAAAGCCAAATCGTACAAACTGACTTATTCAAGTAATGGTGAAGGTAGATTTTATACTTACTCTGGTGTTCGAACCGGTTTGAATGGTAATACTACGCTTGTTGCATCAAGTGCGAAAAGAACTGTTACTGGTACGATTTCTGCTGGCGCTCGGAGTATTGTTATTGGCGGCTACACCTCAACAACGGCAATGACAATATATGAAATTGAAATTTATGGCGAAAATGATACTACTCCGCCTTCTGTACCTTCTGGTTTGACCGGAGTTGCTGGAGATACTGTTGTAAATCTGAACTGGGTTCCAAATTCAGAAACGGATTTTAAACATTATAATCTCTACCGTGATGGAGTATTATTGACTAGTGTAACCCGTAGCACATATGTGGACACTGGGTTGATAAATAAGACTACGTACAAATATCAAATATCAGCAGTTGATACTAGTGGCAACGAATCAAGCTTAAGTGAAGCATTAAACCTAACTCCAGTGGCTAGTGCTCCGGAATCTCCAAGCGGTTTAACAGCAACTGTTGTAGAAAAAAGTATTTTGATTAGTTGGACTGCTGTAAACAATGCAGATACATATACCATATATCGTTCCACTGAATCGGGTGGTCCTTACAGTATTCTTTCGTCGGGGTTGAATGGAACAAGCTTCAAAGATAGCGAAGTGACACCAGGAGTAGAATATTATTATGTTGTTAGCGCCTATAATGAGGATGTTAAAGGAACGGATTCAAAAGAGGTTTCTGCAACGATTCCCCAAAATTTAAATCCAATTTTGAATGTAACCATTAATGAAGAGAGTGTGAAAGTAAATGAACTATTTACTTCTTACATATCCTTAAAGAACGTAAGCGATATTTATGCTGAAGATTTTACGTTAACCTATAATGCTGATTTAATTGAGTACGTTGGGTTTGAGGAAATTGAAGGTTATAAAGTATTTAGTGAATTAAAAGGTACAAAAGGTATAATTCGCTTTATTGTAGCGAGCCAGGGTGAAGAGTATGGTATCAATAAAGAAACGAATTTCTTAAAAATTATTTTCAAAGCAAAGGCAATTGGAACGGGTACTGTTGATGCTATTAAATGCCGAGTAGCTGATACAATTAATGAGTATGACATTGACGAAGTAGGGTGTATGCAGGATAGTGTCATAATAAAAGGACCAGATGATGTAAACCGTTCTGGAAGCTATACTTTAGTTGACTTAGCTATAGGTGGTTTTTATTTTGGTAAAACGGCAGCTGAAACGGATACGGTTAATCATGTAGCTGATCAAGTAGCAGATGGAAACATCAACAATGATGATCTAGTTTACATTGTAAATCAAATTTTAATTAACCCAAATTATGAGCCTAATATGTAATTTTAATAAGGTCTAATCGAGAGTCTATTTAAAGGATAGCCCCTTTAGCCAGACAGTGGTAAGTTCATGATATTATGAATTACTATTGTCAGCTGAAGGGGTTTTTAAATTGTATGTATTTAAAATCCAGGAATAACATCTTTGGTGCTGAAAATATGACTGAAGCAAAAAAAGCACCGAGCAGGTGCTTTTTTGTCGTTTGGATGAAGGTCCACAGCATTGACACTTCTTGAGAAACTTAATAGAATGAAGCAGGCACTACAATGCTGCCAGTATTCCATGCAGAACACTTAGCAAATCTGCTGGCAACTTTGACTGGAGGTTTATTGGTCTAAAATGAATTTTAAAATGCTTGCAATTGGCGTCTACGTCATGCTTATTTATTGGTTGTCCTTACATTTCTCGTTTTTGGACACGTTATTTTTCCCAACCTTAGGGGCATTCAGCTTCCTATTTGTCTCCCGGTCGTTCCGTTACACGGAGATTAGCAAAATTACATTAGGCGCATTTATTTCATCAGTCGTCGGCACGCTGCTTTTCTTCATCTATCCAAGCGCGATTTCCTTATTCGTGAATGTGTTGATCACAATCTGGATGATTACCAAATTTAAATGGAATGCTCCGCCCATTGTAGCAGTGTCGCTCATTCCGTTCTTTTCCCACTCGACGCATCTGTGGCTCATTCCGATATCCGTATGTACGGCGCTGCTTGGTTTGATGCTGATTTTGTTCCTGTCAGATTGGGCTGAGAAGCGGCTGAGCCCTTTATTTTCGCTGACCAAAAGAAATAGTGTATCTGTTGAATCGGAATAATAGGTTTCGCTAAAAACACCATCCTTAAAGCATAGCCCCTTTAGCCTGACAGTCGTAAGTCCATGTTATCATGGGTTACTGTTGTTTGCTGAAGGGGTTTTGAGATTGAGAAAGCAATTGTACATAGAAAAAGAACTCAAAAACTCGCAACTATCGCTATAGAATCCGCATTCAGTTAATCGCTCCTCTATGTTACGATAAGGGTAACTTTGCCAAAACTAGTATAAAGAATGGAGAAATAGCGATGATTAACTTATCCCTAGAAATTCAAAATGCGGACGGAGCGGTTCTGGAGGCTAGCACGGACAGCGAACTGGTTTATTTGGTTTACAAGCAGGCTTATGAGCCTGGAAATGTAATCGTTCTCAAAAGCTCGCAGGCAAATGTATATCTAATCATTCAGCTGGAGGATTCGATTAATCCGGCCTTCATTTATTTGAAGGGAGAGGAGTACCGCTACAGCATTCCTTTTGATGAAAAAAGAGTATCTTACTCGCCTAAGTCGTTTACGGGCGATACCCACGTGTTGACTGCCCGCCTGGCAACCGTCGAGGAAATAAGCGCTTATAAAAATGTAGCTAAAAACGAGTTTGACCAGCATGCTAACGACACCTGCTTTCCGCATGCCTCGGCTAATGTCGAGACGCGGGGAGAGGCCGTATTTGCGGCGCGGAATGCCATTAATGGAAATGCTGCGAATGACTCGCACGGCGAATGGCCTTACGAATCGTGGGGGATTAATCAGAGAGAGGATGCGGCTATTACAATTGATTTCGGGCGCACTGTAGTGGTGGACAAGGTTGTCCTAACGCTGCGTGCGGATTTTCCGCACGACAACTACTGGGAAAACATGACGCTGACGTTCTCGGATGGCAGCACGCATCAGGCTAGCCTGATTAAAACGCATAAGCCGCAAACGATTTTGCTGGAACCAAGAGCGGTGGACTCTGTGATGCTAAGCGAATTAGTGAAGTCGTCCGAGCCTTCCCCGTTTCCGGCTTTGACCCAGTTCGAGGTGTTCGGAAAAGAGGCTTAGCAGCTAAGAAACCTTGCGGAGCAAATCTTATTTTTTGGGCTATCATTCACTTCGACCATAAGCAAAAAGAGTGCCTCGTGCAGGCACTCTTTTTGTTTGCTAAATCAAGTCATATCGAGAATGCTGCCATGAAAAAAATAAGCAGGCCTGAATTTTAATAATTGGGCTGCCGTGCTGATCGTATAGGCCAGAGTATAATAGCATCGCCAAAAGCAGTGGCATATACATAAGTGTACGGGTCAATGGCATAGCTGTACAGACATGCCCGACATCCGTTTAACAACGAGGAGATGAGCTTATGGGAAAATATCACGGACCTCCAGGGCCTCCGGGACCAGTTGGACCTCAAGGTCCTGTCGGGCCGACAGGTGCAACAGGAGCCACAGGCGCGGCCGGAGCCAAAGGTGATCCTGGCAGTGCTGGAGCCACAGGCCCGGCAGGAGCCAAAGGTGATCCCGGCAGTGCTGGAGCCACAGGCCCGGCAGGAGCGATGGGAACAACCGGAGCCACAGGCACTGGTGTAACTGGAGCGACAGGCGACCCAGGTGCTGCCGGAGCAACCGGAGCAACCGGAGCGACAGGTTCGACAGGTGCGACAGGCGCCGGTGTAACTGGAGCGACAGGAGAACCGGGTGCTGCTGGAACAACCGGAGCAACGGGAGCGACAGGAGCCGGTGTAACTGGAGCAACGGGCGAACCAGGCATTACTGGGGCAACCGGAGCGACGGGTTCTACTGGCATAATCGGAGCAACGGGAGCAACGGGTGCAACAGGCGGCACCGGAGCGACAGGAGCGACAGGGACAGGAGCCATTATTCCGTTTGCTTCGGGCATACCCGTAACATTAACAACGATTTTAGGCGGGCTTGCCGGTACGCCTAGTTTTATTGGATTCGGAAGCTCAGCGCCAAGTCTTAGTGTATTAGGAGCGACAATCGATCTTACTGGAGCAGCAGGAACGCTGCTGAACTTTGCTTTTTCCGTGCCAGTTGATGGAACGATTACCTCAATTGCTGCCTACTTCAGCACAACGCTTGCGCTTTCGCTTGTTGGTTCTACCTTAACAATTAATGCGCAGCTCTATAGCTCAACGGTGCCTGACAACACATTTAATCCAGTTCCAGGTGCAATTGTGACCTTAGCGCCTTCGCTTACAGGTATTCTAGCGATTGGTACGATTTCAAGCGGTATTACGACGGGCCTAGCCATTCCTGTGACGGCTCAAACCCGCCTATTAATGGTGTTCTCTGCAACAGCCACAGGCATCACCTTAATTAATACAATTGATGGATATGCCAGCGCTGGCATCACCATTAATTAGCATCAGACAAAATTTCAATGAAGCCAGACAAGATTTTTTAGGTATGAAAAAGAGGAGGGCATCATCAACGCTCCTCTTGCGCCATTGGTGGACAAGCTTTGGCAATTCTCACATCATATGCATAGTACTAGTGGTGTGAGGATCAGCTTTTGCCCAAATAGTGGGCATACTCTATCGGCCGCTTATAGACGGCAGAGGATTGGCGAATTCCGTCATATAGATTTTTTTGCGGCTTGCCGTTTAGTTCAATGATCCAAATATGCCCCTCTTGGTCCAGCGCAAGGTCTACGCTAAACTCGCCCAAATGATAACAGCCTGCATCATCTAATATTTCTGCGGATCTTAAGCTGACATTGTAAATCGATTGTATAATGGCATTCGTCTGCTGGGGCGGGAACAACTGATTGAGGATTTCGCTGGTTAAACAGGCTTTTTCACAAATGCTTGTATTGTAGCTGCCTTTATGAGCAATGCGACTGATGACATTAGTTACAGACCATAAGCCCTGTTCATTTTTTTGCACAAGCGCCCGGATATCAAAATTTTGGTGGTTTACTTGCCTGATATGAACGCCTGCTTGAATGAGATAGGGAGTGGAGCCAACCAGTTTTTGCATACAGGACTGTAATTGCCCGGCATCTCTTAAAATGATCGTAGGTGAAAAATAGTGGTGACCAATGTGGATTTCGCCAGAACTCAGCAATTCTGCCCGATAGACGCCATTTCCCTTATTTCCGTAATACGGTTTAAAATATAGCATTTTATGAAACTCTAATAACGGAACCAGATTTGCCTGCTCAAAAGGCATCGTCACGGGTAAATAATCCACAAGCCATTTGCTTAAATGGTTATGAATCTCTAGCTTGTTCAACTGATTGAGGGGATTGAAGCATTTATTTGGGCCGATAACGGCCTGCAAACGTTCGATTAGCTTGAAATTGGTCAAATAACAGCGATTATAAACCACTTGCGGGAAAGGAAATTTGCTTAGCGCCCATTTTCGATTGGAACGATGAAGTCCGATGATCTTGTTGCTTTCCCATCTAATCGTATGAGGAGTGAAGCAAAATATTTTCATATCCGCTGTGGCGTATGGTAGATATTGTTTGAGGACATACTTTCTTTGATTACGGTTTGCGACTAAAATACCAACATAAACGCACTTGCTGCCCATTATATGCCTCCGTCATTAGAATAAAGAGATTCGTATAAATAGAATATGATGTGAAATTGAAAATGCTTGGACAACAATACAAGGAAATCAGAATCATTTTAAAAATAGTCATTTGTACGAATGGTCGCGTTTCAGAATAATTCAAGAAAATAACACAAAGTATTCAACCTCTCCATAGGTAGTCTTATAATAAAAAATGTGATAACATGTAGTATTAGATGAGGAATGTGAACAAGGATAAAATTATTCCGTTCATGCTTATAGATCTGTCGTTTATAAGCGTTATATTAAGCTGTAGATCAATGGGCATGATTGAAAGTTCTATTCATTAAATTGCAACTACACTGAAGGAGGATTTATCATGGCATTGGTTTCGATGAAAGACATGTTGAACAAAGGTTTAAAAGAAGGTTACGCGGTTGGTCAATTCAACATCAACAACCTGGAGTGGACGCAAGCAATTTTGAGCGCAGCTCAAGAAGAAAAATCCCCAGTCATTTTGGGCGTTTCTGAAGGCGCAGCACGTTACATGGGCGGTTTCACGGTTGTAACTGCAATCGTTAAATCCCTAATCGAAGAAATGAAAATCACAGTTCCAGTTGCGATTCACTTGGACCACGGTTCCAGCTTCGAAAAATGTAAAGAAGCAATCGATGCAGGCTTCACTTCCGTTATGATCGATGCTTCCCATTCCCCATTTGAAGAAAACGTAAAAACAACGAAGCAAGTTGTTGAATATGCTCACGAGCGCGGCATTTCTGTTGAAGCTGAACTGGGAACAGTTGGCGGACAAGAGGATGACGTTATTGCTGATGGCGTTATCTACGCTGATCCACAAGAGTGTAAACAACTGGTTGAACTTACAGGTATCGATTGCCTGGCTCCAGCACTTGGTTCCGTTCACGGTCCTTACAAAGGCGAACCAAACCTGGGCTTCAAAGAAATGGAAGAAATTTGCCAAACAATCAAGCTGCCATTGGTATTGCACGGTGGTACTGGTATCCCTACTGAGCAAATCAAAAAATCCATTTCCCTTGGAACAGCTAAAATCAACGTTAACACTGAAAACCAAATCGCGTTCACTAAAGTTGCTCGTGAAATCCTGACTTCGGATTCCGAAGTATTCGATCCACGTAAATTTTTGGCTCCAGGCCGTGAAGCAATCAAACAAACCGTTATGGGCAAAATTCGCGAGTTCGGTTCTTCCAACAAAGCGTAAGCCTATATATAAATGAAGAAGGGCTGGTCCGGCTGCTGCATGCAGTTGGACTAGCCCTTTTTTTTGCTGTATACTTTGTTCTTTTTCTTAGCGGTACGCTGGCAGCCAGCTGCCATGCGCTTCAATCAGCTCATCGCAAAGCGAGACAATGTCATCCATTGACAATTCCGCCGACGTATGCGGGTCCAGCAGAGCGGCGTGATAAATATGCTCGCGCTTCAGTGTTTTGGCGGCCTCAATCGTGAGCAGCTGTGTATTAATATTCGTGCGGTTTAACGCGGCCAGCTGCGGTGGAAGATCGCCAACGTAGGTTGGCGTCACGCCGGAACGGTCAACTAAGCAAGGCACCTCGACGCAGGCTTCCTTCGGAAGGTTCGTAATGAGGCCAGTGTTCATAACATTGCCGCCGATTTTATAAGGATTATTCGTTTCGATGGCTTCCATAATATGTGAAGCATATTCGCGGCTGCGCGTATGCTCAATCTTCTTGTTGCCAAGCATTGAATCCCGTCTTTCTTCCCAGCCCTTGATTTGCTCAATACAGCGGCGCGGGTACTCATCGAGCGGAATATTGAAGCGTTCAATCAGCTCCGGATAATTCCGTTTAATAAAATACGGGTGGTATTCAGCATTATGCTCGGAAGATTCCGTAACATAGTAGCCGAATTTCAGCATGAGCTCGTAGCGCACCATATCGTGGTGCTTCTCCGCTTGCTTTTCCGCTGCGCGACGTTTAATTTCCGGGTACAAATCGACGCCGTCCTTCGTTGCTTCAAGCAGCCATGCCATATGGTTAATGCCGGCGATCTTCGTTTTGACACCTGCCGTATCGATACCCAGATGCTCGAATAGGTGCGGTACACATACTTGTACGCTGTGGCACAGTCCTACAGCCTGCAAGCCGCCTTGTGAAATGAGCACATTCGTCAATACAGCCATTGGATTGGTGTAGTTGAGGAACAGGGCGTCTGGACAAACCTCCTGAATATCTGCTGCAAAATCAAGTACAACCGGAATCGTCCGCAGATTGCGGAAAATGCCGCCGATGCCAAGCGTATCGGCAATCGTCTGGCGCAAGCCGTATTTTTTCGGAATTTCGAAATCGGTTATCGTGCAAGGATCGTAACCGCCGACCTGAATCGCATTGACGACATATTTAGCGCCGCGAAGCGCCTCCTTGCGGTCGGTATACGCTTTAATGACGCAGCTGCTTCCGAGCGACTCCTTCATATTCTGCAACAGCTGCTCGGATTCACGCAGCCGGCCGCCATCAATATCAAACAAAGCTAGCTCGAAGCCTTGCAGTGCTTCTGTAAGCATGACATCGCCTAACACATTTTTCACAAAAACAGTGCTGCCCGCACCAAGGAACGTTATTTTCGCCAATGAATTCGCCTCCGTTTATGAATAGCTTTGACTCCTTAACTATAGCCTTGAAGCGGAAGCAGGAACATGGAGTAATTCCTGTTAAACCTGTCATAATGCCTTTACATTGCATGATTTTATTCATCATATTATACTATTACCTGTCATAATGAGGGGGGATGTCGAATGCCTCTGACCGAAGTCAGACATAATCGGGAGACGCCGCAGCGGCAGATGGAGCTGTTTTTGCGTTTTTTCGGCAAGGAAGAATGTGAGCATGGACATAGCTGGGGCCCGGGCCTGCGCGACTTGTATATTATCCATTATGTGATCAGCGGCTCGGGTGAATTTAGTACCGGAGGAGAGACGTACCAGCTGTCACAAGGTCAGGGCTTTCTCATAACGCCGGGCGCGATTGTCCATTATACAGCGAATGAGGCTGACCCTTGGGTGTATTCGTGGGTGGGCTTTGATGGGCTTCACGCCAGGGCATTTATGCGGCGGGCAGGGCTCAGTGTATCGCAGCCGATATTTCGCGCCAAGAGGACAGGGGGAGGCCGTAGCCGGAGCAAGAGCGAGAGTGAGAGCTGTGAGAGCAATAGAGAGGATAGTGATTGTGCCAATTGGTTTGACACTAGCCATCAGGAGCTTGTGAATGCCCATGAAACGGGCTGTCGGGACATTTTGTACCAGAGCATTTTGTACCGGCTAATTGGAGAGTTAATGGAATGTGCAGACCCTGCTTTAGTAGACGCGCAGCCGCTCCGTGCGAACTCCAAGGAAACCTACATCAACGAGGCGATTACCTATATCGAAAATAACTACAGCCAGAAAACAACGGTTGAGCAAATCGCTCACGCTGTTGGCTTGGATCGTACCTATTTGTCCAGCTTGTTCAAGCAGCAGTTTGACCTGTCGCTGCAAGCGTTTTTGCTGCAATTTCGCATGAATCGGGCGGTAGAGCTGCTGAGCAGCAAGCAGCTGTCGGTAAGCGATATTTCCCGTTCGGTGGGCTACACCGATCCCTTTCTTTTCTCCAAAATGTTCAAAAAGGTCATCGGCCAATCGCCGCGCCGAACGCGGGAGCTGCTGGAGGAGCAGCAGGGCAAGCTGTAAGAGAATGGGATTGGGCAAAGCACAGCTCTTAATAAAAAAAAGGGCGGGCTTTGGCTTAATTGCCAAAGCCCGCCCATAGAATGCGAGATAGCAAGCGTTGTGCTTCACAGCATGCGGCAGCTTGCTTTTGCTTTGCTTTGATGACAGGCGATGCTGAACAGAATCGCTCCCGCCAGCAGACGATGCGCGGCTCTAACCGCGAGCGGGGACCGATTTCTTTTTCCCGGCCCGCATGGACAGAAGGAAGCACAGCAGGAGCACGATGCCAGCGGAGGCATACGGGAAGTTGATATTCATATCAAACAGCACGCCCGCAGTGATCGGGCCAAGAATGTTTCCGAGGCTCGTAAAAGCGGAGTTCAAGCCAGCGAGGTAGCCTTGCTGGTCATTTGCCATTTTGGAAATTTGGGTGCCGATGGCTGGGCGCAAAATATCAACGGACAGGAACAGAAAGAAAGTGACCACGAACACCATCCAGTAGTTGTTGGTCAATAACATCAGCAGAACGAATAGGCCCGCAATGAACAACGACCACGTAATGACGTTCTGCTCGCCGAACCGATTCAAAATCCACCCGAAAATCGTGACCTGCACAACCGCGCCCGCGATCGAGCCGAACGTAATAATAAACGCGATGTCGGTTGCTGTAAAACCGAAGCGATGGTCAACGTACAAGCCGAATACCGTCTCATAATTCGCAAGCCCGAACGAGGCGACAAGCACGATGATTAAGCTAAAAAAATACGGCTGCTTATAAGACGTCAGCAGCTGGGACATAAAGCTGGGTTCGCCGGCCGAGGCTGAAGCTGAGGCCTTAGCCTTAGAGGGGGCTAAAGCGGCAGCCATTGGAGCGGCCTTCGCCTTGGATTCTGGCAAAACAAGCAGCGTAACGATGGCGGCCACCCCGCCGGCGATGCCCGCTACATAAAAAGGGACGCGAACGCCATATTCGGCTAAATAACCTCCGATGCCGGGGCCAATAATAAATCCGGTCGTAATCGCGGCATTGATATAGCCCATGCCTTTGGCGCGTTCTTCGTTGCTAGTAACGTCAGCGACGTAAGCCATAATCGAAGGCATGCTGAATGCGGCCCCGATTCCGCCGAGTATGCGTGAAACAAACAGCAGCCACGGCTCGCTGACCGCGCCAAACATCCATTCTGAGAGCGCGAACAGCGTAACGCCCGCCACGATCATTTTTTTTCGGCCAAAAGAATCGGAGAGCCTGCCTGCAAGCGGGGAAAATAATAATTGGGCCAAGGAAAAGGCCGCTACCATGAAGCCAAGTATGCTGCCGTTCAAATCCAGCTCTCGCATATAGGCAGGCATAACGGGAATGACGAGCCCAATGCCTGTAAATACGAGCAAAATATTGCCCATCAGAAGGAGTATAGCTCCTCTGTTCCGTAGTAATAATGACATGGTTAAAATCCTTTCACCCTGATCTAGGTTGTTTTAATATTTAGGTTTGCTGGAGCGTGGAGATCGCAATGCCATGAAGAACAACCTTTATAGCGGTTCTGTAAATGGTCAAAACCTCATCCATCGCATAGGAGCGTCTGGACAATTGATTCAAGCCGAAAAACAAGCTTTCCAAGATGATCGCCAAATGCTCAACCTGCATCGGCTCTAATTCGCCTCGGTCAATGCCTTCCTGAATAAGGCGCTTGTTGAATTCCAAATGCCGGTCAATCATGACCGTCATCCGTTTCTCAACCTCGTTGGTTTTCTCCTCATGGTTGAAAAATTCATCGGCCGCTTTCGTAAGCGGATGGCTGAAATCATCCATTACACTTTGCTCGACAATGGCGTACAGCTTTTCGGTGGATGTCTCATAGAGCGCCTGCTGCTCATTCCACTTTTGCTCCCATTCCAGATCCCATTCCTCTAAAAGATAGAGAAACAAACCTTCCTTGCTTTTAAAATGGTAATAAATATTGCCCTTGCTGCTTTCGGTCGCCTCCACAATATCTTCAATTGAAGTCCCTTTATAGCCCTTCTGGGCGAAAAGCGCCCGCGCGGCACTTGCGACTTTCTTCTTCGTTTGTTCGCTTTGCAGCTGTTTTTTGTTCATTAGGCGCTGCCCCTTTCCATTAATTATACTGAACGTTCGTTCTATAATAATAGCAAAATAAACAGGGAAAATGCAAATGAGAGGTTAAGAAGGTTATACAGTTAAAGAAATACCAAATATTTTATTAACATTTTCATGTTATATGTAAAGAATTACTGGCCATATGCCGATAATGGAAGAGTAGAATATATAATGGAGGGATTTACAAGTGGTAAAGAGTGATAAATCTTTTGTAGCGGCACTATTATTATGTTTCTTTTTAGGATCTTTCGGCATTCATCGTTTTTATGCGGGAAAAGTGGGAACAGGTATTTTGATGCTGATTACATTGGGTTGCTTTGGGATCTGGACACTAATCGACTTAATTATGATCATTTGCGGCGCATTTAAAGATTCAGAAGGCCGTGAAATTAAAGCATAACGATCATTTTATAGGTAAAAAGGAAAACAGAGCTCTTAGGAGCTCTGTTTTTGCGTCCGCGTATTTAAGCAGGCTGTGCTAATGCTGCCCTCATATTCAAGCCTCTTCTTTTTTAATTTTCGCGGGGTTGTTGATTTTATAAGGAACGGGATGCTTGGTCAGTTTTTTGGCTACAATTTTAGCCTCGAAGGTGATGACATCGCCAACTTCCAGCTCCTGCTTTTTGAGCGTGGCGCTATGGCTGGACCAGGCTTCGCCCACAAGCGTCCCTTGTTCAGTGATGGACACGGCTTCATAAATGACAACCTCATCATCATTATCGGAAAAATGGTTCGGAACCGTCGTAAACTCCTTAACGGTTGCGATCAATTTAACCTTGTCCTCCGGCAGCTCCAGCTTCGGCGCTTTTTCTTTTTTGGCTTTGCTTTTCGGTTTTTCTTCCGCCTGCTCCGCCTTGTCCGCCGCTTCCTCTACTGCTTCTGGAATCGCTGCTGCACTTTCGACCGAATCGAAAGCGAAGCCTGCTTCCGCAAGCATTTCCTCGACCGTCTTGGCTGCTCCTGCGTCTGCGTCGCTTTCGCCCACGGCTGCCGAATCGCTTCTAACGTCAGTGCCATTGTCTACAGATTGCGCTTCAACGGCTTCTGTTTCATGAATTGCAGCTTCCTCGCCTGTCTCGTCAGCCTCAGCACCAGCTGCATG
This sequence comes from Paenibacillus sp. BIHB 4019, assembly GCF_002741035.1. Lineage (NCBI taxonomy): Bacteria > Bacillati > Bacillota > Bacilli > Caryophanales > Paenibacillaceae > Paenibacillus > Paenibacillus sp. BIHB 4019. The sequence continues at coordinate 1,692,279 of NZ_CP016808.1, read as the reverse complement.
CTTCGCGCCATAGCTTGCCGCTTGCATTTCCTTCAAATACGAAGGATGGATGCAGTGCAGCTGATCGTTGCCGAGCTGTATGACGGCGGTCATTTTATCGACGAAACCGACGATGCTGCAAACGATATTCAGGCCGTGGCCTTTATAATAAAAGGTTTTTGTTTTGCTGGCTTTCCCTGAAAGCAAGCCCCACTCCTGGCATTTTTCTACCTGTTCCTCATCATTTTCAAAGAGCTGGTAATTTTGCGGTTCAATTGCAAACGCATACTCCATCCTATTCCCGCCTTTCCGTCAATCCGGCTAAATTGTTTTAGGTACAACCAGTTTAGCATAAAAACGGTCCATCCAGCATCTTGGCGACCGAGCATGCGCTTGTGGTTAGGCTGGAAGGTTCATTAGCATAAGGAAGGAGAGCATCATTGCGCCGTCTTGCGCGAGTGAGGCGGCGCCTCCCGTCCGCCATCCGTATGGCGCTGGCGGCGTGAAGCCGTCTAAGCTTCGCCGGCCCAGTCCTGCTTCAGCGTGACGAGCTGCTGGAGCGCTGCGTTATCGAGCTCGGTAATCCACGTCTCGGAGCTGCTGGAAATGACATTTTCGCTCAGCTTCTGCTTGGATTCCAGCATTTCGTCGATCCGTTCCTCCAGCGTGCCGAGCGCAATGAACTTGTGCACTTGAACGTCGCGGGTTTGCCCCATGCGGTAGGCGCGGTCGGTCGCCTGATTTTCCACGGCGGGATTCCACCAGCGGTCGAAATGGAATACATGATTGGCCGCAGTCAGATTCAGGCCGACGCCGCCTGCTTTAATCGACAAAATAAAGACGTTCGGCTGCTCGGACGCCGGGAGCGTGCTGGACTGGAACCGTTCAATCATCCGGTCGCGAGTGAGCTTCGTCGTGCTGCCGTTCAAGTAAAGCACCCGTTCCTGAAGCTCCCGCTCCAGCACCCCTTGGAGCAGTTGACCCATGCCGATATATTGCGTGAAAATAAGGCAGCGCTCGCCTTCGGCTCGCAGCTCCTTCACCATCGCCATCAGCCGCTCCAGCTTGGACGATCGGCTAATCAGCGCTTCCATTGCGGCCTCGGCGCCGGTCGTGCCGCTGGCGATTTCCGCTTCCATCACCTCAAGCGGCATTCCATCCTCCAGCAGAGCGGGATGGTTGCATATTTGCTTGAGCTGCGTCAGCACGGACAAAATCGCGCCTCGGCGCTTGTTGCCCTCCACCCGCTGCACCTTAGCCATCAGCTCATTGACGGTTTGCGTATAAAGCGCGCCTTGCTCGGCGGTGAGATGAACGTACGTTTTCATCTCGTTCTTATCCGGCAGGTCGAGCTGAATCGCCGGGTCCTTCTTTTTGCGGCGCAGCATAAACGGCTTGACCAGCCGCTGCAAATCGACAACGCGCTCCGGGTCCTGCTCCTGCTCAATGGGCGTAGCGAAGCGCTTCTGAAAGCCCTGCGCACTGCCAAGAAAGCCGGGATTCATAAAGTCATAGATCGACCACAGCTCGCTCAGCCGGTTTTCAATCGGCGTTCCGGTCAGCGCAATGCGATGCTTGGCGGGCAAGCTGCGGATAGCGGCGGCCTGCTTCGTCTGCGCATTTTTAATATTTTGCGCTTCGTCGAGGCAAATCGCTTCCCATGTGCGCCCTTGCAGCAGCTCCTGATCGAGCATGGAGGTCGCGAACGAAGTGAGAATAACATCCGCTTTGCTGGCGGCTTCGTAGAAAGCGTCGCCCGTCAGCCGCTTGCTGCTGTAATGCAGCATGACGTTCAGCGATGGCGCGAAGCGGCTAATTTCCTTCTGCCAGTTGCCGAGCACGGATGTTGGGCAAATGATGAGGGCGGCTGTGCGGCCAGCGCCGCCTGTCTCCTTCATCTGCATCAGGTAGGCGATGAGCTGCACCGTCTTGCCGAGGCCCATGTCGTCGGCAAGACAAGCGCCAAGCCCCAGCTGGCGCATAAAAGCAAGCCAAGAGTAGCCTTCCTGCTGATAAGCGCGCAGCGTCGCTTGCAAGCCCGCAGGAACGGGAAGTGCTGGCGCCTCTTTCTGCTGCACGAGCCGGTCCATCATCTCCTGCATATAGCTGTTCAGCTCGACTTCCAGCCGCAGCTGCTCATTTTCATCCTCAGCCTCATCCGCCGAGTCTTCTGCTGCTTCATCCTTGCGGGCGAAGTAGTCTTTCCGCGAAAGCAGATGGAGCTGAAGCACGTCCTGAAACGAGAGTCCTTGGGCGCTGTTCATGCCCTTCATCATTTTGCTGATTTGCTCCAGCAGGCCGGGATCGAGCGTCACCCACTGCCCGCGGAATTGCAGCAGCCGCTCCTGGCGGGCGAGCAGCTCCGAAAACTCCGCCTCCGTGAGCGTTAGATCGCCGACGGAAACGCGCCAATCGAATTCAATAATGGCGTCCAGCCCGAAGAAGGAGCGGCCCTTGGCCGGGTTTTCCTCTTCCTTGACCTTGGCGCGCAGTTTAGGCTTTTTGCGCCTGGCGCTTTCCCACCAGGCGGGCAGCAGCACCTGCCAGCCTGCTTCGAGCAGGCGGTTGCTGCCCACCGTCAGGAAGCGCCAGACGGAGTCGCTGCTGAGCGGCACTCTCAGCACATCGTATTTCTCGCCTGCCAAATGCTCGTCAGGCAGACTGGCGCGCAGATGATCCAGCCATCCGGCGGATCGCTCGCGCACAGCATGAACCCAAGCCGCCGGAACTTCGCCGGCGACATCGCCATGCTGCGACAGCCTCACAGGCCGCAGCACCGACGGGTCCAGCTTGTCCTGCAGCACGAGCCGCAGCTGCCACGCCTCATCGGTTTCCTCGCCCGGCTCAAGCAGCTGCAGCATAGGGCGGAACGGCGCATGGTCTGCCTTCCAGCCGACGGCCATCAGCCAGCCGGACGCATCAAGGCCAGCGAAGATCGCCTTCTCCTTCACGAACAACAGCGGATATTCCGCGCGCAAATCGGCGGACGCTGCTTCACTGTTGTAATAGCGCTGGAACACCGCCGCCGAGAAGGCGGCTTCCAGCATACCGAGAAAGCCATTCGACAAGCGGCCGTCCTTCACTTTTTCCTCAGCAATCGCAAGCTCGCTTGCCAGCTCCGCCGAAGCAGAGCTGTCCCACACCCATTGCAGCTGCCCAGCCCGCCATGCGGAGTGGCTCGGCAAGTAGCGCTTGGCCTCCGTGTGCTCGTGGAGCAAAGGCGCAAGCCGGATGAGCGCAGCCGACTGCTCGTCCCATTCCCAATGAATATGCGCCAGCAGGCGCTGCTCGGCAAAGAAGGGGAGCACATGCTCCGCGGGAAGCACGACCAGCTCCACCTGCTCCATTTGCCGGATTTCAAGCTCGGTCCCATAGGTGGTCGCCGCATGCCAAGCGAATAGGCTTTGCTTGAGGCGAACCCCGGTGAGCAGGTCCTGGCGGTCATCCACCGCATACAGCAGCGCATCGCCAAAATCGGTTAAAGCCAAATGTACCGTTATCGTCGTCCATGATGGGCTTTTCGTCAGCTCGGTGCTCATGACAGCAATTTCCCCTTTCGCAGCTCTTCCTGCAAGGCCCGCAAGCGGCTGTAGCGCCCAGCGAAGGCGGTGATGAACGTTTCCCAGCCCGCCTCGTCCTTGCGTTTTTTATACAGCTTCGCTAATCGTTTCAGCAGCTTGACTGCCGATTTGTAGCCGTCCCTGTTTTTCAGCAGCACATAACGCTCGGCGGCTTGGTGATAGAAGGGAAGCAGCAGCTCAGGCGCGTGCTTCTCGATCGGAGCGAACATGGCGACGCGATAATACAGCGGGTCGATGCCTTCGCTTAGCTGGTAATCGATCCACTCCTGCCATTTTTCATAATGATGAAGCTTGTCTGCATAGATGGAGCGCGAGGCGGGCAGCAGGAGCAGCAATTGCTCCCACATCGCTTCCTCCTCCTGAGGCATTTCCGCCAGCACCGCATCCCAATAGGCGAAAAAAGCGTTCAAATGCACGCCATGATGATCTGCCAGCAGGCTTGCCGTTTGCTTCAGCCAGTGAAGCAGCCGATCCCACTCCTTGCGCTGCTCCAGCTCATCCAGCAACGCATAATAATCATGAATGCGCAGCTTGGATTTGCGGCCCAGCGCGGTGAGCAGCGCTTGCGCCTCCTCGTCGCGCCCTAGCAGAAAGCTCAGCCAGCATTTGGCGAACATCCATTGATAGCGCGTCTGGGCAATTTTTTGCTGGGGCTTTAGCGCCTCAAGGTGTTCAAGCTCCTCCGCAAGCAGCGGGCTGCCAGGCAGGCGGGGATAGAGCCATTTTCTCCAAAGCGCATAATACACAGGTGAAAAATAGTCCGCATACCGCTCCTCCGCAAGCAGTCTTCCACGCAAATCCGCCAGCGTTTCCGCCAGGCGGTCCCAAAACGCCGGCTCGGCATCCGCGAGCGCCGGCGACTGCTCGAACAGCTTGTTGATGCTGCCCTGCACATCCTCCATCGCGACTCGCGTGTGGTAGCCGACGAATGTGCCCGTATGCAGCTGCTCCATAATAAACAGGAAGCTGTGCAGCTCGAACAGGCATTTCATCGCAGGGGAAAAAACGGGCCGCGATTGCTTAATAAGCTCAGCTGCGCGGCCAGCATAGTCGCTGTTTCTCGTTAGTGCGGCCAGCGGCTCCAAGCATTGCAGCAGCCAATTTCGCCACTGCGAAATCGGCTGCTCGGGCAGCTGCTGGAGTGCGGCATTTTTTTTTCGCTCGTTCTGTTTATCAATAGGCATCATTCGAATCAATCTCCTGAGACATTTCTTGAAGGCTGGGCTTGTGGACTAGCTTCTTTCAGCTTCCATTCTTCAAAAAGTGCGAGGTATAGGCAATTATGGTTATGTATTTGGATATATAGAGACTTTGGCGGACACAGAAACCGTTAATCTATGTAAAAATGGTTTTTGGCCGTGCTGGCGGACACAGCAGCCGTTAATTATCCCTATTCCTCTTTTTTGAAGCGATAGGGGGTGGCGTAACGGCTTCGCTGTCCGCGCAGCAGCTGAAAACATGAAAATTGCTGAAATAGCGGAATGTCAGTCCTTTTAAATGGAGAATATTCGAGCTGAGCTGACCGAGCGCATGAGTATGCTGCTCTTGTTCGCTCACCGTGTTTCTCACCCTAACTATACGCGAATAAAAATAGAGTTGGCAAATCGCTCATTCATGCGAAATCGCCGCGCTCCTTATGGTTAGGGGCGCGGCGATTGCTTAGTTAGGCCAGTATAGAGCGCGTGTTGCGCAGCACAGCTTTCATGAAAGGAGAATCTGCAGGGACGCTGCCCATAATTTTAATTTTCCGTTTCTGCACGTCGAGACTTTTCATTTGATCGGTCAGGACAACTCCCGAGAAGGCAAGACCGCCAGGCAACGCGACTTCAAACGGATATTCTTTAATTTGGCTCGTAATGGGACACACAACTGCAAAGCCGGTTAGTTCGTTAAAATCAGCCTCGGACAACACAAGAGCTGGTCTTCTCCCAGCCTGCTCATGGCCAGCTTGGGAATCAAAATCCAGCCATATTAAATCGCCGCGCTGGGGGATAGGTATCATCAAATGAGCTCGTCTCCTTCAATGCCAACATCGAATTCCTCATGCCGTGGGGAAGCGGGCTGGATTTTAGCAAGGAGTTGCTTTAAATGAGATCGCAGCTCTTCATTCGTTTCTTGCTGTTGTTTCATAGGACGCAGCAGCAATTCATTTTCAGGAGTAATGACCAATTCGATTTCAGCGCCCTCCTCCAAATTCAGACGTTTAAGCAGCTGATTCGGAATCCGGACAGCACTGCTGTTTCCCCATTTACTAAGCGTTACAGTCGTCATTGGGATCATATCCTCTCTCTTTTGGTCTTTCAAGTATACTTCACCCCTTTTATCATGTATATACTTAGGATATACATCTTCCGACAATCGGATACTCGTTGGCCGAAGGAAAGGCGCCTAAATCCAATTATTATATCTCCTTGCTATAATAGTATAATGATTACTACTGAATAGGATACGAAACAGGGAAAGAGGGATCAGATGCTTACTAATTTTCAACTCGAAACGGTTCGCAGGCTTGGCTGTCGACTTGAGGTGCAACAATGATCAAATCATTATATACACGCGTAGTTCTGATATTCCTAGTGTCCGTAATCGGGGGCACGATCATTGCTTTTTTTGCAGCATCTTGGATATTCGAAGAGCAATTGAATGAAAACTCGCAAATTCTTTTGCGTAATTTTGGAAATGACATCACCTCGATCTACGAGACCATTCCGTCACGTGAAGCGGACGCGTTAGTAAGCAAAATGAAGCAGCTCAATTCCTATCATATTCGAATTTACGAAGCAACGGATCGCTTCCAGTCGTTCGGAGCGCTTAATGGACACAAGCCTGCTGCAGTAACGACGGAACAAGTAAAAAAAGTACTAAATGGGGAAGTCGTACAGGTCAATACAGAGGGTATTGCGGTTGCCTTCATTGGATTTCCGCTGAACACAGATATGGGAACGAAAGCGATGTTTGTGGAGACGCTCTCCCCTCCGTCCACCTCTTTTGTCTTAAAATGGGGATTAACGATTGCAGCGTATTCGTTGATTACAGGAAGCCTATTTGTTCTAATTGCCTCCTTCTTTCTCATAAGGCCGATTAACAAGCTGACAAAAGCGACCAGGAGGATCGCGTCTGGAGACTTCAACGTCAAGCTGAATATTAAGCAGGCGGGTGAATTAGGCACTTTGGCTCGCAGCTTCGAAGAAATGATGCATGATCTGCAGCGTCTGGAGCAGATGCGCAGGGAATTCGTAACGAATGTGTCGCATGAGGTTCAATCGCCGCTCACCTCGATATCCGGCTATGCGATAGCGCTCAAGCAAGAAGGCATCGAAGCTAATGAGCGCAGCCGTTATCTCGATATTATTATTAATGAAGCCAAGCGGATGTCCAAGATGAGCGATAGTCTGCTCAAGCTAAGCCTGCTCGAATCACAGTCACAGCAGCTGCAACTCGTAACGCTCAGGCTTGATGAACAGATTAGGCGGGTCATCGTCGGGATTCAGCCGCAATGGTCGGCGCGGAACATCCATTTTGAGCTTAATTTGAAGCCGGCTATGCTAACGGCTGATCATGATCAGCTAAATCAGGTATGGATCAATATCATTGGCAATAGCATCAAATTTTCCAAGGATGGCGGCATAATTACAGTCAGCATCGAGCAAGACATCAAACATTTGACCGTCCGAATATCAGACGAGGGCATTGGTATTTCACTAGAGGACCAGAAGCGCATATTCGAGCGTTTCTTTAAAGCCGACCGCTCTCACAGCCGGAAATATGAAGGCAGCGGCATGGGCCTGGCCATCGTTAAGCAGATTATTTCCCTTCATCAAGGCGATATTCGAGTGGAAAGCGAGCCGGGTCTGGGAACGACCTTCATCATCACCTTGCCCGTCACAATGCTGGCTGAATAAGAGGCTTATCCGTTATCCCATAGCGGTCCCCTCGCTTCTCCCCATGCCTGCGTCATCAGGTACAGGCCTCCTGCCTATGATGACGCAGGTTTTTTTGCGTGTTCATATTCCGTTCATCCTGCCGGCATATAGAGTACATTTTCATCGTGTAAGCTTTCCCTATCGGCCCTTAAGGGCGCCCAGTAGAGAGATGACGATAGGAGAAGATGCAAATGGAAATACGAGAGGTAAACAAGATGGAGCTGGATGCAACAACAAATAAAAAGCCAGCCAGCAGGTTGAAAAAATGGCTTCGCAGGTTGCTTAAAGGAATAGCGGCCATAGGAATAGCAATCGTCGTTTTTATAGCCGTCGTTTTTTTCGTGAATTTGTTCAGCAGCAAATCAGAGCAAGCGAAATTATTGCCTTATGGCCAGTCAGTAGCTGTAGATGGGAAATATATGAATGTATCGACCCATGGACAAGGAGAAGAAACGATTGTGCTCCTGCCAGGTTATGGCACAGCAGCGCCGGCACTTGATTTTAAGCCGCTAATTGAACAACTGTCACCGTATTACAAAGTCGTCGTAGTTGAGCCATTTGGTTATGGTTTAAGCGATCTGACCGACAAGGAACGAAGCACAGAAAATATAGTAAGTGAAATTCATGAAGCGTTGCAAAGCCTCCATATTGACCGTTACCTTTTAATGGGCCACTCCATTTCAGGATTATACAGCTTAGATTATGTGAACAAATATCCAAGCGAAGTGAGAGCATTTGTCGGACTCGACAGCAGCGTCCCAACGCTCAAAGAGCAGAAGATAGGATCTTCCATATTAAAGACGCTTAGCCTGCTCAGAGAATCAGGTTTCGCCAGATTGCAATTGAAATTAAGCGATGACCCTTATGCTGGATTACCCTATGATGATCAAACCAAAGAGCAACTAAAAATCATGATTCGCAAAAACATATATAATTCGAGTCAATTAAATGAAGCCGGAAGTATGTATGCTAATTTTGAAGCAGCAGAACAATTAACCTTCCCAAAAGCGCTTCCCGTTATTTTCTTTATCCAAGCCAATCATCCAGTAACGGATAGATGGATACCCGAGCATGAGAAGCAAATCAAGGATTCTGCTCATGGAAAAATAGTGTTATTTGAAGCGGACCACTATTTATATCGTACTCATTCGGCAGAAATCGTTGAAAACCTCAGGATGTTTATGGAACAACTTAAACAAGACAAATAGACGATTTTTGCTTCTTATGTAATAATCTGCTGCGAATTGCCCTGTTTTGCGCCGGGGCGCTGCACGATTTTCACCGAACGGCTTTGTACGAGTAAAATATAGCCAACATCAAAAAGGAAGATAAGGACATACATGAACATCAGCAGCAGGGAATCCGGGTAGAGCTTGTAGCTGAGCACGGAGGCGCATAGGGTGCCGAGCATTTTTGCCCAGGCAATAAAACGGGACTGCCCCAGCAAGTCCTTCTGGAACAGCATTTGAATAAACAGTATGGACATCATCAGATTGATGCCAAAGGCGGTATATTTGCCCTCTGGATCATGGAATTCGACCGAGACGCCGTAATGCAGCAAGAAAGCGGTAGCGAGCAGAGAGCCTACGATGACGGCTATTTTTTTCGGTGAATATTCATGGCGGGTGTAATACAAAAATTGCAGCAAAATGATGATGTCGAGCGCGAACCAGACGATTGTAATGATTTGCTGAAGCGGGTTGAAGGGCATGAAAAAGCCGAACAGCAGCTCCCACGTCAGATTGGCGCAGAGCGCAGCCAAAGGCATGCCGCATGTCCGATCCTTGAAGCCTTGATAAATAATAAGCAGATAGGTGATTGTCCAAAAAAACGCCATTCCGAGCAGCAGCAGCAGGTCCATCAAGCGTTATCGCATCCTTTCCAAAAACGGTTGTTATAAAAACGTATGTTGGCGGCTGCTCGTCTATGTCTTATGTTAAAATAGAAGGCAACGAAGCTGGCCGGGTGCCGCTGGGCACATATACAGCCAGAGCAAGGAAAGAAGGAAGAGCGTATGGCAATTTATGAAATTGAAGAGGATGAGTGGCTGCGTCTGGCGCGAATCGGTAATGGGAAGGATGCGCTGCTGTTCTCCAGCCCTTTCTGCGGAACGTGCAAGGTAGCCGAACGGATGCTGGACATCGTTCAGGCAGCGGAAGTGCCAACGACGATGTATAAAATCAACATCAATTACGCGCCCAAGCTGCGCGAGGCCTGGAAAATTACGAGCGTTCCCTGCCTAGTGCTGGTGAAGGACGGCGAGCCCCTGCGGTTCGAATACGCGATGCGCTCTGTCGATTATCTTTACAAGCTGCTGAAAGAGGATGAGTAGCTATATATACTTTATAAAAATGGCACATCGGAGCATGCTCCGATGTGCCATTTTTTAAATATAGGAAAGGATATGATTTTCCCATCCTTTCTCGCTGTTTCTCGTAATGAAACGCGCTGCGCTGCCAAAGGACGGCGACAGCCGTTTCATCTTGTTGTTCACCTAAAAAAAGCAGACATCGACCTAAAATAAACGACGGTAGGAAAAAATCCAGCTCTCCTTTACGATGAAGGAGAATAAGGCGGGTATACTAGAATTATTTAGAAGGTGCTTTGCAGGGAGGATGGGGAAGATGCTGAAAGCGGTTGTATTCGATGACGAATATATTGTCCGCCAAGGGCTGAGCCAAATGATCGACTGGCAGCGTTATGGCGTCGAGCTGGTAGGAACGGCGGGAGACGGGTTATCGGCACTAGAGATGTTTCGCGAACAGCGGCCGGACATTGTGCTGACGGATATTCGGATGCCGGGCATGGACGGATTGCGGCTCATTGAGACGGTGGCAGGCGAAGCAGGGGATACGATGTTTATTGTATTCAGCGGATTTAATGAATTTGAATATGTAATGCGGGCGATTGGCCTTGGCGTTGTTGATTATTTGGAGAAGCCGGTTACGGTAGAGAAAATAGATGAAGTGATGCGCAAAGCAATCGAGCGCATTGAGAAGCAGCAAGCATTCAGCTCCATGAAATCCAAATGGGAGGCGTCGAAGCAGGAGCTGCTGGAGAAAGCGACGCTGAACTTGCTGTTAGCGGGCGATAGTGCGCTAGGCAAATGGAAGGAAAGCTATGGCCCGCAGTGGGAAGCGATTGCGGGCATTACGGTGCTTGCCTTTTCCTCGGAATGTGTAGAGCTGCCGGAAAGTGCCGACTATCGAATCGTTGAGGTGACGAATGGGGCAGACCGGCTTTCTGCGGTGCTTCATTTCAAGCTGCCCGCAGACGAGCTATGGGAGCAGCTTATGCTGCAGGGCGGAGACTGTGAGCTGTTCGCAGCAGGAGGAACTTATGCATCGCTAGCAGAAGCGCCAAAAAGCTGCAAGGAAGCGCTGCGGGCGCTGCGCTACGGCCGGTTTTTGGAGGAAAGCGGCTTGATCCGCATTGAGGAAATGGAAGGCAGCGATGAGCTGGCAGGCCATTTGACGAAGCATGAGGAGTCGGTCATTTTCTCCTTGCGCACGGGGGACAAGAAGGGGCTGTCGGCTGCGTTGGACGAATTCGAGGTATCGGTTGGGGAGCAGAAGCTGGACCCGGAGCAGGCGGAGCGCGAAATTTTGCAGCTTGTTTATGTGGGCCTTGAGGTGCTGAAGGAGACGGGGCGGGACATTCGCTCTCTCGGCAAGGTCGCTCATCAGGAGCTTGGCGTCATGCATACGCGCGAGGAAATGTTCCGCTGGCTGCGGGGCAAGGTAGAGGCGATGCTGACGGCCGTTACCGAAGCTAGGCGCTCCGCGAAGCATGCGGCGGTCGAGAAGGCGCTTGCCTATATGGAGGCCCGTTTCGGGCAGGATATTTCCTTGCAGGAGCTGGCGGAGCATGTTGGCCTGAATGCGACGTATTTCAGCCTGCTTTTCAAAGAAGAGATGGGCATCTCCTATATTAAGCATTTGACTCATGAACGGATGGAGCATGCAAAGGTGATGCTGCGAGAAGGGATGCTCGTCGGGGAAGTCAGCGAGAAGGTCGGTTATCTCAACTACAGGCATTTTACGGAAACGTTCAAAAAACTCATAGGCATGACGCCTAAGCATTACCGGGAAGCCCACTCAATCGAGCGTAAGGAAGATGGCCATGCCTAAAAGACGGCTATTGGAATGGCTGCGGTTCAAAAAAATCCGAAGCCGGTTTTTGGCGGCAATGATTCTGCTCATCGTGCCTTCAATTATGCTGCTCGGCTACATTTCCTTCAACATTACGAAGGACACGCTGACGGATATGAATGAAAAAACGAATTTGGACCATTTGCGAACATCCAGCGAGGTGGCCGACCTATTATTTCGGAATATTAACAATTTTCATCTATCTATTGTTGTCAACGATGCCATTCGGCAGAGCCTGCGCAGCAGCGGAGAAAATTCGGGCAGCCAGCCCGATACGGTGAACAGCACAACCTCCTCGCGGCTCAAAGGCTTAATCAGCAGCAGCTTTGCTGATACGCGTTATGTAACCTCGGTCTGTCTGCTTGATCTGAAGCTTCACACCTACTGCTTTGGCCGCTCCGATGATGCGGGCGTGTATGAAGGAAGCGATAAAATAGCCAAGATTACAAGCTCGGACTGGTACAAGGCGGCGTATGAGAGCAAGGGAAAGGTTGTTTATTATCCGTCAGATATTTTTGACGATACGAATAAGTCCTTTTCTACCGTGAAGCTGTTTCGCGACGCGGAGGACCCGGGCGGCGAGCCGATTGGCGTTCTCGTCATCAATGTATCCAAGACGATTTTTGATAAAGTGTTCGGGGGCAGCAAGGAGAATGGCTCCTTCATGGTGCTCAGCGAGGGGACTGGCTCGACGAAAGCAGTATACAGCCATAATGATACTGTTCCGCTTGCTGGCGGGACCATCTCGGAAACGCTGGGCCACTTGAAGGATGAAGGCTTCTTGGTCAATCCTTATTATAATCAGGCGACAAGCTGGACGCTGGTCCATCTCGTCGAATCGAAGGAGCTGCTGAAGCATACCCAATACATTGGCCTCGCGACGACGCTTATTGCCGCAGCTTTCGCGGTGACAGCGCTGATCCTATCCTTTTTTATATCGGGAACCATCACAAGGCCGCTGCTGCGGCTGAAAAAAATGATGAACGACTGGACGCTGGGCAAGCGCGATTTTCCGGCGGAATTTGCCCAGGATGAGGTCGGTGTCATCGGTGAAACGTTCAAGCGCATTGCCCGCGAAAATGAGGAGCTGAATGCGCGGCTCATCAACTCGGAGCTGAAGGAGCGGGAGGCGGAGCTTAGGGCGCTGCAATCGCAAATTAAGCCGCATTTTTTGTATAACACGCTGGATTCGATCTATTGGATGGCGATTTTGCAAAATAATAAAGAGGTCGCCCAAATGGCGGTCTCTCTCTCCGAAAGCTTCAAGCTCAGCTTGAACAAGGGCAAGGAGACGATTCTCGTATACAACGAATTGAAGCATATCGAGCATTATTTGAACATCCAAAACATTCGGTTCAACAACCGCTTCCACTATATCGAGGAGGTGGAGGAGTCGATCAAGGGGCTGGAGATCATGAAGCTGCTGCTGCAGCCGCTGGTCGAAAACGCCATTTACCATGGCTTGGAGCCGAAGGTCGGAAAAGGAACGATCCGTTTGACGGGTGGAACTGACGGGCCGTATTTGATTTTCACGGTCGAGGATGACGGGGTGGGAATGGCGGATATGGCCCAGACAGAGCAGGGCTACGGCATGCGCAACGTCAAGGAACGGCTGTCGCTGTCTTATGGGGAAGGCAGCTCGCTGACCGTCTGGAGCCGCGAAGGAGAGGGCACCCGTGTGACCCTGCGCTTCAACCCATCGAACCTACCTAAAAAAAACCGACACTCACCTGAAAAATGAAGCGCTTTCACAAGTGGCGCTTCCTCCCTACAATAAAGGTATAGAAAGCTACTTATACAATTGGCGATCATGAACGAGGGGGAACGAAACATGAAGAACATGAAGCTTAAATCGCTAGCAATGACAGCAACCGCACTTGTGCTTACCGGAACGCTGGCGGCATGCGGCGGAAGCAATTCGGGCGGCAATACCGGTACGGATGCGGCGGCGGGCGGCACAGGCGGCAATGCAGAGAAGAAGGTAACGCTCTCGCTGCTGGTTGATAATACGCAGGATTCGGTCAATTTGGCGAATGCTTATGTCGACGCTTTCCAGAAGAAATATCCGAACATTACAGTTGAGATGGAAACAAGGCCGGGCGGCGGCGAAGGCGACAATATTGTAAAGACCCGTCTGGCGACAGGCGATATGACGGATGTATTCTTTTATAACTCGGGCTCCTTGATGCAGGCATTGTCTCCAGAGAAAAATATGCTGGACCTGACGAATGAAGCGTTCCAGTCGGGCGTCGTGGATTCCTTTAAGTCGACCGTTTCCTTTAATGGAAAAGTGTATGCCGTGCCGACGTCTTCCACAATAGCTGGAGGCTGGTTCTATAACAAGAAAATTTATGCTGATCTTGGACTGAAGGTGCCTGTTACTTGGGATGAGCTGATCGCTAATAACGAGAAAATTAAAGCCTCAGGCATTTCCCCGGTCATTGGTTCCTACAAGGACTCGTGGACGTCACAGCTCGTTGTGCTGGCTGATTATTACAATGTACAGGCACAGGTACCGTCGTTCGCGGAAGATTTTACTGCTCATAAGGCGACTTTCGCAGGCACACCCGCTGCGCTGAGAGGCTTCGAGAAGCTGCAGGAGCTGTATGATAAAGGCTTTATGAACAAGGATATGCTGGCGACAACCTATGATGCAGGGCTCAAAATGCTTGCCGATGGCAAGGGCGCGCATTATCCAATGCTGTCGTTCGCAGCGCCATCTATCGTACAAAACTTCCCGGATGAGATTGAAAATATCGGCTTTTTCGCCCAGCCTGGCGACGATGCCTCGAAAAACGGCTTGAGCGTCTGGATGCCGGGAGCAGCCTACATTTATAAGGAAACAAAAAATGTGGAGGCAGCGAAGCAGTTTCTAGCATTTATTGCTTCTGTAGAAGGGACAGAGGTTGCGGCTACGGTCTCGAAGCCAACCGGCCCTTATCTGATTAAAGATGCGAAGATTCCTGACGATGTGCCAACGCTAGTCAAAGACATGCTGCCGTATTTCGAATCGGGCAAAACGGCGCCTGCGCTGGAGTTCGTTTCCCCAGTTAAAGGGCCGAGCCTGGAGCAGATTACCGTTGAGGTTGGCGCAGGCATCAAGAAGGCAGCGGAAGGCGCGGCTGCTTACGATAAAGATGTGGAGAAGCAAGCGAAACAGCTTGGACTGGCGGGCTGGTAATCTTCAACTTGGGTAGCAGTAAAAAATAGATAGAGAAGCCCGGCCCTGCTTGCAGGGCCGCTTTACTTCAAAATATAAGCTTGACAGTGTAGGAGTGATAACGATGAACAACATTTTTAAACGAACCTACTCCTATTGGTTCCTGCTGCCTGCGGCGATCATTTATTTTATTATTTTCATCCTGCCGACGATTATGTCCTTCTTCTTCAGTATGACGAGATGGACGCTGTCGGATTGGGAGTTTATCGGGTTTGAAAATTTTATTACATTTTTTCAGGAGCAGTCCTTAAGCATTGGTTTTAAAAATACGCTGATCTACGCGGTCGTTACCTGTACGCTTAAGGTTGCACTCGGGCTGCTGCTAGGCGTATTGCTAACCTCGAAGATTCGGACCAAAAGCTATTTGCGGTCTGTCATATTTTTTCCCACCCTGGTGAGTACAATTGCTGTCGGTATTGCCTTCAGCATGATGATGCACCCGACGCAAGGCGTCATTAATACAGCGCTTGCCGCCATCGGCATTGAAGGTCCAGATTGGCTCGGCGATACGAGAATCGCGCTGCTGTCGGTCGCCATGGTCGATGTGTGGAAAGGCTTAGGCTTCGCGACGGTCATTTACATTGCTGGAATTTTGTCGATTCCCGCGGAATATTATGAAGCCTTGCATATCGACGGCGGCAACAACTGGCATAAGTTCTGGAACATTATTGTGCCGCTGAGCCGTCCAGCTACGAACTCCGTTATTATTTTGGCCTTCATCGGCGGTCTGCGCTCCTTCGATCTGGTATGGGCGATGACCAAGGGCGGCCCAGGCTTCACGACCGACTTGATTGCGTCGATCATTTACAAGCAGTATCAAGGCGGCTTCTATGGCCTCGCTACTGCGGGCAATGTGATTTTGTTCCTCGTTGTAACAGCGCTTGCCTTCCCGCTCTATACGTATTTGAACCGCAAGGAGGTAGACCTGTGAGAAGGATCAAACAATGGGGCTTTGAAATCGGCGCCGTCTTGTTCACGATTGTCGTGTTCTGGATTCCGTTCTACTTCATATTGGTCAATTCGGGCAAGGACCCCAAGGAGTCTTCGCTGCTCACGATGTCATGGGCGTCCAATAGCCAGTACTGGGAAAATATTAAAACCGTCGTTGTGGCCCGCGATTTTATGCTGGTTCGCGCCTTTATCAACAGTACGGTGCTGACGGTGGCCTCCATCGCTATTTTGATCGTACTGTGCGCCATGGCAGGCTATGTGCTGCAGCGCCGGACAGGAAAGCTGTCGCCCTTGTTCAACTTCTTGATTCTTGCCGGGCTTATCATTCCGCCGGCGATCGTGCCGACGATCTGGGTCATGGATGGGCTTGGCCTGTTCAAAACACTGATCGGCCTTATTTTGATCGAAGTCGCGCTTGGCTTTCCGTTTGCCGTTCTGCTCTATAAAGGCTTCATGAGCGGCATTCCGCGTGAGGTCGATGAGGCGGCCGTTATTGACGGCGCAGGCGGCCTTCGGCTGTTCTTCGGCATTATTTTGCCGCTGCTCCAGCCTGTGACGGCAACGATTATTGTATTGTCCTCGGTTACCATTTTTAATGATTTCACGAACCCGCTTTATTTTCTGCCGGGCTCGGACAATGTCACGGTGCAGCTGACGCTCTATAACTTCCAGAGCCAGTATGTGACGCAATACAATCTGCTGTTCACGAACATATTGCTGATTACGATTCCGCCGCTGCTGCTGTTTATTATTTTTAACAAGCGTATTGTAGCGGGCATGACAGCTGGTTCGGTTAAAGGTTAATGTCTCATTCATAAATCCAGTAAAAAGGGGATAGCTACATGTTAAATGTTCATTCCGCAAGCTGTGAATATAGAGGTGCTCTGCTTGGCACAGACCTCACAAAGCCGCGTTTCAGCTGGATGCTGGAAGCAGCAGAGCGCAGAGGAGTCCGCCAGGCCGCTTATCAGCTGCAAGTAGCCGAGGCATCGGGCGGCTTCGAGGCAAGCCTTTGGGATACGGGCCGGATCGAACAGGAGCAATCGCTTCATATCAAATATGGCGGCCCGTCGCTTGCAGCCCGCACGGCTTATCGCTTCCGCGTTAGAGTATGGGATACGGCAGGAGAAGAGTCGCCTTGGAGCGAGGAGGGCACCTTCGAGCTGGCTCTTGCTGGCGGGGCGGACTGGCAGGCGAAATGGATTACGCCAGATGCATCTTCTATTGCTGCAGATGCGGCCCCGGCCTATTTGCTGCGCCACACCTTTCAGGTGAAAGCGGGGGGCATTTCGTCCGCCCGAGTGTATGCAACCGCGCTTGGCGTGTATGAGCTGTACCTGAACGGCGGCAAGGTGTCGGATGATTTGCTCGCTCCAGGCTGGACCAGCTATCACACCCGTGTGCAATATCAGACCTATGATGTGACCGCGGAGCTTAAAGAAGGCGCAAATGGCATCGGCTTTATGCTGGGCGACGGCTGGTACCGCGGCGGTCTGGGCTTTGATGACAAAAATTATATGTACGGCGACAATCGTGCCGCGCTGCTGGAGCTGCATATCCGTTATGCGGATGGCACAGAAGAGGTCGTAGCGACGGACAGCTCATGGCAGGCGGCGCTTGGCGCGATTCAATACGCGAATATCTATCACGGTGAGACGTATGATGCCCGCTTGGAAATCGAGGGCTGGAGCGAAGCCGGTCGTGGAGGGAACGGATCGGAAGCTCAAGGCGATGATAAGCAGGCGGCTGGCGGATGGTCGGGTGTGCAAGTGCTGGATCTGCCATACAGCCAGCTTGTAGCACAAGAAAACTGGCCGACAAATGTCACCGAAATCATCAAGCCGATTTCCTCGTTTATAACTCCGGCAGGCGATCATGTGCTGGATCTGGGGCAAAACATCGTTGGGCGCATGAGATTTACCGTCGAGGCGCCGGAAGGAACACAAATCGTTTTGCGCCATGCAGAGGTACTGGACAAGGACGGCAACATTTATTTTGGCAACCTGCGTCCGGCGAAGCAGACGCTGACCTATATCGCGAATGGCGACGGCCTAGAAAGCTATGCGCCCCATTTTACCTTCATGGGCTTCCGCTATGTGCTGGTGCAGGGCTTCCCGGGACAGGAAGCAGGCGTTCCATTGCCGGCAGATGTTTTCCAAGGCGAGGTCATGCACTCCGACATGCCTTCATCTGGCGAATTCGAGTGCTCTGACGAGCGAATTAACAAGCTCCAGCAAAATATCCGCTGGGGACAGCGCGGCAACTTCCTCGACGTGCCGACGGATTGCCCGCAGCGCGATGAGCGGCTCGGCTGGACGGGCGACGCGCAAGTATTTATCAGCACTGCTTTATTCAACTTCCAAGGCGCGCCGTTTTTTGCAAAATGGCTGCATGACCTGAAGGCGGAGCAGCATGAGGATGGCGGCATTCCTTTCGTTATTCCTGATATTGTTGGCGGAGCCAATTCAGCGGCATGGGGAGACGCTGCGGTTATTTGCCCATGGACGGTTTATCAATATTATGGCGATGAGCGGCTGCTCTCCGAACAGTATGAAAGCATGAAGCAATGGGTGGAGTACATTCGGGCACAGGGCAGCGAAGAGTATTTGTGGAATAGCGGCTTTCATTTCGGGGATTGGCTTGCGCTCGATGCGAAGGAGAACAGCTATATTGGCGCGACGCCAACGGCATTGATTGCTACCGCCTATTATGCCTACTCCACGCGCATTGTTCGCGACGCAGCGAAGGTGCTCGGCCATGACGAAGACGCAGGTCGCTATGACGAGCTGCACAGCCGCGTAATTTCCGCGTTCCGCGACGAGTTTATGACCAAGAGGGGACGGATCGCTTCGCCGACGCAAACCGCGCATATTTTGGCGCTTATGTTCGACCTGGTGGATGAGAGCGTGAAGGAGCGGGTAGCGGAGGATTTAAACAACCTCATCGTCGAAAATGACTACCATCTGACGACCGGCTTTGTGGGTACGCCGTACTTATGTTTTGCCCTGTCGAACAGCGGCTATCACACAACGGCGGTTCGCCTGCTGCTGCAAGAGAGCTATCCGGGCTGGCTGTATTCGGTATCGAAAGGCGCGACGACGATTTGGGAGCATTGGGACAGCATTAAGCCGGACGGCTCGTTCTGGAGCGACGACATGAACTCGTTCAACCATTATTCCTATGGGGCCATCGGGGATTGGATGTACCGCAAGGTGGCTGGGCTAGACATGGACCCTTCGCAGCCTGCCTTCAAGCATATTCGAATCGAGCCGTTGTTCGGTTCGACCATGCTGACTTATGCTAAAGCCTCCTACGACTCCGTGTACGGACGGATCGAGTCGGGCTGGCGTGTAGAAGGCAGCCGTATTGAGCTTCAAGTAGTCATTCCAGCGAATACGACAGCAGATATTATTTTGCGGGGAGCAACGCTCGCTGGCACGACAGAAGGCGGGGCTTCGCTTGAAAATAAAGCAGGCATCGCATCGGCGGAGGAAACCGCAGCTGGCTTGATCATCCGTGCCGGCTCGGGTACGTACCAGTTCGCCTATGAGAGTGAAGGCCTGTTCCGCTCGCAGTACAGTGCCAAGACGAAGATGAGTGAAATATGGATGGATGAGCGGGCGATCGCCATTGTGAGCCGCCATATGCCAAATCTGTTCAGCGGCGCACAGGCAAACATTGCTAAGCCGTTCTCTCTTCAGCAAATTTGCGACAATGGCATGTTCCGAATTTCCAAGGAGACGATTGACCAGTTGCTTGAGGAGCTTGCAGCGCTGTAGTTGTTGGCAGTAAGGTCATAAGCATGACAATGGGGCGTGTAAATAGGGCAAGTAAATAGGGTGTGAAAAGAGAAGGAAACCGCACGGCTGCTGCCATGCGGTTTTTTCTATGCAGATAGCGATAGCGGCTCCTGCCAAGCCGCATATAACTTTGTAACGAATGTTATTCGATTCCCGTGCCCAGCATCGTACGGATTGTCATTTGCTTTAATCCATGAATGTAGTCCTGCTGCCAATTTCGAATAATAAGCGCTGGCAAATGAGCCTCTGGCACATAAAGAGCGCTGCGGCTTTTTACTTCCTCCAGATCCTTCTCCGACAGATTGATGCTGCAAAAAATAAAAATATCCGGGTTCAGCGTTGCCGTGAAAATCGCAACCAAGCGGCTCATGGCATCAATCAGCTTGGCATCATCGCGCTTTTTGTTCGAACGATTGGTAAGCTCTTGAATGACCTCGCCAAAGTTTTGCTGCCCAAGGGGCAAATAAAAAACCTCGCCAGCAAAAAAGGTGTTCCCTCTGACGAGCTTCCCATTGACCATAATGCCGGCACCAGGGCCATTCATGCCGAAATACAGATAAACAAGCGATAAACTTTTGTTGTTATCCAACTGGTCATGATAGCCGAGTACCGTGGCGTTCATATCATTTTCAATTTGGACCTGAAGCCGGTAGCGGCTCTCGTAAGCGGCCTTCAAATCATAGCCGTTAAATTTCTCGTAGCTGGGAATATGAAAAACCTGGCCGTTCGTCACGCTCGCAGGAACGCCGAAGGTCAAAGCGCGGATGAGCGGATATCGCTCCAAATAAACCTTCATTTGACGGTCCAGCGCTTCCGGCCCTTCATCCAAAACACCGGGCAGCCTCTCTTGCAGAAGGACCTCTCCGACATAATTCAGCAAAGTATAAATGGTGCAGTCCTTTTCCAAATACACGGCTAAGCCCGACATATGCGCTGCATTCAGCATATACATTTGCGGCCTGCGGCCTCCGCTGGATTCCCGCAGCCCCGACAGCAAAACCTCGCCATCCGCCTTCATTTCCTCCATAGCTTTGCTCACGGTCGGGAAGGTCAGCCCTGTTATTTGAGCGATTTCGACCTTGGTCGACTCCTGCTCATAATAGAGCGCGCTGCGAATTTGCTGCCGGATCATTTCGCCCATTAATTTAGGATTCACAAATGGAAGCTTTATTTTTTTCACCATCCTGACGGTTAAACAATTTCATGAACGATGAAAATATTATACCTTAGTTGCGGGCAGTGTTTATATCGTTTCAAGCAAGCTTGATAATGCTTTATAGCTCATTTCGACGCTTTCCAGCGCATCGATCGCAATAACATCTTGCTCGATAATGATGTACTCGGTCGCCGTGAACTGGATAGCGGATTGAATAATCGCTTTCATATCGAGATGGCCTTGGCCAATTTCTATAAAGTTCCGATCATTAAACAGCGGATAAAAATCATCCAGCGTAATTGCCCTGCCTTCAGGGATGGTGCCGAGGACATCGATTGGGCTGGCGCTAACTGGCATATCCTTTAGGTGAAGGAGGACGCAGCGATTGCCTAGCTTTTGAAGCAAGGAATCGATATCAGCTCCGCCTCTAATTGCCCAGTAGGTATCCAGTTCGATTTTTAAGTAATCGGGATTCGTGTTTTCCAATATAATATCGAGCACCATTTGATTGTTGAATTTTTGAAATTCTTGAAAGTGATTATGATAATACAGCTGGATGCCATTCTCATAGAGCTTCTTGCCATAAGCCTGTAATTGCTTGCTGAACGCGAGAGCGTCATCGTAGCCTTGAAATAGCTTCATTGGAATAACAGCCTTCGTGCAGCCGATTGCCAAGTTATATGCGATAATGGCATCCAGCTGCTGCTCTGAATCGACGTTAATATGTGTTCCCATAATCTGAATGCCTTCACGGTCGGTCATTTCTTTTAATTTGTCAGCAGGCAGCGCTTGTATGCTAAATGGGCTTTCCTCGTCGAAGCTAAGCGGAATTTCAATATACTTGTAGCCGATCTTAGCTAGCTGCTGCAGCGTTTTTGCGCGATCCTTGCCAAATTCTTCGCGGACAGAGAACATTTGCAAGCCAATTTTCATAGTCATAATAAAACCTCCAATGGGTATAAGAAATGGTATTGCTTACTTGGTAGCTGTCTGACCCTTCTCGCCAAGAGGTCTCGCGGCATGAGACGTCAGCCCGGCGAATACAATGCCGACAAGGACGACGATTAAGGCCATACGCAAGCCAATTGAATCGCCAATCATGCCAAGCAGCGGCGGCCCAACAAGGAAAGCTAAATATCCGGCTGTTGCTACAGCTCCGACCCGTGCAGCTACACCATGCGGATTGTCGCCAGCGGCGGACAAAGCGACAGGGAAGCCGAAGGCTGCGCCAAAGCCCCACAATACAACGCCGATAGAAGCGATGATGTAATTGTGGCCCAAGATCACGATGAGCAGGCCGGCAATAGCGGATACAGCCGACGCTCGCAGCACAGCTACTCGGCCGAATTTATCGAGCAGCATGCCGCCAGTTGCCCGAACGATGGTCATTGCAGCTACAAATATGCCATAGACGAACGAACCTGTTGAAGCAGAAGTATCATAGCCATCGACCATAATTAAAGGAAGCCAGTCATTGGCTGAGCCTTCCGCGAAGGCCATACCCAAAATAATAATGCCAAGCAGCAGGGTACGCGGCTCTTTCCAGATGGCAAGGCGCTCTTTAGTCGTTAGCGTAGGAGCATTCTTGTCTGTTTTACTTTCTTGTCCTGTTCCTTTAGGCACGAATCGGGACAAATAAACGATGAGCACAACTAATAAAATGAGAACAATACCCAAATGCATGATGACGGACACATGAGACTTCGTTGCTATCCAGCCCACGACAGCGCCGATAAAGGTACCTAAGCTGAAGGCAGCATGAAAGCCGGTCAGCAAGGATTTTTTCATTGCGCGCTCCAGCATGGTGCCCTCAACATTCATTGCCACATCACAAATGCCAAAGCCAAATCCGAAAATTGCTAACCCCACGAACACAACAGGTGCAAAGGTGAAAAAAGAGCTGCCAAGAGCAATGATTGCGAGGCCTCCTGCAGCAATGAGCATCCCGTTCATCATGACAAAACGTCCGCCCTTGCTGGCAATAAAATGCCCTGCACCAAGCAAGCCGAGGATTGAGCCAACAGACAGCCCGAAAATAATCCAGCCCATCTGGCCAGTCGAAGCGCCGAGTGTATCACGAATGGCTGGCGTACGGGAAATCCAGGATGCTGTGGCAAAGCCGCATAAAGTGAAAATCACATAGATGGCATTACGCCATAATCCAATCTGTCTTGCGTGTAAATGTTCGTACATAAGACGCCCCCCCTTGCTCGCTGAGATACTTTTTAAAGATGTTTAATAACTAAGCATGCTTATCATAACGTATTGCAACCGCATTAAAAAGCTGTCTTTTTGCACAAATCATATGGGATTATGGGTTTTGCATAAGGTCTTGTTTAGCTGTGGTTCTGACACTGAGCTACTATTTTATTGAAATCAGCTCTTTTAAATTTAAGGTTTTCCATGCTAACTGTCTTCATTTTGACTGCTGCAAGACTGATTTAACTTAATTGCCTTATATAAACGAAAACGCTTATTTAATATAATTAACTCACAATAGTAAAGCATTAAAGCTTTAACTATTCGAAAGGATGAAGGCTGTTGAATAAAATGGATGCAAGCAAAGTTAGCCCAGAATTTCTACCCGGCCGAATGGATGAGGTAATTGATCAGACGATTGCTGACAAGCGTTTGGTCGGTGCTGTCATTAAAGTGGCGATAGATGGAAAAATGGTGTACAGCCGCGCTGCCGGTTTTGCCGACCGCGAGCTAAACCGGCCCATGCAAGAAGATGCCTTGTTCCGCCTTGCTTCCGTTTCTAAACCTATCGTTTCAACGGCCGCCCTAGTGCTGATTGGGCAAGGCCGCCTGCAGTTGGATGACCGCGTTGATCGTTGGCTTCCCGAGTTCGGGCCGCGATTACAAAGCGGAGAGTCAGCAGCTTTGACGATTCGCCATTTGATGACGCATACCGCAGGTCTGACTTACCGCTTCTTTCAAGAAGAAAATGGTCCCTATCATCAAGCCGGGGTATCGGATGGCATGGATCAGCCGGGTATTACGTTGGAAGAGAATTTGCAGCGTATTGCCTCTGTTCCGCTACTCTATACGCCAGGCACCGAGTGGAAATATTCCATCGCGACAGATGTGCTCGGAGCGGTCATTGCAAAGGTAACGGAAACAACGCTCAGCGAGGCTGTACATTCCTTAGTGACAAAGCCGATTGGCATGAGCGACACCGATTTTATTGCAGTGGACCCTGAGCGGTTGGCTGCCGCTTATACCAATGATCATCCAGAGCCGAGGCCGATACTGGATTTTGACAAAATCGGCTTTTTGGAAGGCACAGCAGGCTTTCGCCTTGCTCCAGGCCGTGCATTTGACAGTACAGCCTATCCTTCGGGAGGTGCCGGCATGGTCGGCAGCGCCGGGGATTTCATGCAGCTGCTGGAAACTTTGCGTAAAGGAGGAGCGCCCCTGCTGCCGGAGGCTCTAGTTCGTGAGCTGACTACCAACCAGATTGGGGATTTGCCAATGGCGCATTGGCCAGGGCGCGGCTTCGGCTTAGGCATCACGGTGCTGAGGGATCCCCTTGCGGCAAATACACCGGAATCACCGGGCACATGGCGCATGGGCGGTACCTACGGACATTCGTGGTTCGTTGATCCAAAGCAGCGGCTCAGCTTCGTGGCGTTTACTAATACTGCACTGGAAGGCATGTCGGGCCAGTTTACGGTTGACCTTTGTGAAGCTGTTTATGACAGCATCAAAAAATAGTCATTCAAAGAAAGCTAGGTTAGTCGGTTTTCCCGGAAATCAAAAGGAGTGAAGTGGCCTCATTAAGGCTGCTTCACTCCTGTTTTATTTTCAGCTACTCCTGAATGATGAACGGTCTGGATTATCTTGCCCAATGTGGCATTAGGGAATGTGTCTTTTATTTGTTCGTCATATTAGTTAAATATTGAAGCACTTGATCACGCAGTTCATTACTTATGCCTATAACTCCCAGTATGTCTGAGAACCATAGACCGTCAACAGCCAAGCGAATAATGGTTGCTTGTACAGGGTCAATGCCATCGTTCTCAATCTGTTTTTGCCAGATGGAGTATTCGCTTTGCAGCTTCGCAAGAATGTCTGGATTTGAAAATAGGGATGCTATAATTGCTGCATTTAACATATTGCCGTCTTGTACATCCTCAAAGGTCGAGTCAATATAAGCGCGGCTCCATTTGCCAGTATCTTTTGACTCATTCATGGCTCTTTGATGTAGATCTGCGAAAAAGCTGCTGGTTGACTCATCCACCATCGCGTATATCAATGCTTGCTTGTTTGGGAAGTGATGGAGCAAGCCGCCTT
Source organism: Paenibacillus sp. BIHB 4019 (assembly GCF_002741035.1). Lineage (NCBI taxonomy): Bacteria > Bacillati > Bacillota > Bacilli > Caryophanales > Paenibacillaceae > Paenibacillus > Paenibacillus sp. BIHB 4019. The sequence continues at coordinate 1,667,222 of NZ_CP016808.1, read as the reverse complement.
TGCTTATTCCAGCCTCTTTGGCAACGGCCTCAAGCGTAAGCTTTTCTGCACCGTGCGTTTTGACTACAGTTGAAGCGGCTGATAAAATAAGCAAACGTTTTGCCTGGGTGTTCAAAGGTAGTCACCTCATTTTTACTCTATCATACGCTACTCAAAAAAATTCGGAAAGAGCATGAGTGTTAATACTAAAAAATATAATACGCTGGCTGCAAAGCTCAAGGAGCGGATCGCTCCTATTTTATTTTTAATCGCTGTGTCCGTTTCTTTCAAAATTTTGCGTATTTTACTGCCCATTATTCCGCTCACTGCAGCGATGCCTACTAGCAGAACAATTGCAAGCAGCCACCAAATGGTTGGATACTCCGCTTGGCTGACTAGATAACCGCCTGTAAGAAAGGTGAGGATTAAAGCAAATTGGCCTAAACGGTTCAGCTTAGACAATAAACGCAGGTAGAGATGTTGCGATTTCTCGTCCAGCTGAATATAGAGTACTAATGCGGGAAGCAGTATATATACGCCAAGTAATACGGCCCCTAGGACGTGCAGATAAAGAAAGATTTGATACATGACAAAACTCCTTATCGATTAGTGTATTAGATTTGGGTTAACCCCAGCCGGGCTTTCAGTGCTTTGGCGATGGCCTGCGTTTATCGGCTTGAATGGCGAAAGTAATGACTAGGCCGCCCACAATCAGTATGCCAAGTGCGACCAGGTTAACGACGACAAATGATTGGTTAAAAGCGATTTTAGCCGTATCAATTAAAGTGGCGGCTGCTTGAGCCGAAAGATTTTCTGCGGCCAACAAAGCTTCGTCTAAACTGTCTCTAACCATGGGCGGCGCCACAATATCTGCCGTAAGAACAAAATTTCGGGTATAAAAAAAGGATAAGAAGCTTCCTAAAATAGCTACACCCAGCGCACTGCCCAACTCATAGGAAACCTCCTCGCTTGATGCTGCCATGCCTGATTTTTCGATGGGCACGCTATTCATAATTGCATTTGAGGCGGTTGTGCCTCCAACCCCTAACCCACAACCGAGTATGACCATCGTAAGGACTTGCATAATAGGGCTGTCATTGTAGAATATCAAGTAACCCCCTAGTCCTAATCCGGCTACAATGATGGCTGATAGTTGTGCTTTTAATAAATTAAATCGATGCGTGTACATACCCATCACGATTCCGGCTATAAAGGAGGCAATCGGAATTGCAATCATAAATAAGGAAGACTTTAATGGGCTGTACCCAAGTACAAGCTGGTATCTTTGGGTAAACAGCAATTGCGAGCCAACCAAAATAAAGCTGGCAAGCATTGCCGTAACGACTCCGCCCGTAAATCGCCAATTTTTGAACAATCCCAAATCAATCAAGGGGTCATTGATCGTTTTTTGTCTCTTTATGAAAAAGAAAATCGAAATAGCGCCAATTAGCAGGGAGATAATCGCCATCTCCATGTACCCGCCACGTCTCGTAGCTTCTTTAACTGCAAAAATAACACCGATAAGACCAAGCATGATCTGAATAGAGCCCATCCAATCCCAACTGCGGGAAGAATGGCCTTTATCAGCAGGCACGAACTTAAGTGAAAATAAAAAGGCTAGTAAAACAACCGGTATATTAAGCAAGAAAACAGAGCCCCAATAGAAATGTTCAAGCAATGCTCCTCCAAGGAGTGGTCCGAGACCGGCACCGCCTGAGAAAACGGAACCCCAAACCCCAAAGGCAAAATATCGTTCACGCTCATCTTCAAAATGAATTCGAATAATGGAAAGGGTAGCAGGCATCATCATGGCTGCACCGACAGCTAGAAAAATTCTCCCGATTATTAATATTGCTGGTGTTGGCGAAAGAGCTGCAATAAGCGAAGCCGCTCCAAAAACAACCAAACCCGCTGCAAAAATTCGTTTATGCCCCAATCGATCACCCAGTGCGCCAATCCCCAATAACAACCCTGACATAACGAGTGGATATGCATTTATAATCCATAGTTTCTCTGAAGCACTTGCCGAAAGATCAGAGGTTAGTGTCGGTAATGCCGTATACAAAATGGTCATATCTAAAGAAATGAGTAAGAGCGCGATTGAAACAATCGCAAGCATAATCCATCGCTGATACTTTTGCATGATGCACCTCTAATTATGGTATTGGCCTTTCTCGACATAAATAAAAACCGTCCAGACGGTCTTTTTTTTGCCCTAAAAAAATAGGGCTATAATATAACCTAGCAGATCACCCCTCTTTCCGAATTTTTTAGTACAAGCTTGGTCTGAGTAAACGGTCGTATACGGTTATAAAAAGGGAGCAATTTAAATTATTGTACCGTCCAGACGGTTTTTATGTCAATTATAAATTTTTTAATCTATATTCTATGCCAGGTGAAGAAAAGCTGCTTTCCCGCCTGATTGTGGCGTTAAAGCAGCTAGACTACTAGTTAAACTTCATTTTTGGAAATACCATTCAAGCTTGGGGCAAAATCGGCGGCTTTATTGCCGGTCAACGTCTGGGCTTCTTCCGTTAAGTGATCGTCGTTTTGTTGATTGTTTTTCTTATCTGCACGATTATTAGAGCGGTCCATTTTGGGATCGGCGCTATTTTTGGGCATTATATTCACCTCCATCTTTTCAAAATGTAGTATGAGAAGTTGGATTGAATTTTATCCCAGCCCAAGCGGAACTTGAAGCATACGCCGCTGCAATTGCTGCCATTTACTGAAGAAAGGCTTTGGCCAGCAACCGATACGCATTGTGGCTTGCATCTTTCTCCGTGTAGAAATCAAGCAGCATCACTTCATCTATCATGGCTTGTTCTGCCAAGCGTTCCAATTGGGCTGCTACCTTGTTTATACCGCCAATTATAAAGCGATCTTTATTTTGCTTTCGTGCGGACTCTTCGGCTGGCGAATAAGTATGGCGGCTGGCTTCCTCTAATGTGGGGAACGTAGGAATAGTACCCGAAGTTTGAAGCTTGGCCCAAAACAATTCAACCGGGCCTGCCAAATATTGCGCTTCTTCATCCGTTTCAGCCGTAATCACAATCATGGACATCATGCTTTGGGGCTTAGATAAAAACTTGGACGGTTTAAAATTTTCTTTATACGCTCGCAGCATAGGTACAGCAAGATGCGGCGCTAAATACGAAGCGAATACGAACCCGAGCCCTTTCTGAATGGCAAATTGAACGCCGCCATTGCTGGAGCCTAACATATAGATATCGGGCATGCTGCTTTCGCCAGGAAACGGTGTAATTTGGCTGAACGGATGGTCAGATGGAAAATCCTTCGAGAAAAAGGCGAGCGTTTCATCCAATTGCTCTGGAAAATCATACGAGTTCACAGCGTCTCGCGAACGCCGCAAGGCCAAGGCAGTCAAGCCGTCTGTTCCTGCTGCCCGGCCAATGCCAAGATCAATTCTTTTCGGATACATCGCTTCAAGGGTTAAGAAGTTTTCTACAACCTTAAGCGGGCTATGATTCGGCAGCATAATTCCTCCTGCGCCTACCCGAATATTTTTCGTATGTGCTCCTGCATTAGCGATCATGATTTCCGGCGATGTACTCACCTGATTTTCAGTATTATGATGTTCGGCAAACCAATAACGGGTATATCCTAATTGATCTCCCAACTGGATGCGGTCCAATGAGTCCTTTAATGTCTCAGCAGCAGACCTTCCAGTCATAATCGTAGCAATATCCAAAATAGATAATTTTAATTTTCCTTGGGATGGGGATTCTGTCATTTTAAAAGCTCCTTCTCATCATTTTTTATTAGCATGCTAAATATATAATGAAAAAAAATAGAGGAATCATTATAGATTATCCTCCATTTGCATCAAAAGTCTTCGTAGCAGCAGCCGCTCCTCAGGCAAAATGCCCTGCAGCAGCTTTTCCTGCTGGTTCATCCAAACGTTACGAACGGGTTGTTCTAAAGAAGCCCCTTTAGCGGTTAAATAAACTCTGCTTATCCTAGCATCTGCAGCATCGCGCTGCCGATATACAATCTCATTTTTTTCTAGCGTATTCAGCATATTAGTAACAGTCGAGGGCTCGCAATTCAAATTTTCGCAAAGCTGCTGCTGCGTTATGCCATCACCTCTCCATAGCTGGCAAAGCATATTGTCTTGCCCTACATGCAACTGGAATTCACGCAGCATATTGGCATAGTCTCTTCGTGTTTGAGCGGCTATTTTATCTAGCAGTTGTCGAATTTCGTCTTCGATCATAACGTCACGCCTTTGCGATAAAATGTTTAGCACGCTAATGATATCATGTTTAAATGAAATATACAACTGGCTTGTGCATTCACGATTTTGATTATTAATTCGGAAGTGTATGAGACTGCACTAAAATTTCAACACGCCTGTTGCGCTGCCGGCCCGCCTCTGTAGCATTGCTGTCAATGGGCTTATATTCGCCAAAGCCTTTGGAGCTGAAGTTCCGGGGGTCGAGCTCCTTGTTTTGCAGCAATAAATTTAGAAAATTGAGCGCTCGCATGGCACTAAGATGCCAATTGGAATCAAATTCAGTCATGCCAATCGGGACATTGTCGGTATGTCCGCTAATGATTACATTATGTATAGGGTCCATAACCAGAAGCTGTGATATATCTTTGACGATGCTGATATTGGAGCTTTGGACCTTGGCACTGCCGGAAGCAAATAAAACATCATCCTTAATCGTAATGAGCAGCCCTTCATCCGTCATTTGGGTTTCGAGCTTTGCGGTGAGCTGGTGCTCGGAAATATATTGGTTCACCTGCGATTGTATATGCTCTAATTCGTTTATTTCTTGTGCTTGCGCGGTATCCGGCGTTTCCTGTACGTTTCCCTTATCTGATTTTGCAATGACAGGATTCTCTAATGCAGGCTGCCCTTCGAGTACGCCAGTACCGCTATTAAAGGCCATCCGAAAAGCTTGCGACATCTGTTCGAACTTTGCAGCATCAGCGCTGCTCATGGCATAAAGCACGATAAATAAAGCGACTAGTAAAGTCATTAAGTCCGAATAGGGCAGCAGCCATGACTCATCGACATGCTCTTCTTCATGTTCATGCTTGTTTCGTTTCATTTGTTCCACACCTTTCAAGTCTGATTTGAATAGAATCAATTCAACAACCGATGAATTATAATAATAAGAAAAGGAGCCATTTTTTAAGCAAAATGGGTTCCCTTTCTTATTATTCCCTTTTTAATCGACGGCTATTTGAAAAAAATTAGCCAAAACGGATTGCTTCATTTCGCCTTTAAGATCGCTGCTTGCCGTAACGTCTTCTTTGAACTCATTCACAAAATTAGGAATCGTTCCAAGAAGGGAAACGGAGTTTACAAGCATTAAATAATAGAGAGTAGGCTCCTGCTTCTTGATAACGCCAGCCTCCATACACTCCTTAATAAAAGGCACGAGGTGCCGGTATGTTGGCAGGAGCATTTTATCCATTAGATAGGTGGAACGTTCACTCGGATGGGACAACTCGTTCGTCACAAACATCATGTGGAAAGGAAATTCAAAGCAAAAATCTACAATATTGTCGACAAGAGCAAGGCAAGCAGCCTCTAGCTTCATATGCCTGTAATTATTTTTAAAGGGTACGGTTTGAAGCGTGATCCGTTCAGTTAAATAATCGACCACCGAAGTCCATAAACCAAGCTTTGACCCAAAATGGTAGGATAGCAGGGCGACATCCACATTCGATAAGCTGGCCATTTTTCTAAGACTTGCCCCCTCATAACCATGCTTGGCAAATTCAATAAGGGCATGAGCCAATATCTGCTCTTTCTGGAATGGATCATCCTTGGATGGGCGCCCTGGGCGGCGCTTCGTCTCTTTCACTTTGTCGGCCTACTTTCTTCAAAACAATAATTCATCACATGATGATTTTAGCATGTTGCAATCGTTAATGTCTACAAACGAATAAATTGGCTATAGCTGATGAGATATATGCACATTTCCAATTCCATTGATATGCGTACTATGAAGTATATCGTTTAATGAGGAGTTGAGTTATGAAAGCGTTGGTTACCGGAGGTGCGGGGTTTATTGGTTCCCATCTAACGGATATGCTTATCCAAAGCGGTGCTGTGGTACATGTTATTGATAATCTATCAACGGGATCAAAAAATCACGTGAATCCTGCCGCTATCCTGCATGTTGAGGACATTAACAGTGATGCCTGTTCTAAAATTATTGAACATGTTCGGCCTGATGTTGTCTTTCACCTGGCTGCTCAAGTCGATGTCCAGCGTTCAATAGCTGACCCGGCTTTTGACTCTACTGTTAATATTGTCGGAACCATCCGGCTCTTAAAAGCTTGCGAACAAGCTAAAGTAAGTAAAATTATTTTCTCTTCCACTTCCGCCGCATACGGAGACTCCAATAACGAACGCCATGAAGAAGAAGCTGTTCCCGCCCCCATTTCCTATTATGGGCTTTCTAAACAGGCTAGCGAAAGCTATATTCGATTGTTTCATAGAATGTACGGCATTAACTATACCATCTTGCGTTATAGCAACGTGTATGGCCCCCGTCAAAGCTCTGCAGGAGAAGGCGGTGTTGTCGCCATATTTCTAAATAAATTAAATAAAGGGCTTCCTGTACATGTTCACGGCAGCGGCGACCAGACTCGGGATTTTATTTATGTACAGGATGTTGTTAAGGCAAACCTGGCGGCTATCCACCAAGGAGAGCAAGAGACGATTAATATAAGCACGGGTTTGCGGACTTCTATAAACAACCTCATACACATGATGAAAATGATTCATGGCCAGGACGCCCAGATTACGTATGGCACCGAACGGCCGGGTGATATTATGGATAGCTGCCTCGATAACTCAAAAGCTGAACGAGTGTTAGGATGGCGGCCAATGAGCAGCCTGTTTGAAGGATTAACGCAAAGCTATCAGCAATATCGTTGAAGGATAGGTATAAGCCAAAAGCCGATAAATGTCATTCAAAATCATGACATTTACCGGCTTTACTATTAGGCATCATTTTATGGCTACAAGCACATTCGCAAACCCGTCTTCCCGCCCATAAACCAACTCATACGTCTCATTATCCTGTGTCAGCACCTGTTCGATTGTAAAACCGCAATCCGTTAGCAGCTTACGCAATTCATCTGGCCGGTAATGCCGATAATGGTGAGGATTCACCCCGTGGAGAAAATAAGGGTTTTTCAAATGGGGGATAATCTCTTCGTTAGGGGCCGAGATGAGAAGAATACCGTTTGTATGCAGCGATTCATAAAGCTTTTGAATAAATGACCGATCATCCTTTATATGCTCCACGGTTTCGAAACAGGTAATAACATCGAACGTTTGGAGAGGAAGCTCTTCACGAAACGATCCGGACAAGTCTGTTTTTACATAAACCGTATTGCCGCCTGAAAAAAGATCAATTGCCCAATTTAATGCATGCTCCGAGCGATCAACTCCTACGACTAATGCACTTGGGGAATGAATGGCCATATAATGGGTGCCATATCCCGAGCCGCATGCTGCATCTAATATGAAATCTCCAGGGCGGATAAAGCGCGTTGCAAAATGATAGCGGTAATGATGATCCATCATGACATCATGAATGGAGGTAGCATACATCCGTTCCATCTTTGCGATTTCGTCATCCATCTATTTTTCCTCCATTATCAGCCTAGTTTCTTTCCTCACAGTTGTCTGTCCTTGAAAATATCAGCCATTTCTCCTGGTACATCTGTACATTGCATCAGACCTTGTCTATGAATCTAATATATGGAGCGCATTACTAGAAAGGAGGTGATAGTTATGGCCGTTACAATAGTAGATTACCAGTTTCAAGAGGTTGCTGTTGGAACAGGTTCGCTACCGTTTATCATTTCTCCAGGCTCGGAAGTGCTGCTGACGTCTCTCTTTCTCCAGATTAATAATATTAATAACCGGATTGAGTTGAAAGCCACAATCGGATGGGAGGCGCAATTACTGCTCTTGAATATTGTGCCGAAGCTGCTTTTTCGGATTCGGCGCGGAGGAACAAGCGCCCCGGCAACCGTTGTATTTCAGACGACGGATTCCGTTTTCTTGGGAACAGTATCTGATGGTCCGTGGGTTCCGCTTGATTTCACAACTTCGTTTCAGCACACCGAAGCTGCCACAGCCGGGAGCGTCGGCACTTTTCAACAATACGCCCTGACTGTAGAGCATATTGGGCAAAACTCCGCCACGATAACCGGACCCGTTCATTTTGATGGTATTGTTTATTTATAAGGGAGCTAAGCATTGTCAGGTGATTGAAGCTTCATGAGAATGAAGCTTCAATCACCTATTTTTTTACACATCCTCAAAAATGTTCTGTGAGCCTGTGCGAGTATCCATCCATACAATAATAGAATTTCCCACGGCATTTACAACTAGATCGTTGTAATCGCCGATGGACGGAGTAGGGACCCCTATCGACGGATCGGCGTTAGGATCAAAGGAGACACTTGTTATGCGGCGGTTAGGTAAAAACGTGGAGCCAGCATCGTTGGACTCTGCCAGAAACACATCGAGCAGCGTGGTGGTGATTCGGTTTGTATAGTACATAATTTTTACCCCTCCATTGTCACGAGACACCGTTAAATTGGGTAAAAAGTTTTGTGATACGGCAGGGCTATCGTCTACTTGACGCAGCGTGGACCAGGAGACGCCTCTGTCGGTTGAACGCGACATATAAATGTGTGCATTGCCTGTTCGGTTATCCTGCCAGGCGGCATAGACAATGCCCTCGCCATTGAATGGCGAAATGTCGACCGCTAAATAAGCAATAGTCAGGACGCGAAAGCCAAAGGTTGGTACAGGGAGAGGGGTCGGAACAAGCGAAACGGTTGATATCGTAATAATGGGTCCAAACGTTACCCCGCCATCAACAGATCGACGCATAAGAAATTGCGGTGTTCCCGGCCCATATTGCATCCATCCCACATAAATATCGCCTTGCGGCCCAACAGCGATTGATGATCCGAAGCTAGTTACACCTTGTACTTGATTGGTTAACAATATAGGTGCAGACCAAGTTAATCCTTGATCGAGTGATCGTTGAAATAACGTTTCGGAATTTTTAAAATTGTTGAAATAGCGCGTAAATGCAATATATGCCTGCCCGAGATAGGGGCTGCCATTTGCCGTATCAATTTCTATCGCTGGTTTATCGTTATACACGGCCGTGCCAAACCCTTGATTGACAATGATTGGACTTGAAAAAGAGGCCCCATTATCGGTTGAGCGGTAAACAATGATCGATGAATCTGCTACAGGGTTAACATTTAGGGCAGTCGCAGCAACAAGAAACAAATTGGAATAACCATACGCAGCAACCCCATCACCGGAGGCTGCGAATCCAACCGGAGGTGACATCAGCATTTGGGTATACGAGGCTCCGCTATTAATCGAGCGGTAGACGGTCGTCATATTGTTTCCCGAACGCAAGTCATTCGTCGTTACGATAACGGTCGATTGATCCAGGGAATTGAGCGCAATCGACGGCTCCTGTTGAGGGCCTGAGGGGGTTACTTGTATATTTGTCATTTAAAACTTCCTTTCTATACTTTTAGTTATCCTTACCTCGCTTGAAAAATAACCGAGCCTACAATGTGATCATCCACGATGGAGAAGGAAGCTGGAATATACATGCCTTGATTCTTGCGGAGCATTTCACATATTCCGGAACCATGATGGCCGGCATATTTCGGGGGATGGTTTGCTTTTCTTATATGCTGGTTACTTAGAAGTATTTCATAACAGTCAACTACTCGATCGACCATCTTCGGAAGCGACCATTGCTTGATCCCCCATTCGTAACCGTTATAAGCTAATCTTTGTGAAAGCGATTGGTTTTCGAGCAGCAATTGCAAGTAACGCGACAGTTCATTGCTATCACCTGCATTTGCCATCAATCCTGTATGGTTATGACTTACCATTTCCGGAATTCCGCCGGCATTGGAGACGACGAGGGGCTTGCGCGAGATCTGTGCTTCCATCACAGCATAAGGCTGGTTATCATGCAGACTCGGGAGTACAACAATATCGGATTGCTGCAGCAGTGCGGGCACATCGTTTCTGCTGCCAATAAAAAGCACATGATGGCTCAGTCCCAAATGAGCAGTCTGATTTTCCAACTCTGACCGAAGGTAGCCATCGCCAATGAACAGACAAATCCAATCGCTTCTGGTTTGCTTTAACTGGTATAAAGCACTAAGCAAGCTGCTGTGGCCTTTCACTTTATCAAGCCTCGCTGGACAGGCAATAATGTGGAGGTTGGACGGGAGCATTAAGGCAGTATTCTCTTTCATCCGTTGCAAGTGATGTTCAACGTTCATTCCATAGGGGACAACTTCCATATGATCGATTGGCACTAAATAGCTGGCTAGTGTCCGCTGCAGCCACTTCGTCGGCACGATGGACAAATCGCTCGAAGTAGCTCCATAATATTCTCTTGCGCAAGCATATTTCCAAATGAATGCAGGCGGTGCTTTTCCTTCAAGCGAAAGCCAGTATTCGGTCGCCAGGCATCCATGGATGGTATTTATTAAAGGCAGGCCCTCCGGCTTAATCTGCCATAGCGCCCGGGAGGATATGACATCCTGCGCGTGAATCAAATCATATTTTTTCAGTCCGAAATACGAGGCTGCTAGCGCATAGGTGCAAAACTCAATTTCTTGATCGACGATCCATGGATCAATGGGAATTTGCTGTGCAGCATATACGGCCTTAATTTCTCGCTCGACGAGCTGTTTGAAATACCTTTTCTGTACTCGCTGCCCTGTACCCAGCATATAGTAGCTTTTTTCATCAGGATGCCTCGCAAACACATCTACCTCATGGCCTAGACGCTCCAAACTAGTTTTTAAATCTTGGATATATGCCCATACACCGCCAACATGAGGGAGCTTCCAATACGTGGCAAGGAGAATCCTCATTTTCCACCACGCTGCTTGGCTTGAAGCGCCTCATCGTACAGCTGCAGCGTTCGTTCCGTCATGGAATCCAAAGACCACTGCCTAAGCCCATGGTATCTGGCTTGATTGGCAAGTCTTTTCTGAAGCCAGTCATCGTCAAGTAGTTTATTGATTCGTTCACATAATAAATCTGCACGACCGGATGTAAATAATAACCCGCTTTCTCCATCAGCTATCATTTCTGGAATTCCTCCTGCATCCGAAGCAATTATTGGTTTCCCGGCTACTTGTGCCTCCATGATGGCAAAAGGCAAATTGTCATGAATACTTGGTGCCACGACCATATCAGCCTGACTTAGAAGTGCAGCCATATCGTTGCGATGTCCCAGAAACATAACATGCTGCTGAAGCTTTAAATGATTGGTCAGTTGCTCAAGCCTTGGGCGCAGCGGACCATCCCCAACTAGCCAGCAAACCCAATCTGACCGTCTCTTTCGCAGTAGCTCAAGAGCATGTAGTAAAACCTCGTGGCCCTTTACCGCATCCAGGCGCGCCGGACAAACGATTAGCTTTAAACTGCTTTCTGGAATGGCCCCCTTCAGACTTATGGCTTGGCGCAGAAAAGATAACGTATCGAAGCCATAAGGGATGACGTCAAATGGATCTTTTTCTAAATCGCTAGTTGACTCATACTGCTGCTTGAGCCACTTTGAAGGAACGATGATTCGGTCTCCCACCCTGCTTCCATATTGGTCAAGTGTACTAGCCCACGTTGCTGCCGGGGAGGGGTCTGAAATAACGCCTTGAAGCTTCCATTCGGCTTCCAGCTTGCCGTGGAGGGTCACGACAAGCGGAGTGTTCTTTGGTTTAATTTCAGAAACAGCAGTCGCAGAAATAACATCCTGTGCATGAAGCACATCGTATTTTGTTAGTGTGAATGTTGTTAGAGCTTGGCGGAAAGCAAGACGCTCGCCTTCCATTGCCGCAAGCCAAGCATCGTAGTTTCTTGATTTCATATTGAAGCGAATCCCAATTTGTTTCATGATCGGAGTTAAAAAGGTTTGCTTATCAATGGATTTGCCTTTATTAACGATATGATAATGTAATCCGGATTGGTTATGGGAGAGGATGTCAACTTCATGCCCTCTCTCCTCAAGGCCTTTTTGAAGCGCCAAAACATAAGTGGATACTCCGCCTGTATAAGGAATACACCAATAGGAAACAAGTCCAATTTTCATCTGTCACTCCCCATTCGGCTGCAAGGATTCATTTCATAACCGATTGCGATACCATTCAATTGTCTTGTGAAGCCCCTCTTCCAAATTCACGGAAGGCTTGTAGCCGAGCAATGATTCGGATCGAGTCAAATCCGGCTCACGTCCAGGCATATCTTCATAGCCTGAACCGTAAGCTTCGGCATACGATTTAAGCAATATCGGGGAGGTCGAACCGCTTAGCCTAATAATCAGCTGCGCCAACTCCCAGATTGTGATAGGGCAATTAGAGCCAATATTAAAGGCGAGTCCGTTTGCTTTCTCGTGAAGTGCTGCTAATGTGCCATTAACCGTATCGTCCACATAGGTGAAGCAACGCGTCTGTGCTCCGTCGCCATAAACCTCAAGCGGTTCCCCTTTCAGAGCTGCTTTAATAAATCTTGCGACCACCCCGCCATATTGCGAATTCGTTTGTCTTGGTCCATATGCATTGAAATATCGAAGCACGGTGACAGGGAGTCCCTTTGCTGCATAGGCGAAGCACATATGCTCATCGAGCGATTTTGCTGTTGCATAACACCAACGATGAACAGAAGGGGCCCCATAAAAACGGTCGGACATTTCGTGGAAGGGCAGCACTTTATTTTTTCCATATATTTCGGATGTTGATGAAAAAATGACCTTTGTATGACGTGGATATGCCAATTCAAGAACATTGCGCGTGCCATCAATGTTGCCTTCAATAACCTTGAGGGGATCCTCTACCGTATTTTTAACACCCAACACAGCCGCTAGATGAAAGACCACGTCCACTCGATCCATTAATTTCTTGAGCGTCCTTCGGTCAGTTACCGAGCCTTGGATGAGCGTATGGCGTTTATTAGCTTGAAGATGGGATAAAAACTCCGGCCGTCCGGTCGAGAAATCATCCAACGTCCAAACCGTATGGCCCGCTTCCAGCAGACGCTCTACTAAATGAGAGCCGATAAAACCTGCACCGCCTGTTACTGCTACCTTCAATGGAATACCCTCCTAGAGTAAAATAACATTTTCTCGCTCTGCCATTTTTCCAGTGGCGTTACGTGTATCGATGACAATGGGCGTGTGCGCCACAAGAAGCTCATATGGGATATTGGAATGATCCGTTAAAATTAAAGTGCAATCATAATTTTTCATTTTTCGGGCAGTGAGCGGTGTACTATGAAGGACGGTTTCGCCTATTTTTAGAGCCTTCACATAGGGGTCAAAGTACCCCAGTTTGACGCCCGCTTGCAGTAAATGCTCCATAATAGGCAGCGCAACGGACTCCCGCATATCATTAACGTCTTTTTTATACGTAACTCCAATGACAAGCACACTGCATTCTTTAAGCGCTTTTGGCTGCAGGCTCTTTGCCACTCGTCCTACAATGTACCCCGGCATATCCTCGTTTACTTGATGGCAAAGGTCAATGAACGGCAAATCCATATGATGTTCTCTTGCCTTCCACAATAAATATAGGGGGTCGACCGGAATGCAATGCCCTCCAACGCCAGGGCCTGGATAATATTTTGTAAATCCAAACGGCTTAGTTCCTGCTGCCTCGATGGCTTCCCAGAGATTTATATCCAGCTCCTCGCTTAACTTCAACAGACTGTTCATAAATGAAATATTCAAGTATCGCTGGCAGTTTTCCAGAAGCTTCGTCATTTCAGCAACGCGTGGCGATGACACAAGGACCACTTCATTAAACACTGAGCCATATACTTGCTTCGCATAGGCTGTGCAGGATGGAGTTACGCCGCCAACCACTTTAGGGATTTGTTCCAGCTCCCATTTAGAACCGGGATCAATTCGCTCTGGTGAATAGGCGAGCGAAATGTCTTTGCCTACAAGAAGTCCAGTTGACTCCAGCATCGGTTTTAGCCGTTCCTCGCTTGTTCCTGGAAATGTAGAGCTTTCCAGCACAATGAGCTGCCCTCTATGCAAATAGGGAAGTGAGCTTTGTGCTGCGCCTATTACATAGCTCAAATCAGGTTGATGCTGCTCATCAAGCGGTGTCGGAACGCAAAGGATTATAACATCGACCTTCTCGATTACGTCGAATTTCGTGCTGACATGAAAACTATTTTTACTAAAAAGCTTTCGAATATCCGTCCTCTTAAAGTCAGACAAATAGGATTGATACTTCATCAACATATTGATTTTTCGTTCATCGGCATCAATGCCGTAAACCGTGTTTCCTCCTTCCAGAAACAATTTGGCGAGTGGCAATCCAACGTATCCCAGACCGATAATGCCAATTTTAAATTTAGGGGCATGCTCCATCACTCTGTCAGCTCCTTTGATTCATCTTCTAGCATAATACGCGAATGAATCAAAGCTGCTATAGTTGAGAGTCTAAATTTTATGGAAATAGTAGAGTATCACGAGGTCTAGCAGAAATAGAGAGAGGCGCTGAGTTTTGGAAACAATAGTTGGAATTAATGGGGCTGGAAAGAAAAAACGACATGATAATTGCCTGTATCGATACGAGGTATAAATAGGTTGGTGTACGTTAACAACGCACTTGAAATCTCATATTATATTTGGACGACAGACCAATCGGAGGGAACACATGCGAATATTAATCGCCTGCAGTTGGTCGCTGCCACATGCCGGCGGCGTAAACACATATGTAAATCAGCTGGAAGAAGGGCTGAAGTTCGCGGGGCATCATGTCGATATCTTCTCCCCGACACCTGATGGGCAGGGGTTTTATATTCCGGGCAAAGAGATGGCTATTGATAAAGCCAAGCTGCAACCGCTGATTGCCCATCAATCGAACCACTACATGGATCACCATTTGTCCGGAATTGATCCCTGGATTACATTTTCTGAGGTTGAGCGTTACTGTTTTGAAGCAGCTGCTATGTATTTCGGCTTGGCCGAGTATGACATCATTCATGCGCAGGACATTATGAGTGCTCATGCATTGTCACGTGTAAAGCCTGCCCATACGCCCTTAGTAACGACTATTCACGGATGCCTGACAAGGGAATGGTTCGTTAGATTAAAGACATTGGGGTTAACAGACCAAGATACAAATTCCCCGCTTTGGAAATATTCGGCATTGCGCGAGCATCTGGGGGCAACAGTCAGTGATGTCACGATATCGCCTTCAGAGTGGTTAAAAAGAGTAATGGTTGAGGATTTTGCAGTTCCCGAGCCCAAGATTATCGTAAGCCACTATGGATTTGATAAAGAACAATTTCAACAAAATATGCTGCGTGATACCATGATTGTCAAGCCTGAAGGAGCAAGCGTATTTTTATGTCCTGCCCGCTTTGATGTTGTGAAAGGACATATTTATCTCATTCATGCACTCGTAAAACTGAAAGCGGAGCGTTCGGATTGGGTTTGCTGGTTAGCTGGAGAAGGCTCTCTCCGTGAAGAAATCATGAATATAACGAAAGATTTCGGTCTGGGCGACCACGTCATTTTTTTAGGAAACCGGGAGGACGTTCCCGCTTTGATTCATCAGGCAGATTTTATCGTTTTGCCCAGCATGCAGGATAATCAGCCGTTTGCCGTTATTGAGGCTCAAATAGCGGGCAAGCCGGTTATCGCTTCTGACGCTGGCGGTATACCGGAAATGGTAACCCATGCCGTGAATGGGCTTGTATTTCATGCCGGAGATATTAATGAGCTGCATTTATGCTTAAGATCCGCTTTACAGGATACAAACCGGTTGAGCAGCATGGCGAGTCAGGCAAAAGAATGGGGAGAGCGGCATTGGGCATTGCCTGAGATGACTAACCGGGTGTTAGCACTATATGAGTTGGCGAGGAGCAAGCATCCCGAACAAAATGAGCCGCAGACTGAACAGCAGGCTGAGCAACAGATCGAACCGCAAATCGAGCCGCAAATCGAACCACAGATGGCCCAGCAGACTGAGCTGCAAAGCCCAGTAACGCCACAACAGAGGGGAAGAAGAAAATGGCGCGCCAATCGAAGAAAAAAACAACCGGGAGCAATAAAGCGAAAAAGAAAAATAAGAAGCAAACAAAGAAGCAAACAAAGAAGATTTACAAGACAAAGAAGATTTACAAGAAAAAGATCGTAAGGCGAGTACGTAAACGCCGCCCCAGACTGAAACGGGCAAGCCATGTATTACAAAACCAACAAGTAGGGCCCGCAAATGACCATGATCCAGCCATACAGCCAGCGCAGCCTGAAGATAAAATCTCTAATCTGTTATCTTCCCTATTTGTATACCCGCGATATGACGAGCTTCCTCCAATAGAGGCGGACATCTGGGAGCGTGTTTTTCAAGCAGCTCCAAACGGGTATAAGATTCCGGATGTCAGCATTGTTCAGTCCCTTCTATAGAATGCTGCTCATTCATAATATTTCGAGCAACGTCTCTAATACGAATTCAAGCAGTAAAGGGGCCACCTTAAATGTGGTGACCCCTAGTGTTGTTTAATATATGAAGACAAGCCTCTATTTTTTACTTTTTCAATGAAATGCCAAACGTAGAGCCAACCTCGCCCGCAAAGACAACGCTGCCGTTCTCTGGCAATACGGCCTGATTGTTCTCGCTGATAACGGTATGATTTATGCAAATACCAGCTTCATTATAGACGGCAAAGGAGCCGTGGGCAGGCATATTAACCGTCATGACTTTTCCTGTATCCTTCGCTGAGACGGTGTACCATTTGGCTTCGCCGTCCGCTTGGATTGTTGCCGAAGACTGTTTGCCCGAATAGAGCGGTTTTACAAGCTCTTCACTGGCGTATAGGTTGCCTGCTGCTTTCATATACTCGATTCCATTTTTCTTGAAAAATTCGATTTCCATCGTGTCACGGCCATCCATGCCAGGAATTTGCAGCTGATTAACGGCTTTGTCTGCTCCAATCATTTTTTGATTCAATACATACCCTGGAACTTCTTTAGAAGTCTGAAAAGGTAGGATGGGTGTCGAATGGAGGTAGGACGTTGATGTGTATTTTCCATTCACCCAATAATATTTTTGACCGTCACGCTGTGCCCATGCGTCAGCTGCGTCTTGGGCTAATGGGTTGTCTTCAAGCTTCTCGGCATTATACTTGGAAATTGCCGTTTGTCCTATCCCCGGGATAGCTATATAAGAGCGGGACCACAAGTAGGTATGCCCATTTTTCTCCACAACGAATTTTACCTTTTCAGTGCCTTCACCGTTTACAAAAGAACCGTCAGCGGTGTACGTATATGTCTGGGCAGGATTGTTCGGAGCCGTAACCGTGGATACAGACATTTCGCCCTCGGTTTTCACTTCTATCTTCAATAACTTATTTGATCCACCGCCATAAATACCCGCGTACTGTGTTACTTCCTGCGGCATGTCTGCCTTAATAGGCACGCCATACGACCCCTCCGGTTTCCGTTCCTTAATAACACCCTTCTCCTGAAGGACGCTGAGCAGCAGTTCATTGGCGATCATTTGGTCTAATGCGCTTGAACCACCTGAAGAGACAACAGCGGCAGACAGCTTGTATTCCGGGAGCACGACCAAGGATGAATGATACGAAATCGTGTCGCCACCTTTGGAAAGGGCCTTAATGCCGTATTCATCAAAGGGGAACAAGTGGACGCTATCCCAGCCTAGCCCGTAGGAGAGGTAGGACGGATGGGCTTCCTCCGGCCACATGCCGCTTTTATACTCCTCTTGTGCCATCGCTTCTAGCGATTTTGCAGAAAGAATGCCTTCCGTCTGCCCTGTGAAAATTTGTGAAAAGGCCGCGAGATCTTCAGCTGTGGAGTAAAGGCCTCCCGTGGCAATAATATTATAATTCTCTTGTGGGAGCTGTCCCTCATACAGCGGGGAATAGATGCCGGCCAGCGCCGCTTGATCAATGAGATCCTGCGGTGTTTTTGTATGGCTCATGTCTAGAGGCCCAGTAATATATTTGTGTATAAATGCTGTAAAACCGATGCCGCTAACTCTTTCTACCAGAATTTCAGCTAACGTAAAACCATCGTTGCAATAGACTGAAAAGGCTCCGGGATCTGCCTTCAAGCTTTGAGTAGCCAACTGCTCTAGAAAAGTATCATGTGCATAAGTATCATTATCCCCATACAAGGTGGCATTATTGCCGGTAGTTCCGAGAAAGCCGGAGGAATGATTCAGCAGCATGCGCGTTGTAATCTGTTTGTAGCGGCTGTCTTTCATCTTAAAGTCAGGGATATAGTTCACAACGGGCAAATCCAAATCTACCTTGCCCTCGTCTACAAGCTTCATAACAGCTGTCGTGAGAAACATTTTGCTTGTAGAGCCGATTCCATAAATGGTATTTGAGGAGAGTGGAATCGAATCCGTTAGATCATTTTTTCCTGCATGCCCCGAAATCGTAATTTCCCCATCATCAATGAGCGCGTATTGGACGCTTGTCATGCCGTAGGTTTCTGTCAGCAGCTTGGCTTTCTCAGCCGCTATTTTTTTAGCCGCATCATAAGCAAGCGGTTTGCTGTTCGCAGCAGCCATTGCAGGCAGGGGAGCCAGCATACTCAGCGCGAGGGTGACAGCGACAATGGAAGTTCGTTTCATGTTTATCTACTCCTATCTTCGACGGTTTATTCAGCTGCCTTAAGGGCGGCTAAATAAAGCTTATATGACGGGGATGTCCTCACCGTGACTTCAATATGAACGGAGTATGAATAAGTAAAAAAATGCCACGGCCTCATATGCAAGGAAGCTTGCACATATGGCCGTGGCATAGGGAATAGGGAATACTAAAAGCGTTTATCTGCTTGTCGGATTGAAACGCCGCGCGCCGCCAGGGAACGGCTTTCGGCCGTTTCACCTTGCTTCTTCCATAAACACCTTAAGGTTTTCAGCGATTTCTTTGGATCTGGTGTGGTGCAAATAATGTCCGCCTTCAAAGGTCATTACTTTCCCATGCACCGAATCTTTGATTTGCTCTTCATGCAGCGGTATCCAAGTTGGAATGTCTTCATTGTTCGATTGGATAAAGAAAATAATCGGAAGCTCTTTTGGGAAGGTTAAATGTTCAGCTGCTTTAAAGTTAGCAGAGATATTTTTCATTTCATTTAGCATCGTGGGACTATTGCTGTTCTTGAGCGAAAGCATGGTCAGCTGTTCTCTGGTTTCCTCATCATATGGAAGTCCTTCATAAGGGTCGCTGCCTGTTTTCACGATCAATCGCAGCAAACCGGATTGTTTGAGAAAACCAAACGTTTTTAATGGGAATTTCACGTCCATGCCAGGCTGTGTTGGGACACTGCTGTCGATGCCGACAAAGGCAGTCACTTCGTTTGTATATTTGTTTGCATAATCAATTCCGTAAATGCCTGTAATGGAGTGGCCCATTAGAATATAGCGGTCAATGTTAAGAGCTTGCAGCGCTTCATGGAGTTCATTTACTATATTTTCTGTCGTTCTTTCCTTATCGGTTCCATCACTTAAGCCATAACCAAATGGTTCAACTGCAACTACTTTGTAAGAGGGTGACAGCTCATCGATTAGCGGTTTAAAATCGAGCGCCGGCGCTGCTGTTCCATAGCCTGGCAAGAGCACAATCGTTTCTTCGCCGTCCCCTTGAATCAGCACATTCATCTTTTTCCCGTCTACGGGTACCAGCTGGCCATAGGCATGTATTTTGCCTTGCTCAGATTTGCTGCTGACCTTATTCACTATAAACACAATAGCCATAAAAACGACGATTGCTATAACGATAGCTGCCAATATTTTAAGTAAAACCCTAATCCATTTTTTCATATTCGTATCTTCTCCTGTCGTTGTCTTGTTAGTCGGCTGCCTTAACGGGCTGCTGAAATAAGCTTATACGAAGAAGATGTCCTACTCGTGACGTCAATATGAACGGAAGATGAACTATTCACCATTATTTACGTTTCAGCTATTTAGGTTATAATAGGCATAGCGCTTCTAAGGTCGGTTGACACTCAAAATGCACCGTGCTAAACTTAGGTTGCTAAATAATTCAGCTATTTGAGGGTTGCTTATGGAAGAAAAGGTAGATTGCGATATTCGCGAGCTGTTAGATAAAATTTCAGCACGGATGCGCCGAGACTATAGTGAAAGTCTAAGGGAACTTAATCTGTATGTAGGCCAAGATAATTTGCTTTATCGTTTGTGGTCAGGCGACGGGGTTACACAAATGCAGCTATGTGAACATTTAAAGTGTGAGCCTCCTACTGTAACCAACATGGTCAAATCATTGGAGCAGAACGGCTTTATATATCGTAAACGCGATGGCCAGGATGCTAGAATTATGCGGATTTTTCTAACCGAGCAGGGCAGAGAGCTAGAAAATCCTATAAAAATTAAATGGAGAAACCAGCAAGAAAAACTGCTGAACGGCATCTTGCCGGAAGAACGCATGTTGTTAAGGCGACTTATGAAGCAGATGGAGATTAATTTGTTTTAAAAGCATTTTTTAAGGTTTTCCTTTATTTTAGATGAATATTTAGTAAGCTAAATAAATGCATTTATTTAGGGGGATAGTGTTGATTTTTGTGATAATACTTAGCAAGCTAAGTATTTGGGTGTACAATAAATTGCTCAATCCAAAGGAGACATCGAAATGGCGTCAAAAAATGCACCACTCATAAAATTATCGATTTTAGATTTTGTTCATGCTGATTGCAGATTTTTATCCAGAGCAGGAAACGCGCCTTAAGGCATACCGGTTGCTTGCTGAAGCCTTTGATCTTCACTGACAATAAGGGAGAGAGCCAGATGAATAGAAAGAAGCTTAAAATAGGGGCTATTGTGGATGGAGTAGGATGGAGCCATACCGCATGGCGCCATCCGAATATGCCTTCTAATGCTAGCGAGAGTATAGATTTTTATGCCGCCAAGGCCAGAAGATTGGAAGAAGGCAAATTTGATATGGTCTTCCTGGCTGATGTAAGCCACATTGGCCCCGGCATGATCCCCCATTATTTAAGCATGTTTGAAGGTGTATCCATTTTATCGGCGCTTAGCATGGTGACCAGTCATATTGGTCTTGTCGCGACGATTGCAACGTCGTATGCAGATCCATTTACAGTAGCGAGACAAATGGCATCACTCGATAAAATAAGCAACGGGAGAGCGGGGTGGAATGCAATTACCTCCAATCCTGGAGGGTTGGCCAACTATAGCAGAAGACATCTTCATAAATCTGATCTTTATCCGATGAAAGAAGAATTTATCGAAGTGGTAGAAGGACTTTGGGATTCTTATGAAGATGATGCTTTTATGCGAGATAAAAAAACAGGGAGCTTTTTAAATCCAAGTAAAATGCATCCTTTGTATTATAGAGGCAAGTATTTTTCAGTAGATGGTCCTTTAAATATTAGCCGTTCCGTTCAAGGCAGGCCGGTTATTTTCCAAGCAGGCACATCTAACGAATTTATGGATATTGCAGCAAAACATGCCGAAGGCGTGCTGGTAAATGGGGATGACCTTCATTATGCTAAACAATTCGGTCTTGAATTGAAAAGAAGGGTCGTTATTGCAGGAAGATCAGCTGATAACTTCCTCATTATGCCGACACAAAACCCTATTGTTGGAAGAACAGAAGCTGAAGCTAGGGAAAAGCTTCAAGAGCTAGAACGTTTATTGCCTCCTGGCTATCGCATGCCCAAGCCGTTGCTTTTCGGGTCGGCGGAGGATGTAGCTGATCAGATTGAACATTGGCATGGAGTTGGAGCAATGGATCTATTGCTTCTTAGAATGGAGCATCCTTCAGGGTTTGATGATTTTATCGATTTAGTGGTTCCTTTATTACAGAAGAAAGGCATATTCCGAACTGAATACGAAGCCAGTACGCTGCGGGGGAATTTGGAGCTTCCCTATATCCCGAATAGATATTCTGTTGAAAGATAGTGAAAATGCATGCCAATAAAGTTTGTAAGGAGAAATATAGAATGAAAAACAAGAAGATGCAGCTTGCTTTACAAATGGTCTCTGGATACGGAGCCGAATTCAGCGCTTGGAGAATGCCTGGGACCGATCCGAAGGCTTATACCAATACGGATAGTTATGTCGAGCGAGCAAAAATAGCTGAAAAGGGAAAATTTCAATTGATTTTCATAGCCGATTCACCGGGTCTAAATAATGATCTGAGTAAACAAACTCCCCAATTCCCAATGGACCCCATGCTGGCTTTAATGGCGGTAGCTAGGGAAACAAAGCATATTGGGCTTGTCGCAACACTATCAACTACATTTAACCACCCCTATAATATAGCCCGGCAGTTTAAAGCGTTGGATGTGATCAGCCATGGGCGTGCAGGGTGGAATGCAGTAACGACATCGGGACAGGTGTTCGCAGCAAATTATGGAGCGCAGCTTCCTGATCGCAAAGAGAGATACGAAATGGCCCATGAATCCATACAGATTGTTCAGGCATTATGGGGAAGCTGGGGAGAGGATGCGTGGACGGCGGATGCAGAAGGCGGCCAATATGCAGATATGGACAAAATCCAACCGGTAAATCTTACAGGAAAATATTTTGCCTCTCGCGGCCCTCTTCCTATTCCGCCTTCCGAGCAAGGCCAGCCGGTCATTTTTCAAGCTGGAGGCGGGGGAGAAGGGCTGCAGCTAGCCGGAAGTTATGCATCGGGTGTGTATGCGAATCCATATGATATTGCTTCCGCACGGGCTCAGCGGCAAATGATTCGTCAGAGTGCCCGCCAGTTCAAACGCAGCCCTGATGATATTAAAATGTTTGCCGGTTTTATGTTCTCGATTGGAGCAACCGAAGAAGAGGCCTTGGAGCGAAGAAGGAAATTAATGGACTTTGCTATTGAGGAGATTCCGGGCAGAGTGAGGTATCTTGGAGCTATGCTGGGGCTGCCTTTATCAAGCGATTCAGTTGATATAGAGCAACCCATCCCAACAGCCTTATTGAGCCGGGCATATGCAAATCCGCAAGACCCGCGTTCTCCAAGAGCGCTGGAATTGGCGTTAAAAGGGCTTTCTATTCGTGATATTCTAGCACATGGGGTTATCAATTATCATCCTGTTGTTGCGGGTACCCCTGAACAGGTTGCTAATTTCTTGGAAGAATGGTTTCTAGCAGGGGCATGTGACGGCTTCTCTGTTGTACCGGATATATCATTTGACGGCGTTGCGGATTTTGTTCATTTGGTTGTTCCCATTCTTCAGGAGCGCGGTTTATTTCACGAAGAATATGAGGGCAAGACGCTGCGTGAGCATATGGGCGTATCTTATCAATACGGAACGGTTGAAAAATAAAGCTTAGGGGGAATTCACATGAACCGGACGATTGAGTTACTTTGTAATCATACATCCATTCGCTCATTTACAAATCAACCTCTCACAAAAGAACAAGGTGAAGCGATCTTTCTTGCAGCTAATCAAACATCATCTTTTAGCCTCCTACAAGCTGTTTCTATCCTTAGAGTGACGGATCCAGAGCTTCGGAAAAAAGTGATGCAGCTTTCAGTCAATCAATCCTATATTGAAGAAGCGGCAGAGTTTTGGATCTTTTGTGCTGATTTCAACCGAAATCACCAAATCGCCCCCGAGGTTGACCTTGAATATATTGAATTTCTATTAATAGGTTCGTTTGATGCAGGGCTAATGGCACAAAATGCTTTAACTGCCGCAGAATCAATGGGACTTGGCGGCGTATTCATTGGGGGAGTCCGAAGTAATATCGACGAATTAAGTGAAGTTTTGCATTTACCGAAGTACGTCATTCCTTTAGTGGGCTTATGTATAGGCCACCCGTCTGGAGATAAACCTGGAATGAAGCCGAGACTGCCTCAATCAATGATAATGTTTGATGATCAGTATCAAATTCTCGCTAAAGAAAAATTAGCCATTTATGACGAAACCATGCGTGAATATTACGAAAGTCGTCCAGTTACAGCACCTTTTACAGTGAAAAAGGTACAGGGTTGGAGTGGCCATATTCAAGATCATCTGCAAAGAAGCATTCAACCGGGCATGCTGGATTATTTACGCAAGCAAGGCTATGCCAAAAAATAGACGTTCCCTATTACACGGGTCAAAAAGGAGAAAAGCAGCCAATAGATGGTGGCTGCTTTTCTCCTTTCATCTTTCTCACCCATTGATTTGCGAAATATATTCAAATGCGGTTGTTCCATATACACCTTTAAAATGTTTATTTAAATGAGTTAAATCAACAAAACCGCATTCAGCTACGGCTGAATAAACATCGCTATTTTTTTCAATTAATTGCTTGGCATATTCGATCTTGCCGTTCAGAAAATATTGATAGGGGGAAATCCCTGTATGAGCCTTGAATAGCCGGATAAACTGAAATTTCGATAGTTGAAGCTCTTCACAGATTTCGTCAAGCTTAAGGACATGTTCAAAATGGGCATGAAGCATATCCTTTGCTTTTTTAATTAGGGTGTTATCTTTTTTGTTGTTGATAGATGAATTAGTTTGGATAAGGCCATCCGTGAGGGAGACAAATAATTCACTGCACAAAGCCTCGTCTTTTTCGCTTAATATGGCACGGGCAAGATTTACTATGCGCTGTTCAAGCTTCTGATTGTACACAATAGGAGTTGAAAAACGGACGATATCCTTTTTCTCCATAGCGTCTAGAAGCAAATGCGGTTCAATATACAGCATGACATAATCGAGGCCTGTCTTATCATGGGCCATACCGTCATGCGCCTGCTCTGGATTAAAAAGCATAACGCCGTTTTGGTAGGATAATTGCAAGCCGCCATCCATGTTATATCGTTGAATACCGCGCAAGGTTACGCCAATGGCATATTCCTGGTGAGCGTGCTTTTTATATTTAAAATCAGTCATGCTTGCTGACAGCGCAGTAATACCTGCCGATTTTTTATAAATAAATTTGTCCACTCGATTCATCTCGATTCACTTCTAATCTAAGTACACCTACATCCAGATCATAATTGCAGCATAAACTAGAGATAAGGCCATGATGGCATTCACAATTTTATTATGCTTCTGTAAAAACGCCTTGAAGATTTTTCCGAAAACAACCCACGTCACAAATGCTAAAAAGCCAATGAGCGTTATGGCTATAATACTTATCGTAACCGCAGGGATTGCACTGTAGTATGGCATAATAAAATTTGGAATGACCGTCAGTGCAAACAGAACTACCTTTGGATTTAAAAACTGCAGAAGGAAGCCTGACCTAAAGGTAGCCGTTTGGTTTGCTGCTGGGTTCGATGCATCCATTTTGCAGACTTGATAAGCGAGATAGATCATATAACAGCTTCCCACTATCTGCATCATCAATAGAATTTTCGGCAATATCGTTAAGAGCGCCGTATTCAATACAGCCGAAATAACGAGTAATAATCCAAAACCAACCGCTGCTCCATACGTATATGTCAAGGCTTGTTTTGCACCTGAATTTTGCACGGTGGACAATATGACGATATTAGTAGGACCTGGTGTAAAAGTAGCAATCACGCAATAAATTAAAAAAGATGCCATATCCATGAGAATACCCCTTTCAAGCTATTCTCATATGCTACATCTTAAAGGGATTGGGCTATAGTATATTATTGCAGATAAAAAGCTTCTTCCGCCATGGATCTAAGTGGAAAGGAGCCGTTCATGCCGGTTTGAAAGAAGAAATGATACGCGCAATCGCTTCCGGGCTTTCCTCGCCATTCGATTCCAGCCATTGATGGATGACGCCCATTGAGCCGTGAACCATATAAGTAAAAGAGTAGTCCATTGCGGAGGAGCCCTTCCGGTTTAGATCCTCTCCCTTTCTTTGCAAATAATCTTTATGAACCTCAACCAGCACCTCGGATAAAAAGCTGCTTTCTCCTCTGTCCGAAATCATGCTACGAAAAATGGTTTTCTTCTCTTGGATAATGTTCAAAAGCTTGATTAAGGAACCATCTTCTGCGCAGGGGCTTTGATCCTTTTGCAGCGTCTCCCATAATTCTTGATTAAATTCCTTCTGCATCACTTCAAATAATTCGTAGGGATCTTTGTAATGCAGATAGAAGGTACCGCGGTTAATGTCAGCTTGCTTGCATATTTCGGTAACCGTTATTTGCGGCAGCTTCCTCGTTTCCAATAGAGCTAGAAAACACTGCTTAATAAGCTCCGTCGTATATTTGGTTCTTCTATTGTTTTTTACTCCGACCATAAGATCCGTCCCTTTCCATATCTAATCGAACAAACGCCAGGGAAAGTGTTGAATGAATAACATTATTCCGCATATTGATGATTGAGCATGCGGCTATTTTGAGATTATACTATCACCATGATATTAAATCAACAGGTGTTCATTTAATGGCGTGGACGAAACGGCAATCAATTAGCCGTTCCATTTATTCCTAATGGTATAACTAGATTTCAACGAATCCTTGGAGAGTGAATAAAAATGACAACTACTACGAACAAACCCAATGTCCTCATTGTAGGAGCGGGGGCAGTAGGCTTCTCTGTCGGCTACCATCTCAGTTTGTCCGGCGCCAACATTACCTTCCTCGTGCGAGAAGGGCGGAAAACGACATTCCAATCTCCGCAACAGCTTTATTGCTATGACGATGCAGCACTGAAAAATTTTACCGGCTTCAGCGTCATTGAGAATGCCGCTGAACTGGCAGATACACCACTTCAGTTTATTTTCATTACACTTGACGGAAATGCCAGTCGAACGGCAGAAGGCATGGCTATGCTGAGCAAGCTAGGCGGCGTGGTACGCGCTTCTAAAGCTATTGTCATCATGAACGGTTTCGGCATCGGCCTTCGCGAGCACTATATCAAGGTCATGCAAATTTCGGAAGATCGCCTGCTAAGAGGAATTCTCGGCATGCTCAGCCACCAGGGAAGCGCGAACCTGCCTATACATGCACCAACAGATCCAGCGAAAGTAGCAAAGGCTGTTGTCTGTTACAAGCATCCTGCGAACAAGGTCGGCTTTCAAGTCGAGACCAACAATAAAGAGGCAGCGAAGCAATTCATTGAGCTCTACAACCGCAATAAGCTTTCGCGCTGTGGTCAAGTGAGCCCGGCGATGTTTAATATTTACGCAAGTGTTGGCTTTCCTGTATATGCAGCGTGTGACATTGCGGGCTGGCCTGATTTTTCGGCGGTTTCGGCAAACAAGGAGCTTTGGCGGCTTGCCATCCGTGCCCAAGGCGAAATAGCAGCACTCCCTCAGCATGGTTTGTTGGGCAAAATGATGGCCTTGGTTATGGGAGCGCGCATAACGGCATACGTGCACATCAAAATGGAGCGGGACATGCTGCCGCTAGATTATCAGGCATTCAACCGCTTCCATCATGGCGGCAAGGTTCGTGCTCAGGACGTTGAATCGATGCGCAATTCCCTTGCCGAAGGGCAGCGCCGCGGCCATCAGATGCCAGCGCTGCAGGAATTGCTGAAACGTCTCTCGGAGCATGAAGCGGCAAGTTAAGGGCATTTATAGATCAGGTGATGAACGCTGGATAGAAAAATGAGGAAATAGTAGAATTGTCGATATTCGGGGATGAAACGTGTGTAGGCCGTTCCAGATTTAGACATCAGCATTTATGAGCAGGACCAACGGATGTCTAAAAATGAACAACGTGATGCCTGAGGTACTTCCGGCAGCAATATAAGCGTAACGAAGGAGCTTGCCGCGGCGGCTCCTTTTTTCTTTTTCGCTGATAGATCCAAAACCTTTAAGTTGAACCAAATTATAAGAAATTACTCTACTTCAATCTCTTTTACGGTTTCACCTTCAACTAACACGGGTTGGTAGTAGGTGCTCACGGGCAGGTCTTTTTTTCCTTGCAAATTTTTAATGACCCAGTCTGCTGCGTCCCGTCCCATTTGTTCTTGGGGGTGCGTCAGTGTCGTCAGCTTGATATTCGCATTTTTGGCGATATACGAATTGTCCTGGCCAATGATGGATAATTCATCTGGAATGGATATCCCCAGTTTTCTGCAGGCATGTACGACTTCCAGCCCTACCTCGTCGTTGTAGCAAACAAGCGCAGTCAGAACATCCCTGTTGTCGTTTAGGAACTCCTCCAAGCTGGTGGAGAGGTTCGGCTTCGTCGCCGTGTCGAAGGAAAGCACTTGCTCGGGATGAAACCGCAATTTGGCTTCCCCAAGTGCCTTAATATATCCCTTCATGCGATATTTTCCTTGCAGATCATCCATTTTCGCGATAATGCCGATCTGGGAATGACCTTTCGCAATGAGTTCCCGGGTTGCGAGATAGCTGGACTGCACGTCATCCAAACAGAAGAAAGGGACCTCCAGCTCTTCATAGAAGGCGTTAATCATGGTGAACGGAACTTCCTGCTCCTTGAAGGACAGGTAATAAGCAATATTGGGGTTGTATAAATTGCTTTTAGTCGGCTCAATAATGAGACCGTCCACGCCATAGGACAGCATCATTTCCAGCGCTTTCTTTTCCTGCATAATATCATTATTTGTACTGGCTAACAGTAACGAATAGTTGTCTTCATTCAATCGGCCTTCAATACCACGGATAATAGAGGGGAAGATGTAATCCGAGATATAGGTGGTGATGACGCCAATCGTTTTTTTAGCGGCATTCCCGCCCGATCTGGACCGGTATTGGCTGCTGACATACGTCCCAGATCCTTTTTCGCTTCTTAGGAATCCTTCATTGGACAGCTCCAAAATAGCCTTCCGAACCGTCTGGCGGCTAACATTATAACTGCTCTGCAAAGCAGACTCTGTAGAAATTTGCTCTCCTGCTTTGTACGTTCCGGACAGGATATTGCTTTTTATATCATCAATGATGATCTGATACTTTGGCTTCACGCAATCCACTTCTTTCATCGTTGTTCAGAAAGTTGTACGTACACATTCTAACATGAATTGCAGCGAATGAAAATGCAGTACCATTTTTCACGAAATAAATGGGTTAATTCCATGCTTTTTACTTGGATTTCGCCTGGGGAAATGCCTAATAAGAGGACGCTAACTCCAAGGATTAAGAGGAGAGTGCGTCGTTGTAAGTATAACTATTTGTTTGTATTGACAAATGTACGTACAAAAAATATACTAAGGCTGTCACTAATGGAAAGCGCCTTCTTTTGATTAAATCGTTACGCTTCTCTTCAAGAGGTGTACCATTTAATTAGGAGCAGCTATTATACGAAACAACATAGACCCGTTATTATGAGGTGTCACATTCACTTTATTTTCCATCCTTCAGGTTTAAAAACCGCGAACAGAGAGGGGACATGCGTGATCATGAATCATGTAGAGTTGAAAGAAGCGATAACTAAGGGAGAAACTTCGCTGGGGATCGAATTTGGATCTACGCGGATTAAAGCGGTATTGATCGATCATCGTTTTGAGACCATCGCGTCAGGAAGCTATGAATGGGAAAACCAATTGAAAGACGGATTTTGGACATACAGCCAAGAGGATATCCTCACCGGCCTCCAAACGGCTTATCGCGAAATGAAGCAAGAAGTGGAGCGCAAATACGAGGTCACCCTTAAGACCGTGGGTTCGATCGGGTTTTCCGCTATGATGCACGGCTATATGGCGTTCGATAGCACGGGTGAACTGCTTGTACCGTTCCGGACTTGGCGCAATGCTACAACCGGCGAGGCAGCAAGGGAACTGACGGACAAGTTCCAATTCAATATTCCTGAGCGCTGGAGCATTGCCCATCTGTATCAAGCGATATTAAACAAAGAGGAGCATGTGCCTCGTATTGATTTTGTGACGACATTGGCCGGTTACATTCACTGGCTGCTAACTGGCAATAAAGCGATTGGTATTGGGGATGCCTCTGGTATTTTCCCTATTGACGAATCGACTCATAATTACCATCCACTGATGGTTAAGCAATTCGATGAACTGATCTCGGCAGGCGGCTATCCTTGGAAGCTTGAGGATCTTCTTCCGAAAGTTCTCCTTTCAGGCGAGCAAGCTGGTCAATTGACGGAGGCGGGAGCCCGCATTTTGGACCCGTCACTGGATTTGCAGCCAGGCATTTTGCTTTGTCCTCCGGAAGGTGATGCTGGGACAGGCATGGTTGCCACGAATAGCGTAAGAAAGCGTACGGGGAACATCTCTGTAGGTACCTCCGTTTTTGCGATGATTGTGCTGGAGAAGGAATTATCCAAGGTCTATCCGGAAATCGATATGGTCACGACGCCAGACGGGAGTCCGGTTGGCATGGTGCATGCCAACAACTGCTCAAGCGATATCAACGCATGGATGGGATTGTTCCGCGAATTTTCTGTAGCCATGGGTTATGAAGCGGATAACGCAAAATTGTTCAGCGTCATGTTTAATAAAGCTTTGGAGGCCGACCCGGATGGCGGCGGTTTGCTGAGCTACGGTTATTACTCAGGCGAAAACATTACCGGAATTGAAAAAGGCCGTCCGCTATTCGTGCGCTCGCCTGAGAGCAGCTTCACTCTGGCTAATTTCATGCGCACCCATCTGTTCACAGCTTTCGGAGCACTCAAGCTCGGCATGGACATTTTGACAGAAAACGAGCAAGTCGCCATTGACAGCATTTTGGCTCACGGCGGTTTATTTAAAACCCCTGTCGTCGGACAAAAAATGGTAGCCGCGGCGATGAACGTTCCGATTTCCGTCATGTCTACAGCCGGCGAAGGCGGGGCGTGGGGAATGGCGCTTCTGGCTTCTTATCTGATCAACAAGGATCAGCAGGAGAGCCTGGACGACTTCCTTGAACAGAAGGTCTTTAAAGATGTGGAAGGGCAGGAAATTGCCCCAGACCCATCCGATGTGTCGGGTTTTGAAGTATTTATGGAACGCTACCGGAATGGGCTGGCCATTGAGCAGGCTGCTGTAGACCATCTGATAGAGAACGGGAGGGACTAGCGATGTTAGAACAGCTGAAAGAAGAGGTATTTGAGGCGAATCTGGAATTGCCGAAGCATGGACTCGTAAAATTTACATGGGGCAATGTAAGCGCCATTGACCGGGAAAGCGGCCTCTTCGTCATCAAACCAAGCGGAGTCAGTTATGACAAGATGAAGGCGAGCGATATGGTCGTTGTCGATCTTGATGGCAATGTGGTTGAGGGAGAGCTAAGACCTTCCTCCGATACCGCGACTCATGCCGTATTGTATAAACATTACTCAGAGATCGGCGGCATCGTGCATACCCACTCCACATGGGCAACGATTTGGGCACAAGCAGGACTTGATGTGCCGGTCATGGGAACGACGCATGCGGATACCTTTTATGGAGCGGTGCCTTGTGCCCGTTTCCTGAATCAAGGGGAGATTGACCGGGGTTACGAGGCCGAAACGGGACGTGTCATCATTGAAACTTTCGAGCAGCGCGGGTTGGATGTCATGGCGATACCGGCCGTCCTTCTCCATGGCCACGCACCGTTTACGTGGGGCAAGGATGCCAAATCGGCAGTCGTGAACAGCGTCGTGCTGGAGGAAGTTTGCAAAATGAACTTGTACGCGCGGCAATTGAATCATTTTGCCAAAGAACTGCCGCAAGGCATTTTGGACAAACATTATTTGCGCAAACATGGGAAAGACGCTTATTACGGACAGAAATAATCATTTTATCCACGACTAAAATTAGAAAAGAGGATGATCGGTATGTCAGTAACATTAGCTAAAGAGTTTTGGTTTGTCGTAGGTTCTCAAAACCTGTATGGGGAAGAAGCATTGGCTGAAGTGAAAGCACATGCTCAGACGATGACGGATGCCTTGAATGCAAGCGGTGTGTTGCCTTACCCGGTTGTATTGCAGGATCTGGCTGTCAGCGCAGATAAAATCACAAGCATTATGAAAGAAGTCAACTATCGCGACGAGGTGGCGGGCGTCATTACGTGGATGCACACGTTCTCGCCTGCGAAAATGTGGATTCGCGGCACGAAATTGCTGCAAAAGCCGCTGCTTCACTTGGCAACTCAATACAACGAAAGCATTCCTTGGGCCACGATCGATATGGACTTCATGAACCTGAACCAGGCCGCTCATGGTGACCGCGAATACGGCTTCATCAATGCCCGTCTGAAGAAGCAAAATAAAATCGTCGTAGGCTACTGGGAGCGTCCGGAAGTGCATCAGCAAATTGCCGACTGGATGGACGTAGCAGTTGCCTATAACGAAAGCTTTAATATCAAGGTTGCTCGTTTTGGCGACAATATGCGCAACGTCGGCGTTACGGATGGAGATAAAGTCGAAGCCCAAATTCAATTCGGTTGGACGGTAGATTATTACGGTATCGGCGACCTCGTACAATACGTGAATGCTGTTACAGAGCAAGAAATCGACGATCTGATGGGGCTGTATGCGGAGCTATATACATTTGATTATGGCACGAGCAGCAAAGAGTCTTGGGAAGCTAGCGTAAGAGTACAAGCGAGCTATGAAATCGCGATGAAACGTTTCTTTGAAGAGAAAGGCTACAATGCCTTCACTACGAACTTCGAGGATTTGCATGGGATGAAGCAGCTTCCGGGTCTGGCTGTCCAACGCCTGATGGCGCAAGGCTACGGCTTTGCCGGTGAAGGCGACTGGAAGACGGCTGCGCTTGATCGCTTGCTGAAAGTGATGAGCCATAACCAAAATACAGGCTTTATGGAAGATTACACGTATGAAATGGCAGCTGGGCAAGAAGCCATTCTGCAATCTCATATGCTCGAAGTAGATCCGACTTTGGCCAGCAACAAACCAACCATCATCGTTTCCCCATTGGGTATTGGCGATCGCGAGGATCCAGCGCGTCTCATATTCGACGGCAAAGCTGGCGAAGGCGTCGTCGTCTCCATGGCGGATTTCGGCACCCATTACAAGCTGTTAATCAACGAGGTTTCCGCATTCGAGCCAACGGTTCCAGCTCCTAAGCTCCCTGTAGCTCGTGTGCTGTGGACGGTTAAGCCGAACTTCCAGGATGGCGTAAAAGCTTGGATTGAGAATGGCGGCGGCCATCATACTGTCGTTTCCTTGAACCTGACGACAGACCAAATCGTGACTTATGCTAAACTTGTGAACCTGGAGTACGTTGTAATTAAGTAACACCGCTGTACGCTTAAACAAATAAGCTTTTTCCTTAAGGCCGGAGGTGAACCTCCGGCCTTTTTCTTTTGCTCTAGGGTGTGTATGCAAACGGGAGCCCTTCTGCTGCTCCTTGTTAAGTGATTATTCGAGGCAAAGCTCTTCGGACCATTCAAGGCTTAAGGAACCACAGCATGCAAATGTTGCTGAGAGCACAGTTGCAGTGAGCACTGTGGCTGAGAACGCGCAGTTTTGGAAGCGAATTCCTTTTTTGGCGGACTGAGTTTCCGTTAATCTGGCTTTTGATTCCCTTTCGGGCATTAAGCGGACAGGAGATCCGCTATTGCCTTAATAATCCTCTCAAAATGACGATGTGCAGCGCATTAGCGGCCCCTGAGTCCGCAGCCTCTGTCGTAGCCCATGATTCGATTAAAATAGCGGTTTCTGTGTCCGCCAAGTCTGTCTAAATGTCTTTGTGCAGGAAGCAAGCCCCAGAAACGAAGAGCATGAAGCAGACTTTTGGTACGTAGGTTCACATTTTTCATATTTATAAGTTGTGCTATTCCCGGCAGCAGAGGGAAGACGTTTGAACGCTGGTTTTTATCGGAAACCAGCTCGCTTGCGTGTGCATACACGCTCTAGTTTCGGAAATGTTCCTTACATCCAGCCAGTGCAAATCATATTTATTAGCCCGTAGAATGTCTTCAGCTGTTTGAGCAATTATCGATTCTAATTTGGAATGTAACTCAGGATTTTCTATGTCTAATGCAAGCAGAATTTTCTTGCGTCCTTCCAAATCATGTTTTGCAACAACGAAAGCTTCAAGTATAAGGAGTGAGTTTTTCGATTTTTTTGAATGGTTAGAGCCTCCGTCGTTACTACTGCATAAAGCCTAAAACGATTCACGCTTTGAGTTTGTTAAGCATGTAGAATCGGGCAAACAATTCGTAGAAATGAGCAAGCCTCCTGCTGTGATTTTTGCAAAAATAATGATGTAGAGCAAGCATGAAACAAAACTATAGGAGGCAATATATATGAATATGATGAAAGCCATACAAGTTCCCGCCAAGGGAGAGCCAATGAAGCTGGTTGAAATTCCTGTGCCGCAGCCCGGAGAAGGACAAGTGCTTCTTCGTGTTGAAGCATGCGGAGTATGTCACGGGGAAGCGAAGGTAATCGAAGGCGCATCCTCACAGTATCCGCGGATTCCAGGCCACGAAGTTGTCGGTATCGTAGAGAAATTAGCACCGGGCTCAACAAAATGGAAAATTGGACAGCGCGTTGGTATCGGATGGAATGGAGGGCATAATCATGTGACAGCCCTTACGATGGATGGCGGATACGCTGAATATATGGTTGCTTTTGAAGATGCTCTCATTGTTATTCCGGAGGAAATTTCACCAGAAGAAGCGGCGCCGCTGTTGTGCGCTGGAGAAACCGTGTTCAGTGCATTGCGGAACAGCGCGGCGCGCCTGGGTGACCTTGTAGCGATTTCCGGCATTGGCGGGCTTGGCCATCTTGCAGTACAGTACGCAAAAAAAGCAGGCTTCCAGACGGTTGCGATTTCTCGCGGCCAGGATAAAGAGGAATTGGCACTTGAGCTTGGGGCGCATCACTATATCGATGCTGATAAGGAAGATCCGGCTGAAGCCTTGAAAGCATTAGGAGGCGCAAAAGTCATTGTCGCTACAGCGCCTAACGCAAAAGTGATCGCTTCCTTGGTTGGCGGCTTGGGTACGGGCGGTGAACTTATTATTGCTGCCGTTTCAGACGAGCCTCTGGAATGGTCTGCGATGGATTTTCTGAAAGGTCCAAACACGGTTCGAGGCACGTTTACCGGACAAGCGAAGGAGCTTGAAGCAACCATTCAATTTAGCATACTGACCGATGTACGGCCTATGATTGAAGTTTTTCCTTTGGAACGCGCTCAAGAAGCTTATGAAAAAATGATGTCTGCAAAGACGAAATTCCGTGCCGTAATAAGCATGTCTAAGTAATGGGGCGAAAATAATAAAAAGCACAATTTGACCTTTAGTCGAATTGTGCTTTTGTGTATAAACAATTGCGTATTTCTTGAATGTCTTTCTGTGGTGACAGACCAAACAGTCGCCGATAATCTCTGTTGAAATGGGACAAGCTTTCGTACCCGACTTCCATTGCCGCATCCGTTACATTTAAAGTCTTATCCAGCATTAATTGCCGTGCTTCCATCAGCCGGAGCTTTTTTTGACATTGCAGCGGCCCCATGCCCACGGCGCTCTTGAATTTTTGATGAAAGCTGGATACGCTCATATTGCTTTGTTCGGCGAGATCTTCTACGGTAAACGTATCTTTATAATGCTGCTTAATCCAGCTATTTGTATAATAAATATCGCCTGCCTGCTGGATTTTGACGATACTTTGGGCAAACGTTTTTCCATAAGGGCCGGTAATTAGATTTAAGATGATTTCACGCTTTAAATGTTTGGTCATAAATGCCATTTCATCTGGTTTTTCATTTATGTTTAGAAGGCGCATTATGACATCCAGAAGTTTATAGTCATCATGGGGCTGGATTTTTGACGCCATTTCTTTCTCGAATATTTTCCCCATAAAATCAGCTTCCATATCCAGCATGACGGACACGATATCATCTACAGAAAATTCGATATATAGAGCAAGGAATGGTGAAGACTGTGAAGCAGACAAAGCCATTCCGGATTTGGGACTGTCTATGGCGGATATAAGATATTGTCCGGGAGCGTAATCGGATACCCCAGTAGCAAAGTGGAGGCGCATAGTACCGTTTACAACTAGATAGATAAACGGATTTGGCGTATCGGGTATGATAATATCCTGCTCGCGATAACTATGAATCTCAAGGTAGGGGACAATGGTTCGGTTGATGCCGTCCGTTATCGCAAATCGATTTACGCTTGAATATAGATTTTCGATTTCGTTTCCCATCCTAACATCCTCCTTTATAAACAAATGAAAGCGGGCTTTGAACTTATTAGAACTCGTTTCATATCTGATTCTTCCCTATCATATCAAATTTGATAAGAGGAATCACTGGTAACATGATATTTACAGGTTGAATGGCAGGACGGAACAAATAGCAACGCAAGTGGGGAAATTGATGATGCAGACGATCCCGCTAACAGCTCTAGGGGTGATGTGCCAATTCCTCTGGGCCGATAGCCGTAATTAAGCATTATAAGGGGAAATGTCATTTAGAGAGAGACGGACCGGGCATTTCGACAAATCTGAATTAAAAAAAAGGAGCAAAGCAGCCAACAGAAGATGGCTGCCTTACTCCTTTTTTGTCCCTTCCTCAATAAACCTTCTTCTGATCCCGATCCTCCTTAATAATTTCGACCGCTTCCTTGAAGCGCAGCGCATGGACAATTTCCCGCTCGCGTAAAAACTTCAGGCTGTCCTGCAAATCGACGTCGTCGGTCATATCGATGAGCCACTGATAGGTGGCCCGCGCCTTCTCCTCAGCCGCAATATCCTCGTATAAATCCGCAAGCGGATCGCCCTTGGCCTGTATGTAGGCGGCTGTGAAAGGAACGCCCGAGGCATTGTTGTAAAACAGCGCGCTGTCATGGCTCGCATAATGCGGCCCCAGCCCAGCCTCTTCAAGCTGCTCAGGAGTGGCATCCTTGGTCAGTTTATAGATCATTGTAGCAATCATCTCTAAATGCGCAAATTCCTCTGTGCCGATATCCGTTAGCAAGCCAATGACCTTGCTTGGAATCGTATAGCGTTGATTCAAATAACGAAGTGCCGCCGCCAGCTCGCCGTCCGCGCCGCCGTATTGTTCGGCGAGATAACGCGCCATTCGAGGATCGCATTTGCTAACCCGAACAGGGTACTGGAGCTTTTTCTCATAAACCCACATGCCATTGTCACCTCCAACATGCTAAGCTGCCGCTTTCTAGAGAGCTGCGCAGATGTCAGCAGCGGCAGCCCGCTGTGCTTCATGCTGACTGTCTGTCAGGCCTGCTACACCTGCCAAGGCCAAGGCGTATTCGGCCATTGAAAAGGATAACCCGAGAAGCTGTGTCCATAGTTCATCAGCGGACCATACTTCATTTCGAACTGCTGGGCGCACTGCATGCGCTGCTGGGCCAAATAATTGAATTGCTGCAGGGCATGATGGTCATGCGGATGGGTGTCGAGATAGAGGTTCAGCTCAAGCAGGCCAAAATCCAGCTGCTGCAGCTCCAAAAGCTTGGCATAATAGGCTTCATCGCACACCATTGGCTGCTCACTCATGGCTAATAGCTCCCCCCTCCACATTTGGATGCGTACGGGCTGTATAAGGCAGGCCATAGCGTTCCAAGCCGCAGCGCCTCTTCTAGCGAAAATTGCGGAAGGTTCATCGGCTGAAAAGGAATGTACTGGTTCGGCGGAACGACATACGTCCGCACAATCATCGGCTCGCACGGATCATGCGGCCCGACAAAGGGGTACCATTTTCGAATTTGCGGATTGCTGTTCATGCACGGCCTCCTTCATCCAGCTAGCCAGCCTAACGCTTCTCTATGATTTATATATTGTCCAACAAATGGCCCTCTTGGCTGGAGTATTAAAACATTTGTATGTTCAACTTTCAGCTAACTTGCTTGTCTGTTGAAAATTTAAGCAGCTATTCGGCGGTTTGGGGATGGGCTTTCATGTCCGGCTCGGATAGCAACGTTACTTAGCAATGAGAGGATTAGGCAATCATTAGAGATTAATGAGATATCGCCCTCTTGAAGATTTAGCGCATAATGAACTTAAACCTCTAAGGAAAATGGTTATTCAAAGTATAGAGGGGGATGGGGAGCGGCTTGCATCCTAATATAAACAAGCAGGAGGAATTCATATGCAAAAAGTTATTTTGAACAATGGTGTTGAGATGCCTATACTCGGCTTTGGAGTGTTTCAAATCAAGGAGGCAGATGAATGCGAACAAGCCGTTTATGACGCTCTTATGGCAGGCTATCGCCTAATTGATACCGCTGCTTCCTATCAAAATGAAGAAGCGGTCGGCAGAGCAATCAGGCGAAGCGGCGTGCCAAGAGAGGAAATATTTATTACGACAAAACTTTGGATCCAGGATGCCGGTTATGAGAGCGCTAAGAAAGCGTTCGCCAAATCGCTGGAACGATTGCAAATGGATTACTTGGATTTATATTTAATTCATCAGCCATTTGGCGATGTTTACGGTGCTTGGCGGGCGATGGAGGAATTGTATCGGGAGGGCAAGGTCAAGGCTATCGGAGTTAGCAATTTTCAGATGGATCGTTTGATGGATTTAATGACTCACAATGAAATCATTCCGGCAGTAAACCAAGTTGAAACGCATCCCTTCTGCCAGCAAATAGAAAGTACAGCGTTTATGCAAGAGAACCATGTTCAGGTTGAATCCTGGGCTCCGTTTGCCGAAGGAAGAAACGACATCTTTCAGAATGAAGCTTTAGTGTCTCTAGCTGAAAAGCATAATAAATCCGTTGCGCAAATTATTTTGCGTTGGTTGACCCTAAGAGGAATCGTTGTCATTCCAAAATCTGTTCGCAAGGAAAGAATCATTGAAAACTTTAATATCTTCGACTTTGAACTAAGCACAGCGGACATGGAGCGGATTGCTGCTTTAGACTTGAAAACGAGCCAGTTCTTTTCACATAATGATCCTAAAATGGTGAAATGGCTGGGTGAAGTTAAATACGACATCTAACTGATTAGGCAGCCCACTTGAATAAATGAATTCATTTCAGATCAGAAACAATAAGCCAGTGCAGTGCCTCTACAAGGAGGAACTGCACTGGCTTATTTCGATTCCATATTCTGCGGCACCATCTGATTGCGCTCAAGCAGCGCCCATAACTCTTCGGCCATTTCCTTAGCTGGGTAGGGCATGGAACGGGTAATCCACCACTCCAGAACACCGATCGCAGCCGATACTAAAAACTGCTTCAGTACCTCTTTGTTCCGGTCTTTATTCATCTCACTCATATCGATGTTTTCACCAAGCTGCTGAAACATCAACTCCGTCATGCGGCTTCGGAAAGCAGGAATACTCTTGTTCGTCAGCAGAGTCGAATATAGGAAAGCATGCTCCTCTAAAAATTCAAGGGTTTGAAGCAGCAGCTCTTTAGACGTAAAGGAGGTTGCTTCCTCGTTAGGCAAGCATTTTTGCTGCAATTGGACTAAATGGACCTCTATGCATTGATCGAGAAGATCAAATTTGTCTACATAATGCAAATAAACGGTGCCCCGGTTTACATTGGCACGGTCTGCAATTTCGTTGATCGTTATTTGCTCAAAATTTTTCTCGGCCATAAGCGCAATAAAAGCCTTCATTATCGCTTCCCGCGTTTTGAGCACCCTCCTGTCCATAGGACTCCTCCTCCAAAAAATATTTTAAACAGCTAAGCCAAATATGTTGATTAATCAACGATTCGGACCCATTTAGCGATTGAAGCGAACCCAAGTCGTTGGTACTATCATTGTATTGAACGAATGTTGATAAAGCAACAAGTGTTCAGAAGAATGAGGGGGGCAATATGAAAATATTAGTTTATGGCGCGGGCGTTTTAGGCAGCTATCTGGCCCATGTGTTAGTGCAGGGGGGCAATGACGTCACGGTGCTTGCGAGAGGAAGCAGAGCGGAGGAGCTGAGCGAGCACGGGCTCGTCATTCGCCATTATTTTCAGCGTAAAACGACCGTAGATAAAGTGAAGATCATTCAAGCGCTCCCGGCGGATGACAGCTATGACCTGATTTTTGTTGTGATGAAATATAATAATTTTCCATCTGTGCTGCCGATTTTGGCGAAAAATAAAAGCAGCCATATCGTGTTTGTCGGCAATAATCCGACGGCTAGTACGACGGAGCAAGAGCTGCTGGAGAATAGCTTGCCTGACAAAAAGGCTGCCTTCGGCTTCCAGCTAAGCGGCGGACGCAGAGAAAAGGGGCGCATGATCTCCGTGCGTGGAGGCGGTCAAATGGTGCTTGGCAGCCTGAACGGGCCTTTCCCCTTTAAAGATTTAATTGACAAAGCATTTGCTGATGCCAAATATAAAATCGATTATCATGAGGATATAGATGCATGGCTTAAAAGCCACATTGTCTTTATTCTGGTGTTGAGCTCCGTAAGTTATGTCCAAGACAATCAATTTAAACAGATAGCGAAGGACAAAAAGCTGCTCCTGCAAATGATTGCAGCCGTTGATGAAGGCTTTAAAGTAATGGAGGCTATCGGCTATACGATTACACCTGCAAGCCAGGTTGATTATTTTCGCCGGAAAAGGCAGCTCGTCTACTTTTTTCTGAAAATTTATCATCGTCTTCCCGTTGCGAAAATGATAGATAGCTCATTCGTGGAAATCGCCCTTTTGCATAAAGCGTTCGACGTTTGGAAGCAGCAAGCCCATATAGCGACGCCAAACTGGAATGAGCTTGAGGAGGCGTTCCTTGCTAAAATGGAGGGGAAAGCTAACGAAAGACGATAAGTGGCGGATAAAAAAGGACAGCGCGGCTTCGCTCAAGCCCGCTGTCCTTGCTTACTTGCTTTCCATCGGCTGCTTCCCATTTGAGCCTGCTGCTGTTTCTGATCCTGTTCCGCTGCCACTGCCGATTCGCTTGAAAAGCAGCCTCAGCAGGGGAGGGATGGCGAAGTAGATGAACCATGTTCGAAACAGCTGGTAGACGCTGACGATGGCAACATCCGCATGAATTTCCTTGGCGATAATGCCCATTTGGTCCATGCCGCCAGGGGACATGCTAAGAAAAGCAGTGGCAGGCGACAGATTATGCAGCTTGGCAAGCAGCAGGCTCATGCCGAACGCTCCGGCAATGAGGACGATGCCGCTTAGGATGGCGAGCAGAGTGATGCGTGTTTTATTTTTCAAATTTTCCGGCCGCAGCAGCAGTCCGACATAGGTGCCGATCATGAGCTGTGCTGCGCTCAATAAGGTCGATGGCAGCAGAGGAGCATCTAAGCCAAAGTTATGAAGCAGTGCGGTTGCGATCATCGGGCCGAGCAAATAGGCCGAAGGCATCTTGATCTTTTTCGCCAGCAGCGCCGCCGCCACACAAGCGAGGGCAAACGGCACAATGCCTGGGAATAAGGCGCCCCACTGCGCCCACTCGGAGCCTGCTGCTGCAACGACGATCTCATCGTGAACGCTCCCGAATAATGGGCTGAATACGAGCAGCGGCACGCAGAAAATAATCATCATGAGCCGCGATACCTGCAAGAAGGTGACAACCGTAATATCAATGCCCTTCGTATCCTCCGCCAAAATAACCATTTGCGACAAGCCGCCCGGAATGCAGCCCATTAGGACGGTCGGCAGCAGCAATCCAGACAGCTTGGCAATCGTGATGCCAATTAACCCGCTAAATAGCAGCAGCAGTACCGTCATAAGCACCATAGTCGGCAGCTGATGGCCCATTTCCTTCATCGTGTCGACTGTAAGTGACAGTCCGATTGAATAGCCAATAATAAGCAGTGCTAGATTGCGCATGGAACTGGGCCATTGCGGTTTGAATGACTTTTTCAGAAATCGTGAACCGAGAAAGGCGAATACCATCGGACCGAGCAGCCAAGGCAGCGGCACATGAAGTGCTGCGAACAGATAGCCGCCGGCTAAAGCGAGCACAAGTGCCGTTACAAAACGGGTCACAGCTGGTCAGCCAGCTCAGCAATTCGTTTGTTCGCGTCTCCTTGGAACAGCCCGCCATGGTAGCAAATCACCTGCTCGATATCAAACGCTTTAAGCTTGCTGAGGGAACGGATAGCCTCTGCCATGTTTGGCGTGGCAGCAGGCACGGGCCCGGATAGCTGGCCATTGATTACCACCATGGCATCCCCCGCGAGAAGCGTCTTGCTCGGCTGATGATAGAGAGCAATATGCCCCGGCGTATGGCCGGGTGTATGAATGACGGTAAGCCCGCCGCCGAAGTCGAGTGTATCGCCATCTGCAATCGTCAAATTAACGTTCGGACGGGTTGGATGGATAAAAGTGTGCTCAAATGCTGTCCGCTGCGTTTCAGGCATGGTCTCAAGCAGCTGCGCCATCCTTTCAGGGGGCACTTTGAGCAGCTGCTCTTTCCCGTCAATCGCAGCCTGATCTCCAAGATGGGCGTAAACGACGGGCAGCTTGCGACTCGAGGACAAAAAGCCTGGCAAGCCGCCGATATGATCCAGATCCTGATGAGTAAGTATAATAGCGCTTGGCGGTACATCGGGAAATCCTTCCTCTACGACCATTCGCTGAATCGCTTCAGCAGAACCTGGCAGGCCGGTATCAACCAGCACCCAAAAGTCCGGACCCAGTATCGCTGTGGGATGAAAGACTCTATGATTGTCTCCCAAGCTTAAAGTCAATTCCAGCATTTCAATTCCTTCGGCTATGCGCATGTGCAGGCCACAGCTTTATCCCTATTTAAATAGAAACAAGCGGCAGCGCACCTCCTTTACCAGTAAAGTAAAACTTATGAGTTCAATATAAAACTAAATAGTTTCGGTGTCAACTCCAGACGTTGACCTCGCTCTTTCCTCATGTCAAGATAGGGGGGAGGAGGGCATCTAAATGGAGGAATTACGAAAAGGAAAAATTTTAGACGCTGCTTTGGCGCTTTTTCGGGAGAAGGGCTACAGCGCTGCATCCATGCAGGATATTGCTGAAGCTTGCGGCATGGCGAAAGCGAGCATATATAAGTTTTTTGCTTCCAAGGAAGATTTATTCACCGAGGTATTTACCGCCTGCTACCGTTCATTGCTGGAGCAGGAAGCGGAGCTTGACCGTGTGCAATCGCAGCAGGGGCTTGCGCCAAAGGAGAAGTTTCGCCGGAAAATTGAATTCCAGCTGTATTATACGATGGAGAACCATTTGTTCATGCTCGACTTTAAAGAGCTGCCGATAACGGCGAATGATAAATTTTTGACGGCATGGCAAAATAAAAAAGCGGCTATGCTGTCGTGGCATCGGGAGCTGCTGACAGAAGCGTACGGCGAGCAGATTGACGCTATCATATGGGATGTCGTCACCATTTTTCGAGGCATGCTGCTGCAATATTTGTCCTATGCCATTCAGAAGGTCATAGCCGTGCCGATGGCAGAGCTGGCCGCTTTTCTGGTGGACCGGATGGACGCCGTCGTCCGCGATATGGCGGCTAAGCAGCCGAAGCCGATTATTGATAGCGCGAACGTCTATTTTAACCATTTGAACCCGAGCGATGAGCCGGTACGGCGGGAAACGGCTGTGCAGTTTATTCAAGCACTGGCGGGGAAAATAGACGAGCTGCCTAAGCCAGAGGCTGTTCGCGCAGAACTGCGGGAGGTCGTTTCGCTCCTTGGGCAGGAGGCTCGGGCAGAGCAGCGGAATCCGACTCTTATACGCGTGTTTCTTGCGTATTTGGACAACGTTTCCGAGCTGAGAGCGGATGTGAGACAGCTGAATCTTATGCTGTTCTAGCAGCTTGCACTTGTGACTATTGCATAATGGTATGCGACCTGTCTAATAAAGCAATATTATCCCGAAAAATGTCGAAAGCATATTCACTCCCATGATCAAAATGTCGATATATTTAAGACACACATCAGAGGAGTGAAGTTATGAGGTTCAGCATTCGTTTTAAATTGCTAACGGGTTTTATTTCGGTAGCGTTACTGCTTGTTGCAACAGGATTAATCGCGATGTTTGGCATGAACGGCATGGGTGATAAAGCAAAGGAAATGAATGACAGGTGGATGCCTAGCGTAACTCTTCTCGGAATTATGAACGGGGACGTATCTGATATTGAGCGTCTTGCCCTGAACATCATTGTCGAGACGAACAAAGATGAAGTTGACAAGATGAATAGTGCTTTGAATGAGCTTCTCGACAAGGTGAAATCCGAACGTGAACAATTAGCAACGATGGTTCAAAGTGAAGAAGAGAAGGCGCTGTTCGATGAATTCGGCAAAAGCCTGGATCTCTATTTGGCTAAAATGCCGGAGTTTATCGCATATGGCAAAGAAAATAACTTTGAAAGGGCAAGCGAGCTCCATGCAACAGCTTACCCGCTCTGGTATACAGCCAATGATAATATTACCAAAATGATCAATCTGGGCATCGAAGGATCGAAAAGTGCTGCAGATCAGTCGGTCGACTTGGCTATGACAAGCACGAATACCATTATAGCTGTAGTCATCTTAGCTGTAATTCTGGCGCTGGCTATTGCAGTCTTGATTGCGCAAATGGTATCCAGGTCTGTACAGAAAGTAAGCAGAGCAGCGGAGCAAATTGCCCAAGGCGATCTGACCGGAGAGACAATCGTCATTAAAAACCGCGATGAAATCGGCGATTTGGCTAAATCCTTTAATGCAATGACCCACAGCTTGCGTGAAGTCATTCATTCCGTTTCCATGACCTCTTCACTCGTTGCTGCTTCCTCTGAGGAGCTGATGGCAAGCGCTGACCAGAACAGCAAGGCGTCGGAGCAAATTTCCGAAACGGTCGAGGAACTGGCTGTCGGAACTAGCGAGCAGGTTGAAATG
Organism: Paenibacillus sp. BIHB 4019; assembly: GCF_002741035.1. Taxonomy (NCBI): domain Bacteria; kingdom Bacillati; phylum Bacillota; class Bacilli; order Caryophanales; family Paenibacillaceae; genus Paenibacillus; species Paenibacillus sp. BIHB 4019. The sequence continues at coordinate 1,622,646 of NZ_CP016808.1, read as the reverse complement.
GTGAAGCGCTCTTCCCAAGCGATCGACGAAATGTCGATTGGCGTCGAGCAGATCGCGTTGCGTGCGCAAAGCGTATCTACCTCGGCTCTTGATGCGGCTACCCAATCGTCAGAAGGAAACCGGACGATTCAGCAGGCCGTTGTGCAAATGGACTCCATTCAGCGCTCGATTTCCTCGCTTGCTGAGCTGGTTACTGGTCTTGGCGAGCGTTCGGATGAGATTGGCAAAATTACCGATGTTATTACCGCCATTGCAACGCAAACTAATTTGCTTGCTCTGAATGCGGCGATTGAAGCGGCAAGAGCAGGCGATCACGGTCGCGGTTTTGCAGTCGTAGCAGATGAAGTCCGCAAGCTGGCGGAGCAATCATCCGCTTCGGCTATGCAAATTACCGGACTGGTCAGCGTTATTCAGAAGGACACGATTAATGCAGTCCAAGCTGTAACGATGAACAAACAAGAGGTATCGCAAGGTATCGCGGTTGTGACGAATGCTGGAGAAGCCTTCGAACAAATTTTGGATGCCGTTAACAAGGTAGCTGGCGAAATCCAAGAGGTTTCGGCTAGTGCCGAGCAAATGGCGGCAAGCACGGATGAGGTTGTCGGCTTCGTGAAGCAAATTTCGCATATTGCGGAGGAAGCTTCGGGCGGCGCGCATAATGTGTCCGCAGCGACACAGGAGCAGCTTGCTTCGATGGAGGAAATTGCTTCCTCGGCGGCATCATTGTCCAGCATGGCTGAGGAGCTTCAGGATAAAATCAGCAGATTCAAAGTATAAGCGAGTGCCGGCTTTCAAGCCTCATTAGAAATAAAAGCAAAGAGACAGCTCCCCGTAGCATAGGGGCTGTCTCTTTGCTATTTACGGACGTATTCCTGCGGCGTAACGCCGACAACAGCTTTAAAATCTTTAATAAAATGCGATTGATCGTGGTAGCCAAGCTCTAGCGACAGCTGCGTCCAGTCATGGCTTGGGCTGCGATCCAGCGTTTCAGCGGCATTTTGCAGCCGGTACAGCTGAATGACCCATTTTGGCGTAACGCCGACATATTGATCAAATAGACGCTGAAGCGTTCTTTTGTTCATATGAAAAGCCTCGCATAGCTGATCGACCTTAGTAACGCTACGCTCGGCCATAATCCAATCAACCATCTGATTAATGAGCGTGACCGACTCGTCCTGTTCAGGCAGCTTCGGCTTAATGAAGCGCTCGGCGAGCTCGACCATTGCCGTTTCCGCTTCCAGTGACAGCAGCAGTTTCTCCATGGCTGGCCCATCTATATCGAAAATATCATGAATGCCCAGCGGATGGTCTGCTAGAGAGGACACCGGCTGCTGCATAAACGGATAAAAGCCGCCAGGGCGAAATTTCGCGCCGAATACGCAGCCTTTGCCTTCTACGAGATAACTATACTTCTGCTTGGCCGCCCCGAAAATGCCGCTTCTTCCTTGCTGAATGATAAGGTTCACGCATGGATTGGGCACAACCTCCTGCAAATATTGTTTTTGCTCAGTCAAGTCCCAGCTCACGATCCAGAAATGCTTGACGAAAAAAGCAATATCCTCGGAAGGCGCATAACGCGCAAGCTGAAAATTTTTCTCCCCCTCCTGCAAATGGAGAAGGCCCATGCTCGGTCGTTGCATGTTTGCGCTCATTATGAATTCCTCCGCAATTTATTGTCATAGTCGTTGTCGCGTTTTTACAATACTTGTTGTTATTTGCACGTTATAATAATTTTATCATAGCCAAGCATACTAGCAAGATAAGGTGAAACGGCTTTCGCCGTCCTCTCTCGGCGCGGCGCGTTTCATTCCGGGAAATATAGCGAAAGGGTGGAAAAATCATATCCTTTCCTATTTTTTAAGTATAAGGTCAGCCCATTCACGATTGCGGAGGAGTGTAGGTATGGATTTGAGATATGATTTTTATGTGAATGCCGAGCCGGAGGACGTCTGGAATGCGTTCATGAAGCCAGAAAACACGCGCAAAATCTTTTTTGGCAGCACGCTGCATTCGACGTTTGAGCCAGGTGCCCATTATGAGTACATCGGGCCAAATGAGAAGGGCGAAGAGGTTGTGCATGTATACGGAACGGTGCTGGAATATAAGCCAAATGAGCTATTCAGCTGTACGGAGCACCCGGGGCCCTCATATCGTGAAAATCATGCGGAGCTCGAGACGCGGCTTACGCTGTCGCTTGAGAAGGTCGGCGGCTGCACGAAGCTGACGCTGGTCAATGATAAGTGGCCAGCCGGCCACCCGTCGTATGAAAATACGAAGACGAGCTGGTGGATGATTCTCAGCAATATTAAGACGCTGGCGGAGACGGGCAAGACGCTTGATTTTGGCTGGTAGGCTTAGAATTGAATTGGAATGCAGAAGTAAGTCTATGCAATATGATCATCTGTAAGAGGCAGAATAATAAAAGCATTCAGCCCAAAAACCAAGGCCGGCGAAGGTCTTGGTTTTTGGGCTAGGTTCGTCTATTTAATAATGTGCAAATAAGCGCCCAAGCTCGCGCCGTTGTATAGCAGTCTTGATTACATTACACTTAATTAGGCTGCTGCGTAATATTTCAAAGTATAGCAGCTTGATAACCTTTGCTGTAGCTTGGGAGGGGAAACCGCGATGAGTGTAAAGCTTTTATATATTGAGGATGACAAGGAAATTGGGCAGTTCGTTTATGCGCATTTGCAGGAGCGGGGCTATGAGGTGCAGTGGCTGCTGAGCGGCGAACGGGCGCTGGAGGCAGCGGCGGGCTGTTCACTGGCGATTTTGGATGTGATGCTGCCGGGACTAGATGGCTTTACGATTGGGCAGCGGCTGAAAAAGGCAGAGCCGAGTATGCCGATTCTCATGCTTTCGGCGCGTACGGCGATTGATGATAAGCTGCAAGGCTTGCAGTTTGCTGATGATTATTTGACGAAGCCGTTTCATCCTGATGAGCTGACGGCAAGGGTCGAGGTATTGCTGCGCCGCTTTGCGAGCGTTGCGGCTGAGCCGCTGGCGGTCAAGCATTGGCTTGTTTTTGAACAGGAAAACCGCATTGAAAATCGGGAAACGGGCGAGGAAATTCTTTTGACAGGCAAGCAGTTTCAAATCTTCTCCTACCTGCTGCGCCATTTGGGGCAGATTATGACGAAGGAGCAAATTTATGAGGGTGTATGGGGCGAAACTTACCTGGAAGGGGACAAGACGCTGATGGTACATATTCGCTATTTGCGCGAGAAGCTGGAGAAGGACCCGGCTCATCCCGAGATCATTGAGACGGTACGGGGTATCGGTTACCGGGTGAAGCCGTGAAGCGGGAAAAGAAGGAGTGGCGGACACGCAAAGGCGGCCGTTTGTTTCAATCGCTGCAATCGAAATATTTGCTCATTATTTTATCGGCGTTTCTGTTCGTGCCGATCGTGTTTCCAGTAGCGACGATTTTGTATTATTTTCTGGGAGTTGCGGTTCAGGAGCAGGACATGCAGGAGCTTAAGTATGGCAAGAGCAGCGAGATTGAGCTAATGTTTCATCAGCAGGCGGCCGTGCTGTCCGGTGCATCCAGCCAGCATATCAATGAAACGCTGCGAAAGCTGCGGGAGAGCTATCCCGATGCTTCCTTCTTTTGGGTCGATGGAGAGGGAAAGACGAAGCTGGAGCTTGGCGGGCAGAATAGATTGCCAGTGTCGTGGTCGAATGAAGATGCCATCCAGTTTATGAAAGAAAATACCGGATCGGATACGTTTACGGTTGTTGCCTTTATTGGCGATAAGCCGCTTGGCCAAGGCTTCATGGCGATGCAATTGCCGCGTTCGCTTGTGCAAAGCAATACGCCGCTCATTTCCGGAGCCCCGTTTTATATTCTTTTTCTCATCCTGGTTTTCCTGTTCTTCGTGGCAATGTCGCTGCTGTTTTTTCGCCATATTCGCAGGCGCCTGCTGCGTTTGCAGGCGGCTATGACGAGGCAGGGAGAAGAAGGGCTGCCGCTTCTGGTGGAGCAGGAGAAGCAGGATGAGATTGGGCAGCTCGAAATCGCTTTTAATGAAATGATTTTGCAGCTTAGAGCGGGCAGGCAAAGGGAACGCGAAGAGGAGGAGCTGCGCAAGGAGCTGATCGCGAATTTATCGCATGATCTGCGTACGCCGATGACGGTAATGGGCGGCCAGCTGTATACGCTGCATAAGGAGCCGCTCAGTCAGGCGGGACGCGAAACCGTTAAGCAGCTGGAAAATAAAATCGATACGGTCAGCAGCCTGATCGAAAATCTGCTCTCGTATACGCTGATGACCAGCGGAAGGTATCCGCTTGAGCTGGCACCGCAGGATGTGCTGCGGCTTGTCAGGGAAAGCGCAGCCTCTTGGTATCCGCTTTGGGAGCGCGAAGGGCTGGCGGCAGATATTGAACTGCCCGAGCAGGCGCTTGTATGGCGTGTGGACAAGGACGGCTTCCGTCGCATTTTGGACAATCTGTTCCAAAATGTTATGCGCCATGCCGCTGACGGCGGCTACATTGGCGTTGCCATCGTGCAGCAAGGCGAGCATTCGGCACTCGTCATTTCGGATCGGGGACCCGGCACCCAGTCGGCCTCGAAGGAGAAAGGGGCAGGCATCGGCCTTGCGATCGTCCATTATTTGGTCCGCGAGATGGGGCTGGCCTGGCATATTGACAGCACAGCTGATGGCACACGCATTCTAATCTATCCGGAAGCGGCGGCGGGTTATTTTTTAAACAAAATTTAAACAAAGAAGCTCCTTGCTTTTAACCTTGATGCGTTATTCTAGCTTTCGAGGTGATAGACATGAACGAATGGGTCATAGAAACGAGAGGGCTTAGTAAAAAATATAAAGGGCGTTATGCTGTAGCCGGTCTGAATTTGCGCATTGAAAAAGGGGATATTTACGGCTTTCTTGGGCCGAATGGCGCAGGGAAAACGACGACCATCCGCATGCTGCTCGGGCTGATTAAGCCATCGGGCGGCAGTGTGCATATTTTCGGCAAGGAGCTGCAAAAGGAACGGCTGAACATCCTTCGCAAAGTCGGCTCGCTGGTGGAATACCCGTCCTATTACGGACATCTTAACGCGGTCGACAACTTGGAAGCCATTCGCCGAATTATCGACGTCCCAAGGGCGAGAATTGCCGAGGTGCTGGATATCGTTGGCCTTGCGAAGGAGGCACGGCGGACCGTCAAGGGGTATTCGCTGGGCATGAAGCAGCGGCTTGGCATCGCCAGCGCATTGCTGGGCAATCCAGAGCTGCTGATTTTGGATGAGCCCACGAATGGCCTCGATCCTTCCGGCATTTTGGAAATTCGCGAGCTGATTAAGCGCATGCCTCGGCAGCATGGCATTACGGTGCTCATCTCCAGCCATTTGCTGAGCGAGGTCGAACAGATGGCGGGAACGGTAGGCATCGTTAGGCAAGGGGAGCTTGTTTTTCAGGATACGATTCAAAATTTGCAGCAGAAGGCGCAAAGCACAATCGAGCTGCGGGTATCCGATCCGCAAGCGGCGCTGCTCACCTTGTATGAGCAGGGTTTGGACGCTGTCAGAGAAGGCTCGCTTATTAGACTGGAAGGAATAAGCGATGCCGCTGCGGCTCAGATGGTGAACCAATTAGTAGCGCGCAAGCATGACGTATATCGTATCGAAGAAAAAAGAAAATCGCTGGAGGACCTTTTCCTGCAAATTGTTGGGGAAGGGGGACAGAAGTGATGGGCATGCTTTTCAGGGCACTATCTGCCGATTTTTTGAAAATACGCCGCAAAGGGCTGTGGGCGCTCGTTATATTTGCTCCTTTTGGCGTTGTATTGCTGCAAGCCGTCAATTTTGGGCTTCGCTATGACTATTTGGTGAAGCAGTATGCCGAAGATTTATGGGGCGGGCTGCTGCATAACATCTTCATGTTTGTGCCGATCTCGCTGTTTCTCGGCTGCGTGCTTGTCAGCTCGCTGCTGGCAAATGTGGAGCATGGCACAGGCTCATGGAAACAGCTGCTGGCGCTGCCTGTATCAAGGCTGACGGTATTCTCTGCGAAATTTGCGCTGAGCGCGATTTTGCTGGCCTGCTCCTGCCTGCTGCTTGCTGTGTTCTCTGTCGCTTTAGGTGTGCTGCTGGGCTTCGGCTGGCACTTTCCGCTAACGGACGTGCTGCGGCTAAGCTTCTATCCTTATGCAGGTGCGCTGCCCATGCTTGCATGCATGTTATGGCTCTGCATGACCTTTCGCAATCAAGGCTTCTCCATTAGCGCCGGGATCGTTACCGCATTGGCTTCCATGTATCTTCCGGCTAAATATACGTGGCTGCCGCTGAATTGGCCGCTGCTCGCCTTCAGAGGCGAGCAGGGAGAGCTTTATATCGGCGCAGGAATATTGACCGGGCTAATTATTTTTTTGCTGGGTTCTGTGCATTTTGGCCGAAGGGATGTGGTCTAGAATGGCTGCATTCATGAGGCTGCTGGCATCCGAGCGGCTTAAGCTATCCCGCTCCTTTATCTGGCTGCTAGTCCCTATTAGTCCGCTGCTGGCTCTTGTTTTAGGCATTCTCGCTAATCCAATAGAAGGCACGCCTGCCGAGCAATATGAAGGCTTGTATTCATCCATGGCGTTGTTTCATGCGGTGCTGCTTTTGCCGATTTTGACTGGCGTCTTCGCGGCTTTCGTTTGCCGCTATGAGCATGCAGGGGGAGGTTGGAAGCAGCTGCTGGCACTGCCAATATCGCGCAAATCGCTTTATTTTGCCAAGCTTTGGCTCGTTTCCGAGCTGCTCATCGGTGTACAGCTGCTTTTCTTGGCAGCGGTGCTCATTACAGGTGTTGTCCGCGGACTTCATGAAATTCCTTGGGATTTTATGCTGCTGGGCTTGCTGGGAGGCTGGCTCGCTTGCTTGCCATTAGCAGCGCTTCAGTTGTGGGCCTCTACCGGCTGGAGCAGCTTTGCAGCGCCACTGACGATTAACGTCATGCTGACGCTGCCGAATATATTAGTCATCAACTCAGCAGAATATGGCCCCTTTTATCCTTGGGCGCAGCCGACGATTGCGATGCTGGCGCTGGGCTCCGAAAATTACGGTGCCTTCACTATGCCTGTGATGAACTTGTTTATGACGATTATAGGCAGCTTGCTTCTATTTATTATCGGCGGCCTGGTCTATTTCCGGGCTAAAGAAATATAATAACAGGAAACAGCCCATGCAGCTCAGCCTTACGGTTCGAGCTGCTGCTGCGTTTTCTGCTTGTTCTGTATGTTCTGTTTGTTCAACAGCGGCCTGACTACATACCAGAAATAAACGGCGCTGATGAGCATAACGACGGCCGTGATGAGAAAAGGGAGCTGGACATTTTTCTGCTCCAGCATCAGTCCTGCAGCATAGGCTGCCGCCGCGCCGCCTATGCTGCGAAACAGAGAGCGCAGACCCGCAAAGCTGTTGCGGTCCTCGTCCGGCAGCGACGACATCGTGTTGCTGTCGATCAGCGTATTGAGGAAGGCGAACAGCCCGCCCCGCAGCAGCAGTGCGCTAGCGAACAAGCCCGCCGAGCTGGTGGCAGACAGCACGGCTGCGCATACGATCGTCAGTGCGAACAACAGCATATACGTTTTGACCTCGCCGAGCCGGGATAACACGGAAGGCACCAGCAAAGTGCCGATGAACAAGACGAAATAATTAGCTGCAAGCAGCGATGATACGGCTTCATTTTCCCAATTGAGCTGGTACTTAATGATGACGTTCAGGAAGGGCATGGTCAAAGCGCCAGCAATGCCGGATATGAAAATAAATCCTGCTAGCAGCCAGACCTGCTTCGTTGGCAGTAGACGGGTAAGCGAATGGGCAAATTTGCGCGAATCGGATGCTTTACCAACTGCTGCCCGATGCTCGCTGCTGCCAGCTCCAGCTTTCCGATCCTTCGCTGTATCCTGTGGGCCAATCCCCCGCTGCTGTGCTTCCTGCGTTGCCTTCTTCACAGCAGCTTGGCGGTCAGAAGGCAGCTTCCATCCGCGAATGATCGCGAGCAGCAGCATGAACATAGACGCCAGCCACAGCTGCGGCTCATAATGGTCCGCTGGCGTGCCGAGCCAGCGGGGCAAATACCCGCCAAGCAGCGTGCCGCCGATGTTGAAAAACATAAACACAGCCAGAAACAGGCTGTAAGCCTGCGTCTCCGCTTCCCGGGAACGATTATATTGAAACAACAGCTGGGTTTCCGTCGCAACAATAAATACGATGCCGCAGGACAGCATAGCTTGAGCGCCATAATATAGAAGCAAGTGATCGCTCATAGCAAACAGCGCAAAGCTGCCAGACATCATGCAGATGCCGCTCACCATAATTCGCTTTCGTCCCAGACGACCTGCCAGCATGCTGGCGGGAATGCCGACGGCTCCTCCAATTAAGGTGCTGACCGATGTCAGGTGGCCAATTGCCTCTTCATTCACACCTTTTGACAGAAAATATAAATTAAGCACAAGGCTCGACAGCCCCATGGTCATTCCGAAGCATATTTCGCTAAAAATCAGCCATTTTGCAGCGGGCGCAAGCTGCTTGATGGCCTTGCCGTATCCAAACATGACAATCTCCAATCTGATGTTGAACAGTGCTTTCGTTAACCGACTCTACTGCTTCCCATGTGAAATTTTAATATTCATGAAGTATAACATGAGCGTTTAGGAGCGTATAGAAGTTCAGCTGATGAACGTTTATAATTAAAACGATCTATTCCTTTAAAGAAAGCGGTGTGAGCATGAACGGCTCTGTGTATGTATTTATTATTTTAATCGCGGGATTGATTTTATGGAGGAGGACGCGCAGCTTTTATCGTCCGATTCGCGGCAGCGGCATACGTTTGCTGCTTCCCCTTCTTTTCATGCTGCCGGGCTTCATGATTTTCCTCAATCCTCATATCCATGCGCCGCTGCTTGAGTGGCTCCTCGCTATCGTGATCGGCTTAGCGCTGTCGATACCGCTCATCTGGACGACTAATTATGAGGTGCGCGAGGATCAGCAAATTTATGCGAAAAAGAATCGGGGCTTCATCGTCGCTTTTCTAGCGATTTTGGGCATTCGCCTGCTGCTGCGGAATTATGTGTCGATGCTCGATCCGGAAACGTTCGCCGCCTTGTTTATGGTGATCGCCTTTTCCTATATCATTCCTTGGCGCGTGATGTCTTATCTTAAATTCAGAAAGCTTGCTAGAGAACGGCTCGCAGCGTAGCCTTCCCATGCAAATGCAAAAACAAGCAGCAAATAACAAGTCAGGCAATTGGACCTTGAATGAGGCCCGATTGCCTTTTTTCACTTTATTAAGGATGATGCGCATTGACAGCCTATAAGCTTTTCACTATTATTAATGAGAATCATTATTACTGAATCGAAACGGAGACAACGACAACATGATTAGAACGACCAAGAAAACGCTCCTATCTATCGCAGCTACGATTTTCCTCGTATCAACCGTGCTTATGGCATGTACGAAGCAGGAAGCGGCGCCAAGCGCTAGCAGTGGAACTACTGAAAACGCAGCAGTCGTAACGGAAAAGGCCATTACGTTATCTTGGCCGCGTGATATTGGAACGATGAACCCACACACATATAATCCTTCGCAGCTATTTGCCCAATCGATGATTTATGAGCCGTTGGTCAGCTATAAAGCAGGGGGCAAGCTTGAGCCGATGCTGGCTGAATCATGGACGATTTCGGAGGATGGCAAAGAATATACATTCAAGCTTCGTCAAAATGTGAAGTTTTCCGACGGAACGGCTTTTAATGCCGCGATCGTGAAGAAAAATTTTGATGCGGTTATGAAAAATCCGAGCCTGCACAGCTGGCTTGGCGTTATCAACGTTCTCGACAAGACGGAGGTCGTAGACGAATATACCTTTAAAATGACGCTGAAGCAGGCGTATTATCCGGCTATTCAGGATCTTTCGCTCGTTCGCCCCGTTCGTTTCTTGGGTGAAGCCGGTTTCCCGGATGATGGAGACACTTCTAAAGGAATTAAAGAGCCGGTTGGAACAGGCCCGTGGATGCTGGCTGAATACAAGAAGGACGAATATGCCGTATTTACGCGCAACCCGAATTATTGGGGCGAAAGTCCAAAAATCGATAAAATCACCGTCAAAATCATTCCTGACGCGGAAACCCGTGTATTGGCTTTTGAAAAAGGCGAGCTCGATTTGATTTATGGAGAAGGTGTCATCAGCATGGATGCCTTTAATAGTTTGAAAGAATCCGGCAAGTATGCAACCCAATTGTCCGAGCCGGTCGGAACAAGAAGTCTTCTGCTGAATACAACGAATGACAAGCTTTCCGATTTGCGGGTGCGTCTGGCCCTTCAGGCTGGCTTTAACAAGCAGGCGATGGTTGAAGGCATTACGCTCGGCCTTGAGGAAAAGGCGGATACGATTTTGTCCAAAAACTTCCCTTATACGAATATCGACGTACAACCTGTCGAATACAATACGGATAAAGCGGCTGCTTACTTGGATGAAGCAGGCTGGAAGCTGCCTTCTGGCAAAGCCGTTCGCGAGAAGGATGGACAGGCATTAGAGCTGGAATTGATTTTCGATAAGACAGATCCGATTCAAAAAGCGATGGCTGAAACGATGCAAGCCGAATGGAGTGCGATCGGCGTGAAGCTGAACATAACGGGGCTTGAGCTCACGACGCAAATTCAGCGCCGGAAAGCGGGCGAATTTGACCTTGATTTCTGGTACAACTATGGCGCGCCGTATGATCCGCATTCCTTCATTAACGTTGTAGCTGAGAAAGGCTGGGGCGTATCCGAAGCCAACTCCGGCTTGCCAATGAAGCAGGAGCTGGATCAGCAAATCCATGAAGCGCTTGCCTCGACGGATGAGACGAAGCGCCAGCAGCTGTACAGCACCATCTTGCTGACGCTGCAGGAGCAATCGGCGATTGTGCCAATTTCCTATATTAAGAAAACGGTAGTGCTTCAAAACAAGGTAACGGACTTTGCGTTCCCTGCGAATCGGGACGAAAATCCATTTGAAGGAATAAACATTAACCAGTAATAAGCAGCAAGCAGCCAGCAGGGAGGCAATCCATGATTAGCTATATCGGGAGGCGATTGCTCGCAATCGTCCCCATCATTCTTTTTGCCATTCTTATTACGTTCGTACTGATTCAGGTATCGCCTGTAGACCCGGCGGAAGCTTATTTAACGGCCGCCCACATTCATCCGACGGAGGAGCTGCTCGCTGAGAAGAGACATGAATTTGGCTTGGATCAGCCGCTGCTCGTCCAATATGGGCGCACGGTCGTCAAGATGGCGCAGCTTGATTTTGGAACATCGTATATGACGAATGAACCGGTATGGGAGGACGTCGTATCGAAAATGCCCGCGACGGTGCAGCTCGCCGTCAGCAGCATTTTGTTTGCGATGCTCGTCAGCATCCCGCTTGGCTTTTTGTCGGCCATTTATAAGAACAGCCCGATTGATCATTTCAGCAGAGGGCTCTCGTATTTCGGGGCGTCCATTCCGCAGTTTTGGCTCGGTTATTTATTGATGTTCTTTTTCGCCGTCAAGCTGGATTTGCTTCCTGTGGAAGGCAAGGGCTCGTGGGAAAATCTCGTGCTTCCGACGCTGACCCTGTCACTCGCCCTTATCGCTATCTATACCCGGCTGCTGCGTGCGAGTGTGCTGGAGCAGCTGCAGGAGTCGTATGTTCTGTATGCGAGGACGCGAGGAATTAAGCAGCGGATTATTATGGTCAAGCATGTGCTGAAAATCGCCATTTCGCCCGTCATTACAGGCCTTGGCATGAACTTTGGCAAATTGCTGACCGGGACGATTATCGTGGAGCAGGTATTTTCGTGGCCGGGGTTCGGCCGATATTTTGTCGATGCGATATTCAATCGGGATATCCCGGTTATTCAGTGTTATGTGTTCCTCGCGGCTTGCTTGTTCATTATCTGCAACTTAATCGTTGATTTGGTACAGCTTTATATGGATCCCCGAATTTCCCTGAAAGGAAGAACCGACCAGTGATTGCGAGACTACGCACCGTCCTGAGGGGCCAGAAAGCGATTGCCATATGCACGGCCATTTTATTCGTTTTTGCTATTGTGACCCTTATAGCTCCATGGATTTCGCCACATGACCCTATTAAAGTCAATTTGGCGCTTAAGCTGCAGCCGCCTTCGGCGGAGCATTGGCTCGGCACCGACCATTTAGGGCGCGATACTTTATCGCGCTTGCTCTATGGCGCCCGTATTTCACTTGGTCTGGCTTTCTTGATTTTTATTGCCTCTCTGGGGATCGGCTTAGTTATTGGCACCATTGCTGGGTACAGAGGGGGCTGGCTGGATGCCTGCCTGATGCGTTTTTGCGAAGCGGTTATGACAATTCCGAACCTCGTGCTCGTTTTAGGCATGGTCGGCATTTTTGGACCGGGGCTGATGCAGGTTGTGCTGGCGCTCATGCTGGTGCAATGGGTGTATTACGCCCGCATGTTCCGCGGCATGGTTATCAGCCTAAAGGAACGCCAGTTTATTACCGCCGCTCGAATCAGCGGCTCCTCCGAGTGGAAAATTATTAGACGGCATATTATTCCGAATGTGCTTCCTCCTATTTTGGTCATGGGAACACTTGAAATGGGCTGGGCAATTATGGATATTTCGGCATTATCGTTTCTAGGCCTCGGCATTCAGCCGCCGACTCCGGAATGGGGGGCGATGATTCATGAAGGCAAAGCCTTTATTCGCAGCCATCCGGAATTGATGTTATATCCAGGCTTGATGATTTTGTTCGTGGTTATAACGTTCAACATATTAGGTGAAGCGTTGTCGGAGCGATTTGGGGTAAAACGACGGATGTGAATAGGAATGAGGCCCATGTTGGAAAAATCTCGCAAGGTGCTGCAAGTAAGCGGCCTGCATGTGAAAGTAAAGTCGGAGCAAGGGATGCTTTCCCTGATCGAGGATATTCATTTTGATATTGGGCGCGGCCGTGTGCTTGGCCTTGTGGGCGAGAGCGGCAGCGGCAAGTCGGTTACCTGCAATTCCCTGCTGCAGCTTCTGGACCCGAAGCATACGACTGTCGAAGGCAGCATTCAATTGAATGGCCGCGAGCTGAATGGCCTGAAGGCGGAGGACATGAGGCAAATACGCGGCAAAGAAATTTCTTTCATTATGCAAAATCCAATGAATGCTTTTACGCCGGTATATTCGATTGGCGTACCTTTCATTGAAACGATTCGTACACATACCGCCCTTACGAAAAAACAAGCTGTCGAGCTGGCTGTCACCGCGATGGAGGCGATGAACTTGCCCGATCCCGCGAAGCTGTTGAAACTTTATCCTTTCCAGCTCAGCGGCGGCATGCTGCAAAGGGTTATGATTGCGATATGCATGTGTCTGCGTCCCGCTGTCGTCATTGCCGATGAACCGACTACGGCGCTGGATGTCGTGAACCAATTGCAGGTGCTGAGAGAGCTGGATCGCCTTCGTGTGGAGCATGGCACGTCGATTTTGCTCATTTCCCATGACTTAGGGGTCATCTCTGAATTGGCCGATGAGGTTGCGGTGATGCAGCAGGGACGAATCGTAGAAAAGGCAGATGTGTTTCAATTGTTTGATCATCCGCAGCATCCGTATACGAAAAAGCTGCTGAATGCCAGACCAAAGCTGCCTGACCATCTAAGCGGATATTTTGAAAACAGGGGGTAGCGTATGCTGCTGCAGGTAAAGGAAGTCACCCACACCTATGGTGAGACGAGGCTGCTATGGCGTTCTGCTAAGCGTGCCCCCGTGCTCTCAGGCGTCTCTCTTGCTCTGGAGGAAGGCGAATGCCTCGGTCTGCTCGGGACGAGCGGTGCGGGAAAAAGCACATTAGGCAAAGTGATTCTCGGATTGGAAAAGCCGCAAGCCGGGCAAATTCTTTTTCAGGGGCATGATCTTTACCGGGCGGATGCAGCTACCCGCAGATCATTGCGTCGGGATTTGCAAGTGGTGTTTCAGGACTGCTATTCATCGGTCAACCCGCGTGCGACAGCGGAGCAGATCATTGGCGAGCCATTGGAGAACTATGAGCGGTTGTCCGTACAGGAGCAAAAACGAATGATTGGCGGGCTGCTCGAACGGGTCGGCCTGAAGCCGGAAGATATGCGGAAATACCCGAATCAATTTAGCGGAGGCCAGCTGCAGCGCATTAATATTGCTAGAGCGATTGCATTAAAGCCAAAGCTCATTGTATTGGACGAATCGGTCAGCAGCCTTGATATGGTGAATCAAACGCATATTTTGAGTTTGCTAAGCGAGCTGAGGGCGGATTTTGGGCTTTCGTATGTGTTTATTACGCATGATATTAAAGCGGCCTATTCGATATCGGATAAGCTGGCGGTGATGGAGCATGGGCAGGTGATCGAGATGTGCGACGATAAGGATCAAGTTTTCGCATCCACTCACAGGGCCGTGAAAAAACTGCTTGCCGCCATGCTCCCTGAGCATCCCCGATATCGTTCGCGAACGTCATTGGATAGCCTTGCAGAGGCTTCATCGTAAGAAAAGAAGACTCCAGCTCCACTTTTATAGTGGTTATGGAGTCTTCTTTGTTTAACTTCTGCCCTATCACATCGCCTTGCTGCTGACGTATTGCTTCTTGCGCACATAGAAGCGGTTAGCTGCCAGGCGAACGAGCTGATACGTAACCTCGGCGACGAGAATGCCGCCAACGACATCGAGCAGGGAGTGCTGCTTAATGAATACGGTAGAGGCTATAATCAGCCACATGAGCACGCTCCAAGAGATCCGGGAAACGTTGCTTAGCTTAAGATCGCGGTTGATCGTAATGAACAGCAAATAACTGGTGAGGCAATGCACGCTTGGGAAGCAATTCAGCGGAGCATCATTATTATAAATAAATTGCACCAGCGTCAGAGCCAAATTGCTTGGTTCAATGTCGGGACGCGGCACATACGTAGCGAACATGAGGAAAATCACATTGCAGCCCATTACGGCAATATTGTAGGCAGCTAGAACACGCCAATAGATTTTGCGGTCAACAATTGCAAAGTAGATAAACGCCAAATACATGACAGGCATCCAGCTCATATAAGGAAAGACGAACCAGGAGAGGAAAGGGATTTTCACGTCAATCCAATAATAATTATAATGGACGGTTTCAATGGCACCTGCATTTCTCCCAATCCATAAATAAATCAACCCTTGTATATAAATGGTTGAAACACCCAATACATGCCACCATCGTAACAAAAACGACTTCATCACGGCCTCCTTACGCAACGTACTTGCAATTTTTAAAAATATAAGCTTTTATAAGTGCCACACTTATAATGGGCTCATATTTCACCGCGAAACGTTAGCTTTGCCGCCAAAGGACGGCGAAAGTCGTTTACGCCAGTTTCTCTGCCTTAACTATAGACAATCCAGCGTCTTATTTCAAATTGTATGCGATTTCCCTGATTTCTCCTGAAACATAGTCGAGCTTTCGTGGGCAGGCCATGCAGGCTGCTTGAGGTGGGTTGGTACGTTATCGGGAGAATATGGCAGGATGTTTCTGGATGCTTCCCATGAGCCTGTGAGAGAGTGGCTGAGCCCCAATTATCCGGACTGAGGCGGTCTGACCGGATTTTATACAAGGGGCAAAGTCCGCTATACTTAAAGAAACCCAATCGCCTGGGAGAACAAAATGGAGGTTACTCACTTGACTTACAAGAAGATGTTGGGACGCCGAAACGAAATTCTGAAACGACACCTGAACTCATTCATCCTTAAAAATAACCGGGAAGGCTTGAGCGGGCAAGAGCACAACTTTTATCAAAGCATGCTCAAGGAGCTGTATCAAGGCGAATCGCAGCTCAATTCGATGAAAAGCTAAGCTTAGTGAAAACAAACGTGTATGCATCAAAAGATATGCAGGCAAGTGGAATATGGTTCCTGAAGACCGCTGGGCAGTGTCCAGCGGTCTTTTTTTGTCGTATTTTTAGACATGCCAATGGCGAGTCTGCAAATATAAACACGGCCTGGTCATTAAAGCCCAGGCCGCATATGATCGTTAAATGTATTTGTAAAATTAGAGAAAACGAATCATTTTCCCAAAAGGGACCGATATAGAGTGAATACCCGTTAGGAGACTCCCCAATTTCATTGGTTATTGATACGATCAGCAGCTTTGCAGAGGACGTGACGAAGGAGTTTAATAGCGTTTCTCTGCGAAAACCGTAGCAGGACTGCTGTCGACTCCTTCAATAAACAAAGGCACCGCGTAAACGATGTTCACATTGGACAAGTTATGATTTAAGTTCATATCCTCGATCAGCAGGATGAACCGTCCATCCACCCGGTCTTTTCCAAGCATGGTTTGGTGAAAAGCGATGCCTTCATCCATATGCTGCGGTGAGGCAGAGGAAATGAAATCCATGCCTACGGCTCGCAAGGAATCAAATACCATTAAGTAATTAGCAGCAGAAGCTGAGAAGCCCGGATTATGATTGCCGTAGCGAGCAGGGTCGGAAGCTCGGATTTTTCCGAACCCTGTGCGTATGAGCAGCAAGTCTGTGCCAGCGATCTGATGGGCAAAGGGCTCAAGATCTGCTTTAGTAATCAGCTCGTCATCGGTTTTTGGAATATCGAGGACAGTCACATGATGAAACACAAAATTGTCTATTGGAATTTCGCTCAGCTTTTTGCCTTGCGGATTGAAGTGCCAGGGGCCGTCGATGTGGGTACCGCTATGATTAATCGTTTTTATCATAAATTGATTAAACAGATCGCCTTTTTGGATGCTGAACTGCTGAACGATCTCAACAGGGGGATTATCCTTATACACAGGAGTATGCACACTTAGCGGGTAGGATAAGAGCAGTCGCTTCATTTTTACTAATCTCCTTTATTTATTTGATGGAAGCAATCAGTCCTCGTTTGACTGGTACAGCATGGAACTATCTTATTGATGAAGCGGCATATTCATGACCAAGAGAGCCGGGAAAAAGCCGAATAAAGCGGCCGTTTCCGCGCTTTATTTTAATCGCTTACATTTGCGCTGGTGTTTTCTAAACAGTTGTGTTATGATAAGGATAATAAAAATTAGACCTGAACTCACATATGATAGAAGGTTATGGTTTTTGAGGTTATAGCCTGCTACCATATGTGATTTTTTTATTTTTAACAAAATAAAGGGGTCATGTTTTATAAAGAAGGAGGTGCTCTTATGCAAACAGGAACAGTTAAATGGTTTAACGCTGAAAAAGGCTTTGGTTTCATCGAAGTTGAAGGCGGAAACGATGTATTCGTACATTTCAGTGCAATCACTGGCGACGGATTCAAAACTTTGGACGAAGGTCAACAAGTTGAATTCAACGTGGTTCAAGGTAACCGTGGACCGCAAGCCGAGAACGTTGTAAAGCTGTAGGCTTTAAAACGGACTAAATGCCCGCAAGGGATTAAAGACAGCTGTTCGGGATTTTTCCCGGCAGCTGTTTTTTTATGTTGTTGGAATGAATCGGTACAGATGCTCTGCTGGGTGCACGTTGACGAAAGGCGAGGCGAGCGCTACACTGAAAGGGAATCATGATTAGGATAGCGAAAGCGCTTACCAGAAATTAAGCTTCTTCCATTAGACTAACGGGTTGGTGAAGAAAGTGGAAAAAATAAAAGTAGGCGTAATTGGAGCCGGATTTATTGGCCCTGCGCATATTGAGGCCTGCCGAAGGCTTGGTTTTGTAGAGGTAGTAGCGGTTTCCGGCTCGGACCAGAGCTCATCGGACAAAAAGGCACGGGAGCTGGGTGTGCCGCTCGCTTATGGCGATTACCGGGACATGCTGAAAAATCCCGATATTCAGGCGATTCATAACTGTACGCCGAACCATTTGCATTACCAGATTACGAAGGAAGCCATTGAAGCGGGCAAGCATGTGCTGTCGGAAAAACCGCTGGCCATTTCAAGCGAGGAATCGGTAGAGCTGCTGCGGCTCGCGAAGGAAAAAGGCATCGTCCACGGCATTAATTTCAATTATCGTCAGTTTCCAATCATTCAACAGCTTGCATCGATGGTAAGGGACGGCGATTTAGGCAAAGTCAATTTGGTTCACGGCAGCTACTTGCAGGATTGGCTGCTGTACGAAACCGATTATAACTGGCGGATGTCGTCGGAGATCGGCGGCAAATCCAGAGCGATTGCGGATATAGGCTCGCATTGGTGCGATTTAATTAAATATGTCACAGGGAAAAAGATAGACGCGGTATTCGCTGATTTCTCGACCGTGCATCCGGTACGGAAGAAGGCAAAGCAAGCCTCCGAAACGTACCAGAAGCAGGGAGATAACGCGGAATATGAAGATGTAGCGATTGATACGGAAGACTATGCGACCGTGCTGCTCCGTTTTACCGACGGAACGAAGGGGGCCTTCACGGTTTCGCAAGTGAGCGCGGGACGCAAAAACCGCCTCAGCTTTGAGCTGAATGGCACGGAGAAATCGACCTTCTGGAACCAGGAGGAGGCAGAAAAACTGTGGATTGGCTACCGGGACAAGGCGAATGAGGTACTGATGGCTGATCCGGCGCTTTTCGCGGCAGACGCCCGTTCCTCGATTCATCATCCGGGGGGCCATAATGAAGGCTGGCCGGATGCCATCAAGAACATGATGCAGCATTTCTATGCGTACATTCGCGACGGCAAGCATCTAAGCGGCGAAGAACCGACTTTCGCAACGTTTTTGGACGGGCATATTTCAATGAGCACGACGGATGCTATTTTGAAAAGCCATGCGACGGAGAAGTGGGTTAAGGTTGAGGTTTTGGAAGTGTAATGAATATAAAGACATGGGCTTCTTTAGTGAAGCGCTATGTCTTTTTTTTATTCGGCCTTCCCTTATTTCAAATTAGAAGTCCTTCATAAAATAGTACGCTAGAATTATTGTGAATTAACACTCCATAAAATTAACCTTGCTGTCGATATTATAGTATAACGTTTTTAATAAAGGGGAAATGGGAAACTATGACTACCGTTCAAGCTCTGATTGAAGCCATGCCTTTCATTCGACAAATGATTCGTGAAAATGTTTCATTATCCATCATTGATGAGAAAACCTTTGTTTATTTTGATACAGAGGACCCATTCAAGCTTGGCTATAAATCCGGTGACCCTTTGCTGGAGATTAATCAGAACTATAAGGATTTGAACAATGGCAACGAGAAGACGGTAGCCCATATTCCGAAGGAAATAACGGGTGTACCGCTTGATTGCTTATTTCTGCCTATAAAAAATGAACAGGGCGAAATGCAGGCTTGCTTATGCGTCACCTACAAAATGGATAATCAAGAGCTGCTTGAACAGCTCATGGATAAGACGGAGCATTTTAATGGCAAATTGCTTGATGGTGTTCAGCATCTGGCTGCCCATTCGGAGCAGCTGAACTCGACATCCGAGGAAATTTTAGTTAATACGAAGGAAGCGGTCGAAAAGTCGCGCGATGTCAATAAAGTCGCAGGCTTTATCCGCGAAATCTCAGAGCAAACCAACTTGCTTGGGCTCAATGCGGCGATTGAAGCAGCGCGTGTAGGCGAAGCGGGAGCAGGCTTTGGCGTAGTGGCGTCGGAAATTCGCAAGCTGTCCGTGGATACGAAAGGGGCGACTACCCAAATTGAGCAGTCGCTCAAGCTGGTGCAGGAGTCAATAAAGCTTATGGAGACGGAAATTGCTGAAATTACTTCATCTTCCCAAGAGCAAGCGAAGCTGGTCAGCAATCTCATGGAGATTATTGAACAGATGAACGCAACGGGCTTGGAAATGCATGGATTTATTAAAAAAGTCATCTCGTATCAGCAATAAACCGATAGCAAAGGGCGATTTTACTACATTTGCGGATGTATGCTATGATTCGAGCATACACTACAACTGGAATGAAATCAGGTGAAAGTCATTAAAATCGGTTTTCGGACGATTAAGACGGCAGTTGGCGTCAGCCTGTCGATCTTAATCGCCCATTATTTGCAGCTGGAAAACTTTACGGCAGCGGGCATTTTGACGCTGCTGTGCATTCAGCGGTCCCGCCGCCAGTCGAATCAAGCGGCCATCAGCCGCTTTCTTGCCTGTATGACGGGCATGCTTTTCTCCATGCTCATGTTTCAATTGCTCGGCTACCATGCGTATGCCTTCTTGGTCGTTCTGCTGCTATTTATTCCGTTTTGCGTGAAGCTGCGCATTCATGAGGGCATAGCCAGCAGTGCGGTTATTATGATGCATGTATTTGTCCATGGCAAGGTCGAGGTTTCTTTTTTGCTCAATGAGCTGTTCGTCGTCGTAATCGGCCTTGGCGTTGCGCTGCTGGTAAACAGCTACATGCCGAGTATTGATAAGGAAATGACCCGCTACAAGCAGGAGACAGAGCGTTATATTGCCGTTATTCTCAAGGAATATGCCTTGTATTTGAAGAAGGGGTATACACTGTGGGACGGCAATGAGCTGTTGCAGCTGGAATCGGTGCTGCGGAAGGCTAGCCAGATCGCCCAGCTGGATGCGGAAAATTACAGGCCGCTCAAGAAGGGGCCGAGCTATCGTCAATATTTTGAGCAGAAGCGCAAGCAATATGATCTGCTCGAGCGTCTGCTGCCGCTTGTTTCGCAAATTACGTCGCAGCTGGAGCAAGGCGAACGGATTGGCGAATGTATGGAGCTGCTCAGCGCCTACGTTGGCGAGGCTGAGTCTTCGAGAGAAGACCGTTACGATTACTTTTATGAAATGCTGCGCGGTGTTCGCGAATATCATAAGCTGCTGCCTTTGCCGCAGACGAGGGATGAATTTGAAAATCGGGCCAGCCTGTTTGCGGTAGCCAATGAGCTGGAGCGATTCGTCAATACGCTGTAGTCCCAGAGTCAGGCCACATACAAAGCCAGGCCATACAAAAATGAAAGCCAAGCTATTCTCTTCCTGGACAATGGGAGAGGGTGGCTTGGCTTTTTTTAAATTTAGGAATTGGCGGACGGGCGCCGCTTTCAGAAGAAGGAGAAGGGCAGGCGGAAGAGCGCTCTTTTTTTATGCGGCTTGCGCTCCATGCCTCCTGCGGCAGGCTGCACGGATACGAGCGACGACAGCTGCTTATTACGCTCCTGCATGCTCGACAGGGAAGCCGCCAATTGATTGAGCGTCTGGCGGATTTCCTCCAGCTCCTCGCGGTGATGAAGCAGCTGCACGCCAATGACCTCGTCCGCTTTGCGCGCCAGCGTTCCTTCTATTCGCTCCAGGCGCTCTGCCAGCTCTTCCTGCGGATTTTTGAAATCCCAAGCGGATTCGATTTTGCTCTTCGTTTCTTCCGGGCTGAAAGCGGGGAAGGGAATGGCGGCACCAACAGCCCCGACGCCAGCAGCCCCGGCAGCCATTTGCTGCAGCCCCGTGACCTCAACCGTTTGAGCTAGCTCAGGCAAGGTCATCTCATGAAGCAGCTCGCCCGCCTCAAGCTTCGTCTTTACGCTTTGCAGCTTCTCTAAAGCGGGTTCATCGAAAATATAATGACCGAACATATCCTTGCTAAAGGAGGCAGGGAAAAGGGCAACCCAGCGTCTGATCGTCGTTTCGCTCACAGCTAGCTGTCTGGCAGCATCTTTCGTTTTTAACAGATTCATTAGCGAGCACCTCGTTTCATTCGTCTTTGATGTAAAGTATTCGTGGTGGACAAGGTACTCCCTGCTAGGGTGACAAAGGTAGTGTCGAATCGCTAAAACTAGTGTGAAACTGCCGAAAAATGCCCCTGTCGCGCGAGCCAGCGCGCTTTCTCCCGCAATTGGGCAAGTCCTATGCCATTAGGGCATCCAAACGTACGAGGAGAGCTGTTTTTCGACAGCAAAAGCTTGGTTTGCGCTATTCTTTTCACCTAAAAATAGGTAGTATAGAGAAAAGGAAGTTTTTCCAGCTTTAGTCCAGCTGCAACGCACCGTTCTATTGAAATTGAGTGTCCCATTTGTACTTTTCATTATAGATTTCGAAAACCTCTGTGCCAAGCGCTCCCCAGTTATGCTGCGGGTTATGGCGAATGACATTGTAGAGCCGCAGGAAACGGTCCTTCGGCAGCTTGCGCGCATAGCGCATAACCAGATGCGGGTATAAAATGACGTAGCGCTTCAAGCGCACGGCTGCTCCGGCAATGCCGACGAGAATTTGCTCGCCGTCCTTCATGCGCAAAATTTGCGCTTCATGAATAAGGGCGTAGCGGAACGCCTTCTCCTTCAGCAGTCCCCGTTTGAGCTTGGTTAGCTCGCCTATATACTGGACAAGGTCCGGATTGAAATGGTCGAGCAGCAGCGGCTCCAGCATCAGATCCATATCATTGCGCAGTACGAACGATTGCAGCAGCAAAATTTGCTCTACCTTAATTTGGTCCGTACGGACGAGCGTGCCGATCTCGCGCAGCATTTCATAGGCTTGCTGCTTCTCGTCGTTGTGGAACACCTCGATTGCGGCTTCGCGGTCGAGCCGCAGTCCGTCAACGAGCTTAAACGATTCGCGCTGCAGCAGCTTCCCTAACTGGTAGCTGCGCCGTTCCGCGCTGGTGTTGCGGCGAAGCATCCATAGAAGGATGAGCGCCGTAACGCCGCCAGCGGCGCAAAGACTCGTCTGCAAAGTCGACTCTGAAAAGAATATTCCAGCGGCAACAAGGGCAAGGATGAGAATAGTTTCCTTTACGAAACCTCTTCGTTGCAGCGACGACGCCTTTTTCTCCAATTTAATGAGGGAAGATTTTCCGCAGGAGGGGCATATTTTATCACCCAGTATCGTGAAGCGGCCGCAGCTGCGGCAAATTTTAAGCTTTTCATAAGCTTGTCGTGTTTTAATGTAGGGATTCAGCTGCACGGGTATCTTTTTCATCAAGAGTTCCCCCGATCGCTGTTCTTAAAGATAGCTAAGGCAAGCTGATCAAGCTGCTCTGGCGTAGGTGCTTTTTTACGCTGGTTGTAGTAGTGGAGACCCCGGAGCAAGACGAAAAGAAACAATATTCCCAGACATACGTATGTAACCATAAGCGCGAGTCCTCTCTTATGCTTGAAGTGATTTAAGCGATTCTATCAGGTATACTGACAGTATATCATTATTAAGACAACAAGGACCAATATGCTTAATTTGTGGAGAAGGAGCCAAAAGATGATTCAAATATATCGTTACCTCACCATGTTATTTCTTATAACGCTGCTACCATTAGCCGGGTTTGCTCCCGCTCCTGCACATGCAGCCGCGCAGAGCTCGCAGATCGACGCCGTTCTAGTACTGGATGTCAGCCAGTCGATGAGCACGAGCGATCCGGGCGGGATCGGCAACGAGGCGATGAAGATGTTCATCGACATGCTGTCCGAGAAGGGCGACCAGGTGGGCATCGTATCTTATACCGATCAAATTCAGCGGGAGAAGGCACTGCTCGAAATTAGCTCGGATGCCGATAAAACGAACCTCAAGCAATTCATTGACCAGCTCAAAAGAGGCGCTTATACCGACATCGCTGTCGGCGTGAAAGAGGCGGTGCAAATTTTGAATGACGGGGCCGACCCCGATCATGAGCCGCTGATCATCGTGCTGGCGGACGGCAACAATGATTTTAATTCGAAGTCGGGCCGTACGCAGGCTGATTCGGATGCAGATATGGCTGCTGCGCTCAAGGAAGCGACCAGCAAAGGTTATCCGGTCTATACGATTGGGCTGAATGCCGATGGCAAGCTGAATAAAGCGGCGCTTGAGAGCGTGTCGCAGCAAACGGGCGGCAAGTCGTTTTCCACGAATACAGCGGCTGACCTGCCGCAAATTCTAAGCGAAATTTTCGCCAGCCATTTGCAGCTGAATGTTGTGCCTGTCGATTCTTTTACAGCTGATGGCAACTTTCAGGATGTCAAAATCACAGTGCCGAACAGCAACGTGCTCGAAGCGAATATATCCATTATGTCCTCCAAGCAGGTAGAGGCGAGGCTGATTGATCCATCCGGCAACAAAATAGCTATTCCGAGCGATCAGGTGCTGCTCTCGACGTCCAAAACGTACTCCTTAATGAAGCTGTTGAAGCCGGAGGAGGGTGATTGGACGCTTCAAGTGAAGGGCGCGGATCGCGACAAAATCGATATCAATCTTATTTTCAACTATGATTTGGCGCTAGAGATGGATAAGCTGCCAAGCTCGTCATACAGCAAAGGGGACAGCATCCCGATTAACGCTTATCTGGTAAGCGGAGGGAATAAGCTGAGCGATCAGGAGCAATACCGCAACATGAAGGCGGTTCTGTACGTCAATGATTTGGATACGGGTACTACAGAGGAAGTTCAGCTGAACAATGCGGGCGATCATTTCGAAGGCACTTATAAGGTGGCGGACAAACATGATTATGAGCTCAAGGTTCGCGCGGAAGAGGCAAGCTTCTATCGTGAAACAGCTGTCGTAAAAATTAGTGCTAAAGGCGGCGCTTCGGCGGGCACAGGCACTGGGACTGCGGCGGAAAGCGATAAGCCATTCCCGCTCATTCCGGTCATTATTGGAGCGCTTGTGCTGATTGCGCTGCTGGCCGCTGCCTTTTTCATCATGCGTTACCTGAAGCAGGCGCGGCGCGGCTTTGTCGGCCAGATGGTCATCGAGATTCGCGATGAAAATACGGGCGACAAGACGTTCCCGCAGTATAAGAAGCTGAACGCCTTCCGGGGCAAATTCTCGCTGCATCAGCTGCTGCAGCTGGCACCGGAGCTGAAGGAGACGGAGAAGCTCATCTTCGTGCCGGGCAACAGCGACCGCCTAGTCCTTCGCAATGGCACGCCGTGCACGGTGGAGAAGTCCGGGCGTGCGGTGGATGCCAGCGGCGGTCTGGAGGTCAAGAGCGGGGAGCGGTTGACGATTCCTTTGCAGCAGATCGATAAGACGATTTTTATCGAATATATTGTTTAGATGGTTTTAGGGTTCGTAAAACGGATGGGAGGGTGAAAAGTGGAGCTGCGCGGCGTGAAAGGTTTGGCTTACGATCGCCATTGCCCTTGGAATTGTTGAATAAACCGCTCAGCGGTACAATTCCAAGGGCAAAAACGAACGCTCCGCTTCTCCAGCTCAAACCTTTCACTTCGCTGCGCTCCCCTTTCACCGCAAGGGTTTTAAAGAACATTAAAACCATGGGGGTTCTAGCGGGGGAGGACACCCCGTGAACCTAAAAGATATAAAGATGCAAGATGAATGATGCAAGATGCAAGATGAATGATGCAAGATGCAAGATGAAAGATGCAAGATGAATGATGAAAGATGAAAGATGAAAGATGAAAGATGAAAGATGAAGTGCAAGAACTAGGGAGTGTAAGCAGTCTGGAGTCGGCCTGCTGAGATTATAGCCGAGATCGTGTCGCTCAAGACACGTACTCCTTTTTTGAAGGACTGAGATTCCGCTATTTTGGTTTTTAATGCGATTTCAGGGGGCAAGCGGACTGGAAAGCCGTTATCCTACCCATTATTCCGTCAAAACAGCCATTTGCAGCACAATAGCGACTCCTGAGTCCGCTGCTTATGCCAAACCCATAATTCAGTTGAAATAGCGTCTGCTGTGTCCGCCAAGTCTTTCTTTGTGCAAGTCGCAGGCCTCTGTCATAAGGAGCATGGAGAAAAAATATTAGGGGATTTGCGAGGGGTAGGGGGCCTTGCGGTCGTCTATTGTAGATAAACTTTTGCAGCAATATAGGGTTAGAAGTATGGTGAGAAAAGCGGAATGGAATGAAAAGATTGGACTGTAGAAGCGTTAGCGCTCGCTTAAAGCTTTCCGTAGGAAAGCAGCTTCGTAAGCATATGCTTTTACCCTTGAATTTCCCCCTAAGGGATTAATTCAGAGAAATTCAAGGGTAATGGCGATCGGAAGCCAATCTTTTCATGCAATGCAGCTTCTTTCTCACCATTCTTCTAACAAGTATAGAGCAATGATTCATACCATTTGGAGGTAGAACGAATGAAGCCGATTGTTAGAGAACATATCCAGCAGCTAGACGTTTCATTAGGCGGAGGTATCGTTAGTGAGAAAATTCGCGTCGATACGATCGATAATCCTATACTCATCATTGGACTCGGCGGCACCGGCATCGATGCGCTGCTGCGCCTGAAATATCAAATTAACCGACGCTTTAAGCTGCCCGAAGATCCTTTGTCCAAACGCAAGCTGGAAAAGCCTAATAACGTCGAATTTCTAGCTTTTGAGACCAATGAACAGGACCGCAACAAAAAATATAAAGGCATTGGCCTCGACCCAATCAATGAGTTTGTGCTGCTTTCCAATGCCGAAGTCGGCGGGCTGCTGCAAAACCGCAGCATTTTGGAGCCGTACATCACCGACTGGCTATCGCCAGAGCTGAGCATTACCGATGGCATGAACGGCGCGGCAGGCGTACGCCAAGCTGGGCGTCTGCTGCTTTTTACGAAAATCAACCAGGTTGTGCAAAGCATCGATAAAAAAATTAAGACGCTTTCCGTCGGCACAAGCAAAAAGCTGATGGTATTCCTGCTTACCGGTCTATCCGGTGGTACGGGCAGCGGCTGCTTCCTTGATATTTCGTATATTGTGCGCGGTATTATTGAGCGCGATCATGGCTCGGCGGGCGTTGACCGCGTCAACACGCTGGGGTACCTTTTTACGCCGGATATTAATCTCGCGAACAAAAGCTTAAGCGAGCATACGAGAGAATATATTAAGAAAAATGGCTATGCCGCGCTTAAAGAGCTCGACTACTGGATGAATGTTGATGCCCGCGGCGAGCGCTTTAAGCAGCAGTACGGCAGCATTCTCAGCGTCAATTCGCCGCTTCCGCCGTTTAACCTTTGCCATCTGATTTCGGCGACGAACACGGAGGGCAAGCTGCTGGAGAACGCTTATGACTACTGCATGAACGTGACAGCGGAAAATATTACGAACTTTATGGCGAGCGAGGATAAGCAGTCTGGCGAGGAATTCGCCATTCATGACTATATCAGCAACATCCGCACGAATATTGCGCAAATGAACAAGCAGTATCCGGCGAACTACGATTACAACATTATTGGCGCTTCGTCGGCTGTACTGCCGATTGAGGAAATGACGACCTTTTTGGCGTATCGCCTGTTTAGCAAAATGGATAAAATGTTCCACAAAGCGCCAACTCAGGACGATGTGGAGAAATTCGCCCGCAAGCTTGGCATTGATCTCGATACGATGATCAAGACGTTCGAGTCGCGTGTGCCTGAGCCGCTTCCGGGCTTTGAGAACAGTGAGCGCCTGAACTACAGCAATGTGGTGAAAATGCAGGTGGTCAACATGGATACCGAGCTGGAGCAGACATTCCTTACGCGTGCCCGCGAGGAATATGTGAAGGCGAAAAAGCAGCTGCCAGGAGAAATCGTCGGCCAGTTCACCGACCAAATCCGCCGTACCTTCCTGCATCCAGAGCAGGGACCGTTTTACGTATCCCGCCTGCTGCACACCGAGAAAGGCTTCTGCCTGCTGAAAATGCTGCTTTCCTACATTGAAGTGCTGCGCGAAACGCTGCTGCGCCTGCCGCGCGACATTGAGTCGGCCAGCATTCAAGCGGAAGAGCGGATGGGCGATGCGAAGAGCGCCTTCGTGTCCAAGGACAAGAAGAAAAACAGCTACATCGAAGCTAAAATCAATGAATATTGGCTGCGCGCCGATGTAGAGCGTACCGAGCAAATGATCGAGTTCTACGAGGATCTGTATCAGCTGCTGAACAACGAGAACAATCGCTTCTACAGCGTATTTACCGAGGTGCTGAACGTACTGAACGGCATTTTCGCGAAAAATGGCGATATTCTGATCAATGGCGACGAGCAAGCCGATCACAAGGGCAACAAAACCTACTATTGGAACTTGGTCGGCGTGCCGGACATTTCTGATGTGATCGCCCGCATTATGGAGAAGAAGGATGTCGATGATCTCATTCGCGACTTCTCGCAGGGGCTGCTTGATCATTCCGACCAGTGGGTGAAGGAGAAGGACATTGATATCGTCAATTCCATTTCCGACTTCCTGACTGATAAATTCGGCGATTTGATTACGAGATCGATGGAAGATTTCCTCGTGATGAAATATGGAAATGACGAGTCGATTGAGAAGTTCGTCGAGCGCTTTATTGCGACAAAGCTGGATGAAGAGGCAGTTGCCGTGTTCAATCTGAGCAATAGCTCAGGCAATTTGCATTTCCCTTCATGGGGCTTCGTATCGGTGCCGCAGCATGCGCCGAGCATACTCAAGGGGATTCGCAATTACCAGAGCAATGCGGTAGGAAAATCGCATTTCACCATTAAAGAGAGTGAAGTGAAAAACCGGATTTTCTGGCTGAATACGAAAAATGGCGTGCCGCTGTTCGTCTATACGCCGCTCAAGGTGTATGAGGAAAGCTATGAACGGACGATTCTTGATAAAGAAGGCGTCGGCCGCCATCTCGTGATGACGGAGAAGGTCAACTGGACGAATCTGCCTTCGCCAATTCCAGAGAAATCATGGGGCGATACGTACAGCAATGCGAGGGTGAAAGGCTATAATGCCCGCGTGCGTGCCGAATTCCAGCGTGCGCTTGGCTACCGGATTATTAGCGAGAAGGGCGTCGACAACAGCATGAGCAGTCGTTATGCGGTGCAGTTCACCCAGCCATTCCAGCTGCAAGCGCTGCTTAGCTCGTACAATATGGAGGCCGCTGCTGCTAAACCGAATCTTGGCGAAGTGAAGCGCGCTGTCATTGAGCTTCGCCGCCTGCTGGCTGAAGGCTTGGCACCGGATGGAGTGAAGGATATTTTCGGCAGCCTGAATGAAGATTTGGCGCAGGAAAACCTTATTCGTTCCCCAGAGCTGCTGGCGCGTGTGCGCGAGGAGCTGGCGAAATATGATGCGATTAGCGACAAGGTTCTTGAGCTTGAGAAGCTGCTAAGCCTGCATCAGGATGAGGAGAAGTGGCTGGATCAATTTATTGAGGCGCTTTATACGGAAACGATTGTGAAGAAGGGTGCGCTGTACGTCTATGACCGGGACCCAGAGGAAGAGGCGTGGGCGCCATTCGCCAATCTGATGAAGAGCAGCAGCTTCGTGGAGCATGAGGTGTTCGAGAGCTTCCGGGGGCTGGATGAGAAAAACCGTGCCGCCCTGCTGCGCAAAGCATCGCGCCGGGTGACGGATTTGACGGCAACGGAGGATACGAAGCTGCTCGTTCATAAGCTGGATGAGCTGTTCAGCGCATTCCTCGACGCCCGTGACCGCCTGGAGTACGAGCGGATTGAGCTGGCGAACGGAGAAGATTTGTACCAGTTCTACAAGCAAATGACGAGCAAACTAAACGACATACGCAGAAAGTTGAAGTAGGCCTATGAGAGAGCTTCTGGAGCGGTATGCAGCTGATTATGCGGCTGCCGAGCAAATGCTCAGCGGTCATGGAGACGACCAGAGCATCATTCATTATCCGACCGTATTTTTGTATATTGGCGACGAGGCGGGGCAAGCCATTGAGCCGATGATTCAGATGAATGCGGCGAAATGGGAAAACAGCGCTGGCGTGATTTATTTTCACGCCGCGTCCACTTCAAGGAGCGGCGGCTCAGCCAGCGGAAGTGGCGGTCAGGCGCCAGCTGCTGGAGCAACAGGCGCTTCGGCCGGAAGCTACGCAGGCGGCAATGCAGGCGGAAATGGACGGCAGGCGGCGAGCGCCGCCAAGGTGACTGAGGTCGTGCTGGACGGCTTATCGACTTATGGCAGCGACCATAAGGCGGGGCGCAAGGAGCTATGGGAAGCCTTCCGCGGCAATGCCGGCTATTTGGCTGACCTGAACCGCGCGCTTCGCGGGGTCAGCGATACAATTGCCGATTATGGCAGGCTGTATGCTTCCTTTGATCGGCTGCATTTGGCGGTTATCACGCGTGCCGATGACCCGATGAATGCGCTGGTGCCGGATATTTCCCTGCTGGCACAGGCGATTTTTCAGCAATCGTTCAAATCCGTGCAGATGGATCTTTATACGCTAATCAGCGAGCGTGAGCAAATGGATACCTTCGCTCACGCCAGCGCTATTGGCGTGAGCTTTCTGCGCGAGCTGGAAGGGATGCAGCGGCAGGACTATACGTTTTCGGCGCTGCTTGAGGTGACGGGCGACGGGCTGGCGATTCCGGTCGTTCACCCGCCGTCGCCGCTGTTCGATCTCGTTTACGTGCTGTCGGATCGCAATGAGAAGGGCATGACCGCCGTTAACGGCATTCGTGACAACTATGATATTATTTGCCACATACAGCTGCTCAAAAACCGCAAGCGCAAGGATGCGCAGGAGGGTGTTGCCTACGGCGGCTACAATAACTCAACGTTTAAGAACAGCCTGCGTACGGAGTCAGGCAGGCAGGGCTTCGTCTCAGCGGGGCTATCCAAGGTGAAGCGCCCGAATTATTCGATTGCGCTGACGGTGCTGTACCATCTGCACATGCAGCTATCCGAGCTGCTGGCGAAGGAGCCTGAGCTCAGCATGCGGGAGAAGCTTGCCTGCTTTGGCCTCGATCCGGCCTCGGTCGATGCGATGCTGACGCAGCTGCTGCCAAGCGAGGAGCAGCTTGCCGACATGACGGGACTGCTGACCTCTGGTGTCCGTTATGAGCAGTTGAAGCCGCTATCGCTGCGCGATGCGGAGGAGGCGCTGTTCGGGGATGGGGCAGCTGTCTTTTTCCATAATCATTTTGCCCGCACGGCGCAGCAGCGGCTGTCCGAATTTGGCGCGGCGCCGGAAATGCGCCGTGCGGTTGCCAAGTTCGAACGGGAGCGCGCGGACATTAGCTTCTACCAGCTATGTGCTTGGACGGAGCCAAGCGGCGACGATGGCAGTGTACTCGCTGGCGTTCGCAGCCGTATTAAAGAGCTGGCGATTGCGGTGGAGCAGGCGCGCGAGGAGCTGGAGCGCACGCAGTCGGGGCGCGCGGAGGATGTCCGCATTCAGCGGCTGCCTTTTATGGATAAGCAAAATTTGCGTTCGTTTATCCGTGCTTTTTTTCAGCTGGTGTATGGCCAGAAGTGGGAGCTGCTCCGGCTGGAGCTGGAGCTTTCCCTGTATCGCCGCTTGGCAGATGAGCTGGAGCAGCTTCATGAGCTGTATCGCCTGCGCGTCAAGCAAATGGCCGATATGGCGGATGTCATGAAGCTGACAGCACTGCAAAGCATCAAGACCGCTGACGATTACATCGGGCAAAATATTTTTGAATATTACGCTCGGGTAACGGCAGATATTGTGCTGGATGTGCAGGATAAGCGGGGAGCGGGCATCTGGTTTGATGAGCGTTATCTCGGTTCGGCGGCGGAGCTGCTGGAGCAGGGCAATGAGGCTTACGTGAATAAGCTCGCCCAGCTATGCTTGAAGCATGTGCTGACGGCGGAGCCATTCGCCCAGACGTTCGAGGAGGAGCTGCTTCGCAGGGCGAATGTGACGATTGACTATACGAACCGCCAGGCGCTGGCGAAAGAGGATTTGTTCAAGCGCCTCTACCGGACGCTGGAGGAGAACGCGTCGATCAACGTTCGGCTGCTGGACTACACGCATGAGCACCGCTACGAGGAAAAATATATGTTCGGCGACGCGGACAGCGAGTTTGTGCAGTATGCGCTTGGAGTCGACGAAACGTCGCGCATTTACAAGCTTGGCTGCATTCACGAGAAGCGCAGCAGCGGTGTGGAGAAGCTGAACCTGATGGGCGGCTTCCATCTTGAAGACCTGCTGTATTATCGCAACGGCAAGGTGTATTACGAGACATATAGAGAGAACGGCTATGCGTTCCACGGCGTGGACCCGGCGGGCTTGCCGGAGCTGCGTTAGAACGGGGCGCAGGGAATAAGCCGAATGAATGTAAGAGAGGATGCTATACACATGCAGCGAAAAATAAACCTGCTACTATTGTTGTTTAGCTTAATAGGGGGATTCATCGGCTACGCCATCGGAGAACTGATGCTTGCGCAGTGGACGGGCGATATGCCGCGTTCGGTTCTCATGGGCTTGTATTTTGGCGTACTCGCATTATTTATCGGGCTCGGCTGCTTTGTGGCAGAGCTGGTCAATCCGCATTTGAACGGCTCCTCCTGGCGCCAGCGCTACACAGGGCTTTCATGGAAGCTGTTCGTGCCGGCGACGCTTGTGCTGCTTTTTGCAGCGGGCTGGGGACTGCAATTTTTTTACGGCCTCAATATTGGCGGCTTAAAGCAGGTGAAGGATATCGTCCTTGTCATCGACAACTCCGGCAGCATGGCGGAGACGGACCCGGACAACCAGCGTTATGTGGCGGCGAAGCAGCTTATTGACCAGATGGACAATGACAAACGCGTCGCGATTGTGGGCTTCAGCGATTTGGCAGAGCAGGTGCTGCCGTTTACGAGCGTAGACTCGGCTGCCAATAAGGCAGCGATCAACGCGGCGATTGATTCGTTTGTGCCTACGGATGGCGGAACGAATTTCAGCGCCGCGCTGGAGGAATCGTTGAAGACGATTGAGGCGAAGGCGGACAGCAAGCGCGGAACGATGGTGATTTTGCTGTCGGATGGCTTCAGTGAATCCGATGTGGCTCCACAGCTGGCGCTCTACAAGGAGCAGCAGATTGCGATTAATTCCGTCGGCCTCAGCCTCGTGGATTCGAGAGGGGCGGACCTGCTGCGCAACATTGCCGAGTCGACAGGCGGCGCTTATTACGATGTGCAGAAGGCGACAGAGGTATCAACGGCATTCCAGACGATCTACGATACGATCGATGATCGCACGCTCGTCACCGAGCGTACGGGACCGATGGCCGATGCAACGTTTTACAAAATCGTTCGCGTCATCTCGATGCTGCTGATTGGCGGTGTGCTGGGCGTGGCGATCGGGCTGTTCTTCGACAATCGCTATTTGGCGCGCAGCTTTGGCATTGGCGGTGCAGTTGGCGGCTTGCTGGCAGGTCTCGTGCTGGAAGCGTGGCTGTCCGGCCATTTTCTCAGTGATTCGTTCACCCGCTTCATGGCGATTGCGCTGCTTGCGATTATGATCTCCTTATTCACCTTGATCGTGCCGATTAGAGAAAACAGCCGGCCGGTGAACGACAGGCGCCGCGGGGCTCCAGTCCCGAGAGAGCGAGGAGCATCGAGCGGCGACGGAAAATCAAAGGATAGCCGCAACCATGGATTTTAGAAGGATGCTAAGTTTAAAAGCGTGCCAGAAAAAGGCGTAGCGGAATAAAAAGCTTGTGCTGGAGAAGCGGCAGCGTTCGCTTAAAGCTTTCCGAAGGAAAGCAGCATCGTAAGCATAAGCATTTACCCTTGGATTAGTAATGGCGATCGGAAGCCAAGCTTTTTATGCAGCATAGTTTCTTTTTCAACACACTTTTAGAAGTCAGCTAGGGGGCGATTGACAGATGCGATTTGTGGAGGCAGAGGGCGATTCGCCGCGCATCAACGGCTTATCCCATACGCTGAATGGCGACCGCTGCACGCTGCAATGGCTGTGGCCGAGCGGCGTCGAGGCGGTTTACATCGGCAAGGCGGAGGCCGAGCAGGCGGCATTCAGAGGAACGCCGGAGCTGGCATCATTAAAGCTATATACAAGAGCCGAATACAAGGCGAACAACGGCTATCATGTGAGGCTGGAGGGCATCGGGCGCTACCGCTTCACCGTCTACATTTATGAAGAGGGAGCGGAGGATGGCAAAGTCATCTGGCTGCAAAGCGATGGCCTGAGCGAGCTGGATGTGAGCGCCGGCAGAGCGAAAATCCGCTATTCCGTCAAGCAGAAGACCGGATTTTTTCAGCGCTATAAGACGGTTTCCATTCAGGTGACGGCGGAGGTGCCAATTGCCAAGGATGTATTGTGTTATGTGAAAAAGGCGGGGGGCTATCCAGCGAGCAAGGATGATGGCATGATGTATCCATTTGCCGCTGCTTTCGCCTCCGGGCGGAATGTGCTTCCGCCAATCGAGGTCGGCAAGCAGGACTTCGTCCGTGTGTTTTTCACCGATGGCCCGCGTTTCGCACAGCTGTACGAACTGGTGCCGGAATGACAGCAGGAAGGGGAGATAAGGCATGGGCTTTTTTGACTTTTTAAAAAGAAAACCGCAAGCAGAGCTGCTTCAAGGCTCTTATGATATTGTATGCCCATTTTGCTTCAGCAAGTTTGCGCCGGAAGATGTCGTATTTCGTGCCACGCACAGCCGCGAGGACGATGAGGATTATGCGCTGGGCGAGGACGAGCAGCTGAATCGGTACAGAGAGCGCTTCGGGCTCGATTCTGTCCACGATATTGAGGCGGTTATTCATCCCGAGGATGTGCCGGAGGAGAAGCATCTGTATGCAGGCGAGGTGCTAATTGGCTTGAACGACCGCTACGGCGAGCTGACGCGCAGAAGGCTGTGTCCGAAATGCCATAACGAGCTGCCGGTGACGTCGGGCAAGGTGCCAAGCAATATTATTTCGATTATTGGCGCTTCCCAGGTCGGCAAATCGGTGTATATGACAGCGCTCATACATACGCTGCAAAATACGACCGCCGATCATTTTAACGCGGCGTGCATGCCGCTTACGGCGGAGATCAGCCGCAAGTTCCGCACGAACTATGAGGAGCCGCTGTTTGGTCGCGGCGATCTGCTGGCTTCTACGCAGAAGGAAAAAATGCAGGAGCCGTTTATTTTTCAATTCGTCTTCCGTGACGAGTCCAAGCCGCCGCTGACGCTGGTGTTTTTCGATGTGGCGGGCGAGGGCATGGTCGAGGAGGATTATTTGGGGCTGCATGGGCAGCACATTAAAAACTCCTCCGGCATTTTGTTCATGGTCGATCCGCTGCAAATCCGCTCTATCCGCGAGAAGCTGCGCATTAACCACGGCGACAAGCCGGGCGAGTGGGCTCCGCAATATGATGAGCCAAGGGACGTCGTGCTGACGATGTTCAAGGATTTTATCGCGTATCAGGATAATAGCAAGACGGATATTCCAACCGCCGTCGTCTTGACGAAGAGCGACATGCTGCACGCGCTCAAGGATGAGGAAGGCGAATATATTAAGTCGAACAGCAACATTTTTCACAATATGGTGCATCGCAATTATTTCAATTTAACCGAGTTTGAGAACATTGATGGCGAAATGCGGCGCTTTATCGAGAAGGTTGACCGCCCGTTTAAAGGGACGATGGACGTTTACTTTAAGGATACAGCCTATTATGCGGTATCGGCGCTCGGCAGCAATCCGGTCAATCAGAAGATGGAGACGGTCGTCAGCCCGATCCGCGTTGATGAGCCATTTATATGGCTGCTGTATAAGCTGGGTTATATAGAGGGGAGAAGAGAATAGTGAAGCATTCTACCTCTACCATTGGCCAGCAATTGTATACGCGGGAGCGCCGCGGTATTTTTCGGGCGACGGAAGGTTATGACACGGTAGCCAAGTCCGAAGGGCTGGATCAGCAGTTTGTAAAAAAGCAGCTGCATCCGCTTTGCGTCTATGACGCTCCAGCTGAGCTGGCCGCAAGCGGCGAGAAGGATGGCGCCGCTTATCCGGAAACAGCGTATGTGCTGCGGCTGGAGAGCGGCGAGGCGGTTGTCGGCCGCAGCATCTATCAAGCCGTTGACTTTACGGGGCTGCGCAGCGCCTTCTTCACGCACAACTACGTCATTCCTGCCGCGATTGCGGATGCTGATCCAGATAGCTATAAAGCTTTCCTCGGCGCTGCTTTCGTGGACAGCTACGATATTGAGCAGGGCATGGAGCTGCCCGATTTGGCGGAATTGCCGCAAGCAGCGGGCGGCGCATGGACGCCTCGCGAGGCTGGAGCCGCTAGCTCTGCTGCCGGACTTGCGGGCTTTGCCAATCAGCGGGCGGCGCTCGCTGCGCTGAACATTAGCGAGCAGCGCTTCAAGCAGCTGCTGTTTGCCGTTATGGCAGCCGTTGGCGGACGGAAGAAGGTATATGTGGCGCTGAATGTGCCTGTCCGGCAGCTGCCGGAGCAAGCGAAGACGCTGCTGGCGGTGCTGTATGCGAGCTTGCCTTATGCATTCCGCAAACAGCTGGGCTTCATGACGTTTTCCAAAGAACCGCAAAGCCGCAAAGGGATTCATCTCACCTTCGTTGAGAAGGGAAGCCTGCGGGCGGGCGACCGCAATACGGACAAGGACTACACCTTTGATTTTGTTAATGATCGTTTCCTGAATGTCGATCTGGAAAAGGGAGAGCACCCTTATTTGGATTTTGCTTGGAGCGTTATGGACGAGCC
Organism: Paenibacillus sp. BIHB 4019; assembly: GCF_002741035.1. Lineage (NCBI taxonomy): Bacteria > Bacillati > Bacillota > Bacilli > Caryophanales > Paenibacillaceae > Paenibacillus > Paenibacillus sp. BIHB 4019. Next base: position 1,586,474 of record NZ_CP016808.1, on the reverse strand, counting down.
GGACCGTGCCGAGCGTTTCTATCAGTTTGCTGAGGAAATGCTGCACGGAATGGGACAGGAGCGGCTTCTGGCGCTCGGTTCTTACCATGAGCTAAGCGTTATGTTCCAAGTCGAGGAAGGCAGCGACGAGCTGTATGAAATGCACAAAAGTGCCGTGCTGCGCGGGATGCTGGAGTATTTGCAGCCAGCTGGAGCGCTTACGCAGCGTATGCGGATGAATGATTTATTTTTGTCCCGCTTCGATTATGAGTTTGATGCGGTGCGTGACGGCCGGGTGCCTGAGCCATTCATTGCGGAGAGCTTTAAGGATTATTACCACATTGACAGCAAATATAATGGCGGCAAAATCGTCGATTTCTTCATTCGCTCCTTGCTCGCTGCACAGCAGCAGGGCCAAGCGGAAGCGATGGCTGCCTATTATGGAGCCTTGGAGGCCGAGCCGCTGCTGCTGAAGGACTTTGTCAGCAAAATGCTGGCGAACGGAGCACTGCTCGAACGGCTGCTGCTCCCGTTTCTGGACGGCAAGCTGCGGGATACAAGATCGGCGAAGGATATTATTATTTTCATGGGTAAATGGGGCAAAGAATTCCCGGCTATTCTCGATAATGATGTCGTTCACAAGCTCTTCAGGCAGCAGCTTAAGGATAAGCTGATGGATGAGGCGCAGCCTGTACAAGTGTTCCAGCAAGTGCATGAGCAGTTGGACAAGCTGAGCTCTTCCGCTTTCGACAGCGACGAGGGCCGTGTGAAGACGAACCATTTGACGGCGGGAATCGGCGTCCGGCTGTTTGAGCTGGAGCTTGTCGCTTACCGGACGCTGCTGACGGAGCTTGACTTGGATCGGCTGTCGCAGCGTGAGCTGCTCAAAGGCAGCTTTCTGGAGAAGGCGGATCGGCTAGAGCAGTGGAACGCTCAATTGACCGATCCTAGGCAGAAGTCGACCGCGCTTATTATTAAGGCGGCTTACGATTGGTTCTTCAAACCGCTGCCGAAGGCAAGCCTGTTCGCAAAGCTGTCGCCGGTCGAAATCGACCGCGTCCAGCAGCTTGGACGGCGCTGGATGCTAACGGTCGATTCGGAAATGAAAGCCGAGCGGTTCGAGCAGCTCGTGCTGGCCTTCTATCGCAGCTCGGACATGGAGACGATTGATTATGCAGGGCTGCTGGATACGCTGCGCAAGAGCGCGGGGGAAAAAGAGCTCGTTTATCAATTTTTCGCTTGGTCGGAGCGCCATGAGGATTTTATGCGGCCGCGAGGCTTCGTGCCTGCGTATGCAACCGCCATTACGAATTATTTCCGGCAGCATGATCGCGATGCTTTCAAGAGCCGCGCGAATCGGAATCAGTATTTTTCCAAGGCGGGCCCAAGGCTGCAAGCTGTCTACAAGCAGGTGAGAGGGGATCTGTCTTCGCCTCTGGCGAAGCTGTTTCGGCAAAATCGCAAACCGTTCCTCTTCTCCATAATCATTGCCTTCGCCATTCTAATGGTGGGCATTGGCGGCTTGCTTGCGCTTGGTGGCGGGGATAAGCCTGAGGAAGGGGCCAATCTTCCAGAAGCGACCGATGGTCAAGGCTTGACCACTCCAGGAGTGGCCATTCCGGATACACTCGTGTATGCGGCGAAGCAGGAAGGTGTGGACGGCAAGCAAACGACGACACTCGTGTTCCGCTTTACGGATGCTGCGCTATGCAGCGCTTTTTCACCAGAGACGGTGGCTGTTGTCGCAGCAGATAGAGAAACCAAGGAATACAGCGGCCTCACGTTCATTCCTAGCTGCACGGCGGCTCCTGCGGCAACTCCGGGAGCAGGTACGGATGAAAGCGATGCTTCCGCGAGCCCAGGCGATAGCGCAGCGCCGACTTCTGAAGCAACCAGCGATGCAGCGGCAGGCAATACGGGCAATGTAGAAAATGCAGCCGCTGGGACGGTAGATGCGGCATCTGCAAGTCCGGGCGACGCATCGCCATCGCCGGATGCAAGTGCTGGCGCCAGCGACAATGCAGCCGCCGGCGGTGGAAGCAGTGCAAGCCCCGATGGAGCAGCAACTAGCGAGCCCAACCCGAGCGATTATCCAAACCGCGTCGTTATTGATTTAGGCGAGGATGTGGAGCTGCTTGCAGCGAGCAAGGTAAAGGTTGGTGCTGCTGAATATACACTGACTGAGCCTTTAGCTGATGCCGGCTCAACGGATGCAGAGACAAGCCCTAGCGATCCGACGGCTTCACCGAATACAACGAATTAAGTACACAAGAAGCAGCCCTCTGTCGGTTTTATTGGCAGAGGGCTGCTTCATATGCAGCCAAGAGCAATTTTTTTCCTAAAGTTTGCGCCAGATCATGCCCAAGCGGCGAATTCTGAATTATAATGAAAGACAGGATAATTTTACATAAAAACAAGAGATTTAAAACGATAGAATAGACAGAGATACAGGCGGCTGCCCTTGCTCGCATAGTCAGTCAACCGGCCAGCTTTGAGAGGGGAAACACAATTGAAAATCAAGCTTAAGCATGTTATGGCTGTCCTGACGGCGCTAGCTTTGCTGTGTCTATATCGGGGGACGTTTTCACAGGCGGAATTTTATTTCCAGGACCATGTGATGCAGCGGGAAAGCCCGATTGATACACAAATCGTCATCGTAGCTGTCGACGATCAAAGCTTGGAGGATTTGGGCACCTGGCCGTGGAGCCGCAGTGCGCATGCGCAGCTGGTGGACACGCTAAGCGAGGGCAAGCCGGCGGTCATTGCATTTGATGTAACCTTTGCGACGAGCTCGGATGAGGAGCCGGACAGCGAGTTTGTCGATGCGGTTGCGAGAGCAGGCAATGTCGTTCTGCCTGTCTACGGTACCTTCCCCGACTCTGCGCGCTTAGGCGCGATTGAAGCGGAGGCGCTTTCCGAGCCGTTTGAAGGCTTGAAGGAGGCTGCGGCAGCGACTGGTCATATTAACACGATTACCGATTCAGATCGGGTCGTTCGCAAGGCGCTGTATGCTTTTAATAAAGACGGCCAGCAAATAGACAGTTTTTCATGGGAAATTTACAAGCTGTACATGCAGCGTTTAGGCAAGGAGGCAGATGCGTCGAAGCTGCCGCTCGACGGCTTTCAGCGTTTCCCTATCGCTTATACGGGCGGTCCCGATCAGTATGAGACGATTTCTTATTCGGCCGTGCTGGGCGGCGACGTTCCGGCGGACTATTTTACGAATAAAATCGTCTTGATTGGCCCTTACGCTGTCGGGTTTAACGATGATTATTTGACGCCAATGAACGATAAGCAGGCGATGAACGGCGTTGAAATTCATGCCAATATCCTTGAGCAGCTCATGGAGCAGAATTTCAAGCGGGAGCTGGATTGGAAATGGAATGCGCTCGTGCTGCTCGCTGCCGCAGTGCTGGCTTATTATTTGTTCCGCAAGCTCAATATGCTGCTGTCTTTCCTGTCGGTTGCGGTGCTTATCGCCGTATTTATCGCGGGCGGACGTTATTTATATGGGCAAGGCATTTTGCTGTCGCTTGGTTATGTGGTGCCGCTGCTGGCAGCCAGCTGTCTGGCGGTCGTCATTTTCAACTATGTAAGCGAGCTGGTGGAGCGGCGGCGGGTGACGGATATTTTTGGCCGGTATGTGGCGCCGCAGGTCGTCAGCCAGATTTTGAAAAATGGCGAGGACGGCTTGAAGCTCGGCGGAAGCAGGCGCGTCCTGACGGTGCTGTTCGTCGATATTCGCGGCTTTACGCCGCTGTCGGAGAAGGCGGAGCCGGAGGAGATCGTCGAAATTTTGAATGAGTATTTGGATTTGACCGCCAGCTGCATCTTTCAGCAGGAGGGGACGCTGGACAAGTTTATTGGCGATGCGACGATGGCGATCTTCAATGCGCCGCTGCTGCTGGATGATCATCCGATGAAAGCGGTCCGCGCCGCATGGGCGATGAAGCAGGGCTCAGTGCAGCTTGAGAAGAAGCTCACCGAGCGCTTCGGCTTTGGCGTGAAATTCGGAATCGGCATCCATACGGGACCTGCGGTTTTCGGCAACATCGGCTCCAAAACGCGGATGGACTACACGGCAATTGGCGATACGGTCAATACGGCTGCCAGGCTGGAGAGCCATGCAAAGCCGGGGCAAATTGTGCTTAGCGAGTCGACGCATGAGGCGGTCAAGGATCGCATTTTGGCGGAATCGCTTGGAGAAATAAAGGTCAAGGGCAAGGAGCAGGGCATTCACATTTATGAATTGGAGGGATTAAAATGAGAAGCTTCAAATGGCTGCTTGTGTTATTAGTCGTGTGCTATGCGGCGCTGCCTACAGCTGCATGGGCGAAGGATACCGATAAAGTCGGCAAGCTGACGTCTGTTTCGGGTAAAGCCGAGGTGAAGAAGGGCGGCGGCACAAAAAGCTTCAGTGCGTTCAAGGGCATGGCGATTACGCAGGGAGATACGATTAAGACAGGAAGCAACGGCAAAGTCAGCATGGACCTCGACAGCGACAAGGAAGTGACGATTGGAGCGAACACGACGCTGCTGATCAGCCAGCTGGTCAAAAGCGCCAGCGCGCTTGGCGGCAAGACGAAGCTGACGCTCCAGAATGGTTCAGTCGTTATTCAGGTGAAAAAGAAGCTCACTGGCGATTCCCGCTTCGAAATCGAGACGCCAACAGCGACAATGGGCGTTATGGGCACTAAATTCGCTGTTTCATATGAACAGGATATCAGCTATGTCGGCGTTCTCGAAGGTGTCGTAAGCGTCACCGGAGAGGCTGGCGAACGAATCGCGGCTCTTTTGGCAAATGAGCAAATCAAGCTGAATCAAGCAGGCGAAGGCTCGAAAGGAACGCTGGTGCTGGGCGATCTGCCGCTCGTCGCGCTGGAGAAGCTGCTGGAGGAGCTGGAGCAAGCGGCCGGCACGGAAGCGAATGCGGCGCTTAAGCAGCAAATAAGCGAGCTGGTGAAGCAAAAGCAAGCGGAGCAGGATAAGGCGGCAGAGGCGGAAGGGAAGCCTTTCAACAAGCCGACTATCGTATATGTTCAGCCCGCTTCTAGCATGCCAGCGAGCAGTGGAGGAAGCAGCGGTTCTGGTTCTGGCGGAAGCACGCCAACGCCGACACCTGCCGTGACGCCAACACCAGAAGCCACGCCAACGCCTGCTGCTACCGCAACACCGGAGGCAACGCCAACACCAGTACCAACAGAAACGCCGATAGAAACAGTGCCGCCAACGCCGACGCCAGTCGTGTATGAAGGGGCGCCAGAGGCGGATACGGCTGCTTTTTACGGCAATCCATATCCTTATTTCATAAATAGCACGACAATCGTCGTTCCGTTCACGATGCTGCTTGCCTTCAATGAGCAGGAGGAAGAACCGGATCGGACGCTTATGGACGGCGTTATTTTTGCGATTAATAATCCGGAATTTTTCTGGGAAGTAGAGAGCGCAACGCTAGACGGCAAAAATTTGGTTATAAAACTAGCTAATGAGCTTCCGCTCAATTCCAGACTGTATATATCTGTACGCGGCGATTATTTGAAAAACGCTCAAACGGACGAAGTACAGGCGGACTTTACCGAACTTGGCCGGGATGGCAATGATATTGATTTTAAACCAGCACTTAGCCAAACGGACTTGCGATATGTACAAAACTTGATTATAACGCCTGTAATGGACGATATTCTCGTCTATCATCTTGGCTATAGCAATGCCAATTTGACGATGACTTTGGAGAACGAAGAAGGCCCGGTAGCTTTTGATTCCGAGGTGGCGTATTACACGCAAATGGGAGGGGAAAATCATTTCACCTTCACGTTTGAACCTAGGTGGCTAGAAACTTTGGATGCAGCAGCAGCGCCTTATACGTTGTCGGTCAAGCTGGATTTGGACGGCACAGAAGTTGCTGATCTGACCATGAATATAACGGTGGAGGACTCGCGCGACCTGCCTTATTTTGACGAGGAGGCCTTCAATAGCGATCGAGACCTTTATATTAAAGATGACCATACGTTTGTTTTGCCCTTCACGACAGAGATTATTTATAATGAGCAAGCTTTTCCTGATCAAGGACTCGCACAGCAAGTAGAGTTCTGGATTTATGACGAGCAAGGCGAATTAAGCAGGAAGCTGCCGCTTGAATATGTCGAAATATCGGGCTCGGAGCTGTCTATCCATTTGGCTGAAGGTGTCCCGCGAGGCACAGGGATTTTAATAACGATTGCCGGAAACAGCTTGAAAAATCCAGAAAAGGATAAAGCTCAGCCGGATAGGCTTCAAACGCCTGAGGGCACTTTATTTGCCGTATCTTACAGCCCGGGATACGTGAAGCATGTCAGAGGCAGCAGTATGCCTCAGCCCCCAGTTATTCGCTTTAATACGTTGGGTGATGACTTAGGGGAGGTCCGCTTATATAGTGGCTCGGAGATTGGATCGAAAATCGTGGATGCAGCGAATTATACGATGGCGCAGGAGCCGGGCAGAGGCCCTACGATTACACTAACAGAAGCTTTTTATAACCGTTTGGATGCAGGAAGTTATTTTGTTGAAGTCCTAATTATGCAAAATGGGCAGGAAGTCAGCTCAGCCCTCATTGAAATTTTGATTTTGCCGAACCCATTATAATGGACTTATAGGGAGAGAAAATACAATGAACAAAAAAGGAATGCTGCTAGCCTTCAGCGCGCTGCTGTTCACATCGCTGCTGCCGCAAGGAGGAGCAGCTGCGGCCGCTGAGGCAGCAGCCGGTGGGCAAGCAGGAGCAGCTGCAACGGCAGTGAAATGGCCAGCCGCAGCAGTCAGCGGTTTAACTTCGGCAGTGTTGGGAGCAGCCGCCGAAGTCAGCATTTCCGCAGCGGCTGCTGCGGACACGGCAACCTCAACGACAGCCGCTGCGGCTGTAACCTATGAGCTGCAAGGCTTGAAGCAGCCATGGGGAGTGACAGCAGCGAGCGGGGGCGAGCTGCTCGTAGTGAGTGCGGGCAGCAATAACATCAGCCGCTGGAACGGCGCTGCGGGCAAGCTCAGTGCTGCCGCCGGCGGCGGAGCAGCGGGGTATGCGGATGGGGAAGCGGCAAACGCTGCGTTCCGCACGCCTTCTTTTGCTGCCACGGATGCAAAAGGTAATGTGTACATTAGCGATACAGACAATCATGTTATTCGCAAATTTGCGGGCGGCAAGCTGACGACGCTGGCGGGCAACGGCGAAGCTGGCTATGCAGATGGCGAGCAGGGCACGGCGCGTTTAAACTCGCCTACAGGTATTGTGGTTGATGCCGAGGGCAACGTTTATGTGGCCGATACGCTTAATCATGTTATTCGGCGGATTACGCCGGAGGGCACGGTATCGACATTTGCTGGGCAAGCACCGTCAGGAGAGACGGGTGGTTACGTAGACGGGGAAGCAGCCAAGGCGCGTTTTAACGAGCCTGCTGGGCTTGCTTTTGACGAAGCCGGACGTCTTTTTATCGCGGATAGTGGAAATCATGTAATTAGGGTAATAGATAAAGGAGAGGTTGCGACGCTTGCAGGCCAAAAGACGGCAGTCGATCCTTTAACCGGCTATCGCACGGGAGGCTATCAAAATGGGGCTGCTGTCGATGCGCGCTTCAACCGGCCGCGGGGGCTTGCTTATGAGGGTGGCGTTCTGTTCGTAGCGGACAGCCTCAATCACCGGATTCGCGCCGTGACGGCGAATGGCCGAGTTGCAACGCTGGCTGGAAAAAGTGCTGCCGGTGACCTTATCGGTCCAGCGGATCAGGCCCAATTCAATCAGCCCACAGGGCTCTTTTATCGCTCAGGAAAGCTGTATATTTCCGATCCCCCGAATGGCAATGTGAAGGCGCTGACGGTTAATCCGGCTCAATTGCAGCCTGTTCGTAATGCCGAGGATCTACTCTCTGGCGTTGATTTGAAGCCTGCGGGAGCAGCGGTGCAGCTATGGCTGGATGGCAAGCAGCTGACGAGCGGCCCTGCGCCTTACACGAGTGGGAAAAAGGTGTATATTCCGGTTCGAAGCGTCTTTTCAGCATGGGGTGCTAGGCTGGACTGGCATGCTGCAACGAAAACCGCTGAGCTGCATAAAGGCGATTGGTCGCTGAGCCTTAAGCCGGATTCCGAGGGGAAAGTGGCGATAACGAAAGGCGTGCTTTATATTGAGGCCAGCCACTTGGAGAGCTTAACGCCATTCCTTGCCGCCTATGATGCCGAATACCGTGCTGCTGTCCTAGATAGCGGGCAATAATCGGACGGTTTTTATTTGGGAAGTTAAGCATCGTATGATATGATTATAAGAAATGTGAAGCTACTTTTGGAGGGAACACTCATTACTAACGTCGTCCTTAATGATGCTATGACCATGCTGCAGCAAACAAGCCGGACTTTCTATATTCCTATCAGCCGTCTGGAGTCTGGCTTGAAGGAAGCTGTAGCAGCTGCATATCTGTGTATGCGGGCTATTGATGAAATAGAGGATCATAACGACATCTCAGACCAATTGAAAGTCAAGCTGCTCGTCGGAATGGAAGAAGCTTTCCAGTCTCCTGATGTAACAGAAGCCACACAGAAGCTATTGTCTCCCTATGAGGATGTATTGCCAGCTGTATCTATGCGGGTAAATGAATGGGCGGAGCTATGTCCGTCGACTGTTGCCCGCACCATCTATCGCTATATTGCGATGATGTCAAAGCAAATGGCAGAATGGGTAGAAAAAGGCTGGCACATCCATACGGAGGAGGATCTCGACCGTTATACATACAGCGTAGCTGGGATGGTAGGCGAGATGCTGTCGGAAATCTGGTTATGGTTTGATGGAACGAAATCGGATACGGTGAAGGCAGTTGCTTTTGGCCGTGGACTGCAAGCCGTCAATATTCTTCGCAACCGCGACGAGGATTTGGAGCGGGGCGTGGACTTTTATCCAGATGGCTGGGGGCCGAAGGAAATGCTGGCGTATACACGCCGCAATCTGAAGGTTGCGGATGCGTATATCGCAGAACTGAAGAAGGGTCCAGCTCTAAGCTTCTGCAAGATTCCGCTCACGCTGGCTCATGCAACCGTGAACCTCATTGCTGCTGGCGGCAACAAGCTGACGCGCGATGCGGTGCTCAAGCTGGTTAACCGATTGAACTGACCATTGCCTGTGAGTTGAAAAATAGCCCGCAAGGAGAATGACTTTTGTGAAAAGTCTTCTGCTTGCGGGCTATTTTTATATTCATTCTTATGAGGAAAGCTGTTTTGCAGGACTATGCATGTATATTCTCAGTAAAATTAATATTACGCTCAATATCAAAAACAGGAATCCACCTATTACGACGTATGGCGTACCCATTCCCGAAATAAATAATCCTCCTATAGACGTCCCGACGGTTACCCCTAAGTTGCCAGCGGTTAAAAACAAGCCATTTGAAAATTCAGGAGCTTCTGGGGCGGCAGACGTAATCCAATATTGGCCAATATTATTGCCTAAAGCCACGACTATTCCAAAAACAAAAAGAACGAAAGCCATAGGTACAGTGAACTGTCCCAATAACAGCAATAGGATGTAAACGGCTGCTAATACGAATGGAAAAGAGGCTACTGATTTTAAGGCGTTTTTAGTAAGCAGCTTTCCTGCGACGATATTTCCTATTATACTTGCGCCACCGAATATGAATAACATGAAACTGATCGTTTTCGCAGGCACATTCGTGACGGTCTCCAGGTACACTGCAAGGTAACTGCTAACACCATACATCGCTGCATTCATAAAAATAACCCCAACGATGGATAGCCAAATAATTGGTCTTTTTAATACACGTATTTGAGATCCATAAGAGAGTTTTTCCTTAACGGGCATAGAGGGCACAAATAGAAATATAGCAATAAACGCTATCGCATTTACGATCGTAAAAAATAACATTGCCATCTCAAGTGAAGTTGTACTAGCAATAAGACTAGAGATAGGCGCACCGAGTATTAGCCCTCCCGTTACTCCCATAAATATTTTGGCAGTAGCTTTTGGAGCGTCTTCCTTGCTAACGGAGGCAGCTGCTGCTGTCAAAGCTATTGTGACATAGACGGGATGTAAAAAGGCTGGAATGACACGCGCAATGATTAGAATGGCAAAGTTTGAAGCGAAAATGGAGACCAGGTTACCCAGAACGAAGACGCCTAGTACAAGCAGCATGGCCTTCTTGCGATTGATGCCCGAAAATAATAACGGCATAGTGGGTCCCGATATGGCAACAGCAAGGGCGAACAGACTCACTAGCAGCCCTGCTTTGGATACACTGACATGAAAGTGATCAGCAATTAGAGGCAATATCCCGACGATGCCCATTTCCGTATTTAAGATGCCGAAAACACCTAGGGTCAATATAAATATAAAGAAACGGTTTCTTTTATCCATCAAAAATTTTTCTCCTGCCTTTGTTCTTTATTTGCTAAACAAGGTCATAATAACGGTTAAAGTCGACTTTAAGTCAAGCAACATTTTTAACTGACAGCTGTGATGCCAGACTAGGTTGCGAAGCAAATCCCAGCCTTATACTGCAAAAAGCCGTTTTCCCAACATCATTGGGCAAACGGCTTTTTTACAACCAAAATCGTATGAAGGCAGTTCTTCATTAAGCTTCGAATGGCATGTTTTCTTCGTTGAATTTCTTTTCTATTTCATCGTAAAATGCTAGCTTCGCTTTTATTTTTATAAAGGCGCTATCCAAATCTCGTTGTTTCTCCATCATTTTCTCTTTATGTTTTTCCAATATTTGTTTGCGCTCTGCGGCTGTGCTGTCTCCTGCTTTTGTTAATTCCACAATCGAACGCAATTCGGAGAGAGGGATATCCGTTTTTCGTAAACATACAATCAGATCCAACCATAATAAATCGTTGTCGTCAAAAATGCGATTTCCATGCTCATCTCTTTTTATAAAAGGCAAAAGACCCTCTTGTTCATAATAGCGGAGTGTATGCGTAGGCAAATTTACCTTTTCAGCTGCTTCTTTAATATAAAATGCCATTATAACCTCCATCATTTTTACGGATAGTTGTGATCGAGTTCATTCCATTTATTATAGACCTTAAAGTGGACTTTAATGCAACTCGTTTAGTTAACGAAAAAAAAATTTCGGGAAAAACCCTTGCTTTAAAGTCAACTTTAAGGGTTAAGCTGGTCTTGTGAATTTTAAAGGCATGAAAAATAAGTGGATATGTAGGAAAGGATTGTGTGATCGCTTATGTGCAATATTGATAATAATAGGACTACGACACATGTTCTGAGTGTATCAAATGCAAGGGCACCGTTTGAAAAGACTACTATTGAGCGTAGAGAATTACGGCCCCATGATATTCTGATAGATATTAAGTTTAGCGGCATTTGCCATTCTGATATTCATAGTGCATTCGGAGAATGGGGCGGTGGAATCTTTCCGATGGTTCCTGGCCACGAAATTGCCGGAGTTGTAGAAGCAGTAGGAACAGAAGTGACCAAATATGCTGTTGGTGACCGCGTAGGCGTTGGCTGTTTTGTTGATTCCTGCGGACAATGCGAATACTGCCTCAGTGGCGAGGAGCAATATTGTACGAAAGGTGTCATCAATACCTATAATGGGCTAGACTACGACGGCAATCCAACATACGGTGGATATAGCCAAAAAATCGTTGTAACCGAAGGGTTCGTAGTCCGTATACCAGACAGTCTGGATATGAATGTGGCAAGCCCGCTATTATGTGCAGGCATTACTACATTTTCTCCCTTAAAGCACTGGAAAGCTGGCCCAGGCAAGAAGGTTGCCATTGTGGGAATGGGAGGTCTTGGTCACGTAGCCATTCAATTCGCTCATGCTATGGGTGCTGAAGTTACCGTATTGAGCCGCTCTAATCATAAGAAAGAGGAAGCATTGGCATTTGGCGCAGATTATTATTTTGCGACAAGTGACTCCGCTACCTTTGCGCAATTAGCAGGCCGCTTTGATTTGATCTTAAATACCGTCTCGGCAAATCTGGATGTTGATGCGTATTTATCTCTGCTTCGCATTGATGGAACACTTGTAAATGTTGGCGCACCGGCTGAACCAGACCAGTATCAAGTGTTTTCATTAATTATGGGCCGCCGCAGCATTGCCGGTTCACTCGTTGGCGGAATTCGTGAAACCCAGGAAATGCTCAATTTCGCAGCTGAACATGGCATTGCTCCAATGATTGAAGTAATCCGTGCAGACCAAGTCGACGAAGCGTATGAACGTGTCCTCAAAAGTGATGTGCGTTATCGGTTCGTTATTGATATCTCTACTTTGTAATTTTCAATTAATAAAAAGCCCTCGCTTTGAACAAATTTTGTTCAAAATAAGGGCTTTTTTTTCATTTTACGAGGAACCTTTTACAAGGAACAGTCTACCGCTGCTTCCATTGCATGGTTATTTTAGCTTAAAGCGTCTGATTAATGACGATCGTCAGCCTGTAATTGGCATGCTCATTTAGCTCCGTGAGAAACTGGTCAAGCGCGGCATTGGAAGGAAAGCGGCATTCCATCATATAGCAGCTGTCTCCGCCCGTTTTATAATGATGAATGATAGCTGCCTGCTGCTGTACAAACGCTATATAGGGAGCATGATACAATCCATGCATAAAAATTTGGATAAAGGCATGGACAGGGAGTCCCGCCTTCTCCTGATTCAGGCGTATCGTATAACCCTCGATAAATCCCTCTTCCTCCAGCCGGCTGACACGATTCGCAGCAGCCTGTCCAGTCAAATGAACGAGCTGGCCAAGCTCCTTCATCGAGATGCGGCCATTTTTCGACAGCTCTTCAATGATGCGTTTATCCGTATGATCCAGCATAAGCGACAACCTCTTTCAAAAATCAAGTGTTTGGTGCGATTTGAGTGATTGCTTCTATGTTCATGCCATTCTTTAGATAGTAACCTATTAAAGAGCAAGATTAAAGGAGGAACAGCATATGCAAATAACTCAAATCCGCAATGCAACTTTGAAAATAAATTACGGCGGCCTTGCCTTTTTGATCGACCCTTTCTTGGCGCCCAAAGGCACCTATCGGCCTTTCCCCAATACAGCTAACCAAGAGCAGTTTAATCCGACGGTCGAGCTGCCCTTCCCAGCGGAGCAACTGCTCCCTGTTGATGCTGTTATTGTTACGCATTTGCATGTGGATCATTTTGATCAGGCGGCGGCGGAGCTTCTGCCGAAGGACATGGTGATTTTTGCCCAAAACGAGCATGATGCGGCAGCGATTCGCGAGAAAGGCTTTGAGCAGGTGCGGATTTTCACACCATCGGCACAGCTCGGGGAAGTCAGCCTCAGCCGAACCTATGGACGGCACGGCACAGGGGAAATCGGCGAGCGTATGGGCGAGGTGTCGGGAATCGTGTTTCAGCATGCGCAGGAGCAGACGCTTTATGTGGCGGGAGATACGATTTGGTGCGAGGAGACGCAAGCGGCAATCGAGAAGTACGAACCGTCAGTCATCGTCGTGAATGGCGGCGCCGCACAGTTTTTACAAGGGGGTCCCATCCTGATGACGAAGGAAGATATATATTATGCGCATCTCGCGGCGCCGCAGGCGGTTATCATCTCCTCCCATATGGGGGCGGTCAATCATTGCATGCTGTCCAGACCGGAACTGCGCGAATATGCAGCAGGCAAAGGGCTAAGCGGCGTAATCCTCGTGCCAGAGGACGGCGAAACGATTATTAGTTAATCATGCGGCTTATGAACATCAAAAAATCTCCAGCCTGTCGCTGTTATAGCGAAGCTGGAGATTTTTTTCAGTTGCATTCGCTGGGCTGCTGGTACAAAAGCTGGGTGTTGTTGCAACCAGCAGCCCGCCCGCTCTAGGTAAACAGCACAAGCAGCAGCGCAATTAGCGCAGGCAGCCCCTGCATAACCAAGATGGAGCGTTTAGTCGTAAGACCGCCGTACAATGCAGCAACGAGTACGCAAATGAGGAAAAACAGCTGGATTTGATAGCCGAAATCGGCATTCGGATGCACAAGGCCCCAAATCAGGCCAGCGGCGAGAAATCCATTATATAATCCTTGATTGGCGGCAAGCGACTTGGTTTGCTCAGCAAACTCAGGCGTCAAATTGAATGTTTTGCGCGTCCGAGGTTTCGTCCACAAAAACATTTCCATAGCCAATATGTACAAATGCTCGGCAGCCACAAGGGCAACGAATATAGCAGCTAACATAAGGATACCCTCCTGAAATAAACTCAAATATTGGGAAAAATGATCCCTACCCATCTTACTCCTAACCTCTTCTACAATCAAGCGCAGATTATGCTTTTACGCTATCTTCGCATGACTGGATTTGACAGTGCTGTGAGCAGGTGATACGTTGAGTATACATAGCAAAAGGTCAAATGGACGAGGCGGTTAGGACATAGATGGACCATACTTATGAAATCATTCAGACGGATCATGAGCTTCCGCTGCATATTTTTTTTCATAACGTCAGATACGTCCCGAATCATTGGCATGACAGCATGGAGCTGCTGTTCGTGCTTAAGGGCAAGGCAATCATTGCTGTACAAGGCAAGCCTTTCGTGCTTAATGAAGAGGATATTATCCTTATTAATAGCAATGACATTCATACGATACAATCGGATCAGGAAAATCTGCTGCTGGCGCTGCAAATTCCGGATTCTTTCCTGCGCGAGCAGGGGGTGGACACGGAGCAGACCGCCTTTGAGTGCAATTCCTGCTGGCATGCTCAAGGCGATCAGCAGAAGTTTATTGAAGTGCGTACGCTGTTGTCCACCATTATGTGGAATTATAATAAAGCCGGATATGGCTATGAAATTAAGGTCCGCTCCCTGCTGCTGGAGCTGATTTATTTGCTGCTGCGCAAATTCAGAAGCACGCAGGAGAAGCGGGAGTACCCAATCAATCGCCGTACGATGGCGCGGCTCCTCCACCTGAACGAGTACATTCAGGAGCATTACAATCGCCCGCTGACGCTGAATGAGCTGGCTGAGCGTGAAAATTTCTCCGTCTCCTATTTATCGAGCTTCTTTCAGAAAAGCATGGGTGTGACGTTCCGTACTTATATTACGCGCATTCGGCTGGAGCATGCGGTCAAGGCGATGCTGACGACACAGGAGCCAATTATAAAAATCGCTTTGGACAGCGGCTTTCCAAATTTGAAAGCTTTCCATAAGGCGTTCAAAGCGGTCTACCAAATGACGCCGACGGAATATCGCGGCCATCGCGGGCAGCATTTGCCTGAGGCGGAATTGTCCGAGCCCTCCAGCGACAATTACTTGGCTTTTGACCGGGAAAATGCTTACATCAGCTTGTTTAAATATTTGCCAACGGAAGCGAGCGCTGGAACGATTGCCGCTGCTGATCAGGGCTCTATCTGCCGCTCGGTACAAATCCGTGCCTCTGGCAGCGGGCGGACACTGAAGCATACTTGGCGCAGCTTATGTACGATCGGCAAGGCGAAGGAAGCGTTGTTTGCTCCCGTCCAGCAGCATTTGCGGATGGTGCAGCAAGCCATTGGCTTTCAATATATTCGCTTCCACGGCATCTTTGATGACGAAATGATGGTGGCGCGGTTGGGGCCGGACGGCAAGCCCCTGTTCAGCTTCGGCTATGTCGATCAGGTGGTTGATTTTTTCCGGAGCATCGGGCTGCGTCCCTTCTTCGAGCTGGGCTTTATGCCGGGCGATTTTGCAGATCAGTCGAAGTTTTTCTTTCATAAAAAAAGCTACATGAGCATGCCTAATGAGATGGAGCATTGGACCGCGCTGATGGAAGCGTTCATTCAGCACCTTCTCCATCGTTATGGCAGTGCCGAGGTAAGCAGCTGGCGCTTTGAGTTTTGGAACGAGCCGGATGGCGGTCTGTTCTGGCCAGATCCTTTTGAACGATACCTGGAACTATATGAAGCGAGCTTTAAAGCGATTAAGCGCGTAAACCCGCAGGTGCAGATTGGCGGCCCATGCATGCAGGGAGACACCATCGTGGATCGCAGCTATTGGATGGAAAAATATTTGGCTTATTGCACCGAGCATGAATGCTTGCCTGATTTTATCACCATTCATATGTACCCGATTGAATATGCGGTAACGGAGTCAGAGCATGATCAAGTGCCCCAAATCAGCGATTTCCGCTACGCGGGCGAGGACTATGTTCCCAAAATGCTGGGCAAGGTGAAACGCAAGCTGCTGGAGCTTGGATGGACGGGCACCGAGCTGCATGTGACGGAATGGAATGCAACGCCCCATCATCGGGAGCTGACGAATGATACTTGCTTCAAAGCCGCATACATTGCCAAAAACATCGTGGAAACGCTCGATGAAGTAAGCAGTCTAGGTTACTGGACAGTAACGGATTTGCTGGAGGAGCTGCCGCTGCCGCAGGAGATATTCCACGGCGGACTTGGCATGATTACGAATAATGGGCTCAAAAAAGCGGCCTTCTATGCTTACGAGCTGCTTGCCAAGCTGGGCTGCAAGCTGCTTGACCGCGGCGATGGCTACTGCCTGACGATGTCGAAGGATGGCACATATCAGCTGCTGCTGTTCCATTACGCCCATTTTGACCAGATGTATCTCAAAAATGATATTTCAGGCATTCAGCCGCATCATCGGTATGCCGTCTTTAATCATAACGACCAACTGGAGCTGACTATTCAGCTGGAAGGGCTGGAGCCAGGCGCTTACCGCATACACCGGCATACGATTAACCGGGAATCGGGCAGCTCTTACGATGAATGGCTGCGGATGGGAGCGCCCGCCGAGCTGATGCCTTCGGATATTGACTATTTGAACCAGTGCAGCGTGCCGAAGCAGCATATGCGCACCGAAACAGCGGGAGATGTGTTGACGCTGAAGGGCCTGCTTGCGCCGCATGAGGTTCAGCTGTTGGAGATTAAACGGGAATGGCAGCACAATTCCATATAAAAAGCAGAAAGACCTTCGCCTGATTGTGAAATCGGCGGAGGTCTTTTTTTTGCAGCAAGCGGCGGACATATGGCCTTTTTTATTTTCTTTTTGAAAGAGTAAGAAAGAGGCAAAAGGATAATCATAAAAAGTGACATTGTTTTCAATGAAACGAGGGAAGGAAAGCGCTAAACAAACGCACTATACTTAAAATTAGTTGATAAGGAAATGGGGATAGGAGCAAGTTATGCTTCGTAGTCATCCATTTTTTTCTGTGGGGTAGAACAGGTACTCATCATCACTTATATCGAATTGGAGGTTTTTACATTGACGAGAAACATTCAGGATATCGTAGCTCAAATGACGCTGGAGGAAAAAGCGGGACTATGCTCGGGGCTTGATTTTTGGCATTTGAAGGGTGTCGAACGTCTAGGCGTCCCTTCCATTATGGTAACCGATGGACCACACGGCTTGCGCAAGCAGCAAACAGGTGCGGATCATTTGGGCATTTTCGACAGTGTGCCGGCAACGTGCTTCCCTTCTGCAGCTGGACTTGCCTGCTCATGGGATGAAGAGCTGATCGGCAAAGTCGGCGTTGCGCTTGGTGAAGAATGCCAGGCGGAAGATGTTGCCGTCTTGCTTGGGCCAGGCGTGAACATTAAACGCTCCCCGCTTTGCGGCCGCAACTTCGAATATTTTTCCGAAGATCCTTATTTGTCCTCCGAGATGGCAGCAGGCCATATCAACGGTGTGCAAAGCCAAGGCGTCGGAACGTCGCTGAAGCATTTCGCCGTCAACAATCAGGAGCATCGCCGCATGTCGACGGATGCAGTTGTTGACGAGCGTACGCTTCGCGAAATTTATTTGGCAAGCTTCGAGGGAGCGGTGAAGAAAGCGCAGCCTTGGACGGTTATGTGCTCGTACAACCAAGTGAATGGCGTATTTGCATCCGAGAATGTGAAGCTGCTTACTGATATTTTGAAGGATGAGTGGGGCCATGAGGGCTTTGTCGTTTCTGACTGGGGCGCAGTCAATGAGCGCGATCTTTCGCTTGCGGCAGGCATGGAGCTGGAAATGCCAGCAAGCAACGGCGTAGGCGAGAAGAAGGTTCTTGATGCGATCAGCAACGGCACATTGACGCAGGAAGCTTTGGATCGTGCGGTAACGCGCCTGCTTCGCATTATTTTCAAATCGGTCGATGAGAAAGTCAAGGATGCAGCGTATGACAAAAACGCGCATCACCAATTGGCAAGAACCGTTGCAAGCGAGAGCATGGTTTTGCTGAAAAATAAAGGCGGTTTGCTTCCGCTTGCGAAAAACAGCCGTGTAGCAGTTATCGGCGCTTTTGCCGAGAAGCCAAGATTCCAAGGCGGCGGCAGTTCGCATATCGTACCGACAAAGCTGGATCACCCGGTTGAAGAAATTAAGGCGCTCGTTAGCGATGCATCGGCAGTTGTTTATGCGCAAGGCTATCACGCAGGTGATGATGCCATTGATGAAGCGTTGATTGAAGAAGCGAAGCGCGCTGCAAGCGAGGCGGAGGTTGCGGTCATTTTTGCCGGATTGCCTGACCGTTATGAATCAGAAGGGTATGACCGTGAGCATCTGAACCTGCCTGAAAATCAAAACAAGCTGATCGAGGCCGTTGCGAGCGTTCAAGGCCGCGTCGTAGTTGTGCTGCTCAATGGATCAGCAGTACTGCTGCCATGGCTGGATCAAGTCGATGCTGTGCTTGAAGGTTATTTGGGTGGACAGGCCGTTGGCGGAGCCGTTGCAGACTTGTTGTTTGGAGAAGTGAATCCTTCCGGCAAGCTGGCAGAGACGTTCCCGCTGAAGCTTAGCGACAACCCTTCATTCCTGAACTTCCCGGGCGAAGGCGACCGCGTTGAATATAAAGAGGGCATCTTCGTAGGCTACCGTTATTATGACAAGAAGGAAATCGATGTTCTGTTCCCGTTTGGATATGGCCTGAGCTACACGACGTTTGCTTACAGCGACTTAAAGCTAAGCGCGGCGAGCATCAAGGATACAGATGAGGTAGAAGTAACGGTCAATGTGACCAATACAGGCAGCGTTGCAGGCAAAGAAGTGGTGCAGCTTTATGTGAAGGATGTAGCAAGCACCGTTATTCGCCCAGAGAAAGAGCTGAAGGGCTTTAAAAAGGTTGCGCTCGCGCCTGGCGAGACAAAAACGGTAAGCTTCGTGCTCAATAAACGTTCTTTCGCCTACTACAATGTGGATATTAAGGATTGGCATGTGGAAAGCGGCGAATTCGCGATTTTGATCGGGCATTCCTCGCAGGAAATCGTTCTTGAAGCGACGCTTGCCGTTGAATCTACCGTTAAATTGAAAAAGCATTATACGCAAAATACGACACTGGGCGACTTGTATAACAATGAAGAAGCGACTGTCATTTTGCAGCCATATATGAAGAAATTCCAGGAGAACAGTCCGCTCGGCGGCGTTGATGAAGATGATGCCCATGCGGAAATGATGGTCAAAATGATGCAATACATGCCGCTTCGCAACTTGATGGCTTTCGGCGGCGATGGCTTCACCAAAGACATGCTTGACCAATTAATTAAAGAGCTGAACAGCTTATAAATTAGCGTTTAAAGCTAGGTACAAGAGGAGAATGTGCGATGAGTGCGAATCAGACAGCAAGCGGCGTTCAAGATGACGCGTACCATAAAGTAAGATGGTCAGAACGAATTGGTTATGGTTTTGGTGATGCAGCCAGCAACCTTATCTTTACAGGTGCGGCTACGTTTCTAACGTATTATTATACGGACGTAATGGGACTTGCCGCAGGCGCAATCGGAACGATGATGCTGATTGCCCGCATATTGGATGCCTTCCTTGACGTCGGTGTAGGGGCATTGGTAGACAAAACGAAAAATAAGCATGGCAAAGCTCGTCCATGGCTGCTATGGATGATGGTTCCATTCGCCGCATCAGGCGTATTGCTCTTTACGTTCCCTGATGTCGGACCCGGCGGAGCTCTCGTGTATGCCTATGTTACTTATTTGCTCATGAATTTTATTTATTCGTTTATTAACATTCCATATGGGGTGTTGAACTCGCTTGTTACACAGGACGGCTATCAGCGTTCGGTACTCAATATCGTTCGTATGCTTGGCGCGCTTGCAGGGGCGATCGGCGTCAGCTTCGCGACGCAACCGCTTGTTAAAGCATTTGGCGGCGGCGAAAAAGGCTGGATTTTGACCTTCACGATTTATGGCGTTTTATCTCTCATTATGTTTTTCATTACCTTTAAATCGACACGTGAGCGCGTAAAACCTTCCGTGTCGCAAAAAGAAATCCCGTTCAAGCAAGGCTTGGGAGCGCTATTCCGCAATAAATATTGGGCGATTATGCTGCTATTCGCTGTCACTGTTTACACAAACTACGGCATGAATGGTTTGAATATTTATTACGCACAGTACATGTTGAATGATGCTGAGCTGCTGGGCCTTCTAAGCTTTGCCGGATTGATTCCTATTGCAGTCGGCTTGTTCTTGATTGCTCCGCTTATCAAGAAGTACGGCAAACGGAATGTGGCGCTTGTCGGAAGCTTTATTATGATTTTAGGCTCGCTGATTATATTAATGGATCCAACGAATGTTACCTTTGTAATTGTTGGTTTGGTGGTCAAGGCGCTTGGCATGACGCCAATTCTTGGTACGATTTTCGCCATGCTGGCCGACACCGTAGAATACGGCGAATGGAAAACAGGCGTGCGTACGGAAGGACTCGTATACAGCGCAGGAAGCTTTGGTACGAAAGCGGGCAGCGGTCTGGGCGCAGCTATTATTGGCTGGGGGCTGGCGATTGGCGGATATATCGGAGGACAAGAGACAATCAGCTCTTCCGCAAGCAGCGCGATTCACTTCATGTTTATTTATTTGCCGATTATTTTAGGGGTATTGCAGATGGTCATTTTGTATTTCCACAAGCTGGATAAATTGTATCCGCAAATTGTAGCTGAATTGAAAGCTGTTAAAAAAGCTTAATACGAAGCTGCAAACACATACTCTGAATGAAAGGTGCTGACAAAGATGAAATCGCATGATACGTTAACGAAGCAAAACGGCTTCAATGTCTTGTTTGCAAAAGAATTCACGACGCTTGCGTCTTCCTTCGAATCCGAGATCCGCGTCATTTGGCAAGCGAAAAACATTATTTCCGATGGCAAAAGCATTTTGGGCCTAATGGCGCTCGATATTATGAAGGGCACGCCGATCAAGCTCACGGCTGAAGGTCCGGACGAGGATCAGGCGATTGAGAAATTAGCCGCTTTATTCGAAGGTCACGAATAAGGAATGCTCCGGGTCAGCAAAGCAGAGTAAACGGCACAGTAAAAAACGATAAAAGCAGGGAGAGGAAAACCTCGCCCTGCTTTTTTTAGTGAATTTAATTGAAATCGCATGAAAATGATATTTTATTAATTAAACATAGTTTAATACGGTGTAATTTCATTCAATCATGTGAAAAGCTAAGGCTGAAAAGGGCATTTATTATTAAAAAATTGCATCCGTTTAATTGTGTCAGATGTTTGAAAACTGTGCTATTATTATCGGAAAGCATCCAAAAAGCAGCGCCCCCAGTATAGGGGCTGTTTTTATATAGAGAAATCATGAGTGGTATTGCCCTGTTGCAGCAGACGTTCGCCACATCACGATGCAAGATAGCGTAGAGAGGGATGAAGGTCATCATGGCAGTGTTTCAGTATAATCCGGAGCGTCCCTTTCGTGATGGCCCGGATATGTATTTGCTTTATTGGGGCAAAGAGGCATGCAAGCCTTGCCATCTCATAGGGCCAATCGTAAGGGAAAACTTTAAACTGCATTTCATTCATAAAGGAAAAGGGACTGTGAAGGTGGCGGGCAAAACCTACACGCTTACAGCCGGACAAGCCTTCCTCATTTATCCACAGGTGCTTATTTCTTATGAATCGGACGAGAAGGACCCGTGGACGTACTCCTGGATCGGTTTTTTTGGAGAGCAGGCTGCCCAAATCATCGCCCGGACATCGATTACGCCAGAAAACCCCGTATTTCCCATGGATATGAAGCTGATGCCGACGTTGTATGACCAGTTGACGGAAGCTGTATCCCACCAAGCCAGCAGTGATTTGCGCCTTCAAGCCATTTTGTATGAGTTTTTATCGCTGCTTGTCGAGCTTGTTCCTTTAACGGAAAGCAATAGCAGCAATGCCGCACGCAAGCAGGAAGCTTACATTCACCGAAGCATGGAATTTCTGCACGCCCATTACAGTGAACGAATTACGATGGAGCAGCTCGCTGACGTACTCGGCCTGGATCGCAAATATTTGTCTTTTCTGTTTAAAGAGGCTGTGGGCATGCCGCCGCAGCAGTATTTGCTTAACTATCGGATGAATAAAGCTTGTGAGCTGTTAGGGAAGGGCATCTACAGCATCAGTGAGGTAGCGCGATCCGTAGGGTATCAAGATGCGCTGCTTTTTTCTAAAATGTTCAAAAAAGTAAAGGGAACACCTCCACGCAATTTTGAATAGTTATTTTACAAACGTAAACGGCTGAAGCCGTCCTTTGGCGGCAAAGCTGCTGCTGCGCGTAGAAGTATAGAGAACGGATGGGAAAACCATATACTCCCTATATTTTAAAAAAGGACATTATTCCATAAACATCATCCTTGCTGACATAGGATTCATAGTCGTTTCCCGCTACAATAGGTTTATATTAAACCTGAGGAGGAACAAATGAATGAGCTATTTGGCAAGTCATAATCGATATGACACTATGACATATAATCGCAGTGGGAGAAGCGGATTGAAGCTGCCTGCTATTTCGTTAGGGCTGTGGCATAATTTTGGCGGTATTGATTCCGTAGAGAAAGGCAGAGAAATGGTTAGACGGGCATTCGACCTTGGCATAACGCATTTCGACCTGGCGAATAACTACGGACCGCCTCCGGGCTCTGCTGAGCAAACGTTCGGCAGCATTTTGAAAGCCGACTTTGGGGCTTACCGCGACGAATTAATTATTTCGACGAAAGCCGGTTACGGCATGTGGGAAGGGCCTTACGGCGATTTTGGCTCCAAAAAATATTTGGTGTCGAGCCTTGACCAAAGCTTGAAGCGCATGGGACTTGATTATGTCGATATATTCTATCATCACCGTCCAGATCCAAATACGCCGCTGGAGGAAACGATGGCTGCGCTTGATCTCATTGTACGCCAAGGCAAAGCGCTGTATGTTGGGTTGTCCAACTATAAGCCGGAGCAGACGCGTGAGGCATCGCGCATTTTGAAGCAGCTGGGTACGCCTTGTCTGATTCACCAGCCGAGCTACTCCATGATTAATCGCCATGTTGAGGATGGCTTGCTGGACGTGCTGGAGGAAGAGGGGATTGGCTCCATCGTATTTTCCCCGCTTGCGAAAGGGATGTTGAGCGATCGCTATTTGAATGGCATTGCTCCAGATTCGCGTGCGGCTGGCCCAAGCGTGTTTCTGCGTCCAGAGGAAATTACCGATGAGCTTATTGTTAAGCTGCGCAAGTTGAACGAAATGGCAGCTGGCCGCGGCCAGAAGCTGTCGCAAATGGCGCTGGCATGGGTGCTGCGTGGCGGACGCGTGACTTCCGCGCTTATTGGCGCCAGCAAAGTCAGCCAGATTGAAGATGCCGTACAGGCGCTTGCTGTTGCTCATTTCACCGATGAAGAGCTGGCGCTGATCGATCAGATCTTGCAATAGGCAAAGGGGGATGAGGCAATGGCTATAAAGGCGCAACCATTCATCAATCGGGTGCTGCTGACACTTGATGCTCACCTCGCCAAGGATGCGAATGGGATGTTCTACGAACGCTTCCTTCATGCGGACAAGCAGGCAGGCCGGAGCGATGTCTATGGGACGGCGGATGCCGCCAATCTGCTATACACGGTGAACGGGCTGCCGGAAGCAGAAGCGGAGAAATCCGCATGGAAGCAGGCGCTGCAAAGCTTTCAGGAGCAAGGCAGCGGCATGTTCCGCGGGCTTTACCATAATGAGCTGCATAGCGCGGCGTTCGCAATATCGGCTTTGGAGCTTTTTGATGGCAAGCCACTTTATCCGCTTCAGCAATTTGCAGCCTATAGAAGCAAAGCTGGGCTTTACGAATTGCTGGAGCAGCTGGATTGGGTACAGCAGCCTTGGGGAGAATCGCAGAAGGGCTCCGGCGTCTTCGCAAGTCTGGTGCTCGCGCAGGAAGTAGACGCTGCGTGGGAAGCCTGGTACTTCGACTGGTTAAAGGAGCAGGCTGATCCGGCAACGGGCTTATGGCGCAAAGGCTGCATTGTTGATGGAGATGGCGAGCTGCGCGGTGCGCCGCTCTTCCATCACTTGGCTGGCAGCTTTCATTACCTGTTTAATATGGCTTATCGCGAGCAGTCTATTCCTTATGTGGAGGCATTGGTCGATACTTGCATCGCCTTGTTCCACAGCGAGCGGTGGGAGCAGCCGAAGGAGCAGCTTTCCTTTTTCGAAATCGATTGGGTATACGTGCTGGGCTGCTGCCTGAAGCAAACGTCCTATCGCCGCGAGGAAGTGCTTGCTGTTGTTCGGGAATCGGCTGCACCTTTCCTTGCCTATATCGAGAAGCTGGGCGAACAATCGCCAGCAGAGCCGTTCGAAGATTTGCATTCGCTCTGCGGCGCTGTAAGCGGCCTTGCAGTCATTCAACAGCTGGTTCCAGAACTTGTCCTTACGGATCGGCCCCTGCAATTGGTATTGGACCGCAGACCATTTATTTAAGCGTCCCATTAAACAACAAATAGGATGAAATTCACCCCTTAGAATAAACATGGGATAACCAACTGGTTAGCTCGATGACATTCTAAGGGGTGTTTGCTATGGATATAAATAATTGGACGTCGCCTTATGAAGAGAGCAGTGTATTCGCCTTCGTAATAATAGCGGCGATCTGCTCCTCGCTGCTGTTGATCGCCTGCTTTTTATCCAGAATGCTTTGCTGCAGCGTCAGCAACTTAGCGAAGGAGCGCGAAGCGGATGCGGCATCGCCTTTCTTCACAGCTTGGGTCAATAGCTTGCCCTCGGCCGTAATAAGCTTGCGGCTGCTGGATATGCTGCTTTTGGCGGAGCGGATTTTGATACGCTGCGAGGAAGCAGTCTCCAATATGGCTCGCGTCTGCTTCGCTTTCAGCACAGTAGCGGCCTTAAGCTTGCTGTAGGCCTCGGTTTTATTTCTAATATCCAGCTTGGCGAGCTGGACAGCTTGCTTCGTTTGCTCCAGCTGCGCCTTTATTACGGCATTCAGCTCCTTGCTTTGCAGCAGCTTGGCGGCTTCCTGCTGCTTGCGCAGCGAAGCGTACAGCTCAAATAGCGGCTGATAATGCTCTTTCGTCTGCTTAACGTCAGCTGCCAGCTGGGCAAGCTTCTCCGCATTCAATTGCTTGATGCGCTGCCGAACGGCAACAAGCGCTTCTTCATTGCGATAATGGCTGGCGGTAATTTTGCCTTCCCAAGCGTCTTCCTGTTGCTGGGCGGACAGCAGGCTGTCGTATTGCTTCTTGAGCTGGGAGGCTGATGCGGAGTCAGCATTCGTGGTCAGTTTGTCAAAGGCCGTCTGAACGGTGGGCGAAAAAGGCAAAAGCGACGTGGCAGCGGTGGAGAGTGATGGCAGCGTCAGAAATAAGGATAATGCGATTAGAGCAGTGAACAGATGCAGCGGCTTGAAAATAAACATAATGGAGCCCTCCTTTAAAATGGTGGAAATGAAGTGGAAAAGAAAGACGTTGAAGGGCAGCGATAAAGGGCTTAGTCCCGAATGCACGCAAAAAAGCACCCGCAAGAAGGACGCCTGAGGCGTCTTCTCTTACGGGTGCTTCCATCGTAAGCCGCTGCTATTCAAATAATTATTTCCAAATATACTAAAAGGAAGGGCATTCGTCAAGCTCTTTCGGAAGGACTGTTCCCCCCGCCGATTCTCCTGTATGATAGTAGGAAAAGAGACGAAAGGGAGGAAGCAGCGAATGAATGTGCCTATAGGCGTTTGGATTTTTTCAGGCTTAATCGTTATATTGCTGACATGGATGACACTTTGGGTGACGAAAAAAGCGTATTCGAAAAAATGGGACGATTCCGATCAGGATATCGGGACGTAAATCGACGAGCCCATATTTTCACAACGATTATGCGTCACACGTAACAATAGCCTGTCCTAAACTAAGGCTGAAATTTCAGCAGCTCAGGATCGATGGCTGGCACGAGCCCTTCCTGCGCAGCGCGATTCAGCAGCGTCGTAATCGCCTCATATCCGCTATCGCCGAGATTAGCGGTAAAGTCATTCACATATAGATCAATGTGCGCCTTCGCTACGGCAGCGTCCATCTCTTGGGCGTGCTGCATGACGTAATCGCGAGGCGCTTCCGGATTCGCCCATGCATAAGCGACTGAAGCCTGAATCCACTTCGTGATGGCGGGCAAATCGAGCGAGCGGCGGGCGATGATGGCACCGAGCGGTATAGGCAGTCCCGTATCCGATTCCCACCAGCTGCCAAGATCCGTCATCATGGATAGGCCAAAGCTTGGATACGTGAAGCGCGCTTCATGAATGACAAGGCCAGCATCGATATGTCCGTCGCGAACGGCAGGCATAATTTCATGGAACGGCATGATGACGATATCGCCGACCCCGCCGGGAACGTGCTTCGCGGCCCAAAGCCTGAACAGCAAGTAAGCGGTGGAACGGTCGCTTGGCACCGCTACGCGTTTGCCTGATAATGCTGCCGCATCCGTGCGGCTTCCAGCTGTCAGGACGAGCGGGCCGCAGCCTCTGCCCAGCGCACCGCCGCATGGAAGCAGCGCATAATCTTCCAGCACCCAAGGGAGGGCGGCGTAGGAAACTTTCAGCACATCAAGCGGGCTGTCGCCGCTGGCTGCCAGACGATTGGTAATGTCGATATCGGCATACGTAATTTCCAGCTCTGGTGCATCCGGGATAAGCCCGTGCGCCCAAGCGTGGAAGACGAAAGTATCGTTCGGACATGGAGAAAAAGCGATTTTCATACAAGCACCTCCAATAGTGTGGAGCCCGCAGCTTCCAAAGCCTGCAAAGCTTCGCCAATTCGCCATGCGCTGCGGTCCCTTGGGCCGATCGCATTCGAAATGGCGCGAATTTCAAGTACGGGAATGCCAAAGCTTTGTGCAGCTGTTGCAACGCCAAAGCCTTCCATCGCTTCAGCGGCGGCGCGAGGAAAGCGCTCGCTCAGCACTTGGGCGGTGGCGGCAGTTCCGGTGACGGTCGACAACGTTAAAATGGGGGCCAGCGCTGCAGCAAGACCAGCCTGAGCGAGTGCTGCGGCTAAAGCGGAGGCTTGTGCGCCAGCCTCGATTGCAGAAGAACCGAAGCCAAGGGTATCCAAGCTGCTGAAGCCGTCCGGTGTCTCTGCTCCGAGATCGGCGGCAATAATGGCATCGGCTATGACGAGCGAGCCAACGGCTGCTCGGCCGGGAAAGCCTCCGGCGATTCCCATGCAAATGACGAGATCATAGCTGCCCCGTGCGAGAGCGAGTGTCGTGCGGACAGCGGCTTCAGCTGGGCCAACTCCGGCTTCTGCCACATGAAAGCGCGGGTTGTTTTGCAAGCCTCGACAAACCGCATCCTTCTCAGCTGTGACGGGGGTCATAATTAAAATGTTTGGGCCAGCGTCCATCAGGCGCAATCTCCTTTAACGGCAAAATTTCGCACCATCATGCGGGAGTAGATTGCATCTACGGCCGCATAATGCTGCGAAAAGCTAGGGTTGTTGCTTTTTCCAAGCTTATTACTTAATTATAGTACGGTTGCAGACGAAAAGGAAAGGCGAGCGCTTTCCCGGCTGCAAGCGGCTATTTGCGTTTCATTTCAAAAAACTCGCATTGATCCCTGGAAAAATAAGTAATATCGCTGACGCTCGTCTGAATGACGACCTGCGTATCGTCGAAACGGACGATGTTTCCGCCGGAGCACACAATATAATCATCTTCAAAGACGCGAAGCCGAAGCTCCCGCTGGAGTGCCTCCTCGAAATCCGCATCCGTTATCAATTTACGATTTATCGCCATCCTCAGACTCCTTTGCCCATTAAAATTAAACCTTATAAAGGCGGTATGCCCTAGCGTTATGATAGACCAGCCAGCAGCCTGTTGCAACATTGTTCATCCTAACAGCCGTTTGCTCAGGCGGGATAAAAACCGTAGCAACAGCACTTGGTTTGTGCGCAGACTGCTAGTACAATAAGAGGGAAAGCTTTAATGCGGGAAAGCTGGCAAGGCAAGCGGCAAGCTCCGCTGCCATAACGTCAGCCCTTACACGCAGCGGGGCAGGTCCCGCTAATTTGAAGGAGGAATATAAATCGTGTCTGTACATAATGAACGAGTTGTCGTATTTGTCGGGTCCTATGCAGAGGCTGCGGCGAGCGGCGTATATGCGTATGCTTTTGATGAAAAAGAAGGCAAGCTGTCGCTGCTGGATGAAGTATCCGGCCTCAAAAATCCTACATTTTTGAATGTGGATATTCTAAACAAACGGTTGTATGCCATTGCAGAAGGGGTTTCTGCAGCAGGAGCCAAAATCGGCGATGCTGTAGCTTTTGCCATCGACACGGATAAAACAGCCTTGACGGAGCTTAACCGCAGCGAAGCAATTACAGCTCCTGCTTGCCATATTCAACGCGATCCATCCAATCGCTATTTGCTGCTGTCGAGCTACCATGGCGGCAGAATCAGCCTAGTGTCGCTGACGGACAATGGCGAGGTGGGAGAGCTGCTTGATATCGCCCAGCATACGGGAGTTGGCCAGCACCCGGAGCGGCAAAATCAGCCGCATCCCCATAGCATACAATTCAGCCCGGACGGCCGCTACCTGTTCTCGCCGGATCTGGGCATTGACCGCATTATGGCTTATCGTATTGATGACCAAGCGCAAAAGCTGGTTTTCCACGGCGAGACCGTGCTTCATGCAGGTGCTGGCCCGAGGCATATGGCTTTTCACCCGAATGGGCAATTCGCGTATGTCATTAATGAAGTAGATTCGACGGTTACTGCGTTCCGTTACGATGCTGAGGCAGGTACGCTTGCGGCGCTTGCAACTGTTCCAACGCTTCCTGCTGATTTTGACGGTGAAAATACATGCGCCGAAATTGCCGTTTCCGAGGATGGCAAATATGTATATGGCTCGAATCGCGGGCACGACAGCTTCGTAGTGTACGCAATTAATGAAGCAGACGGCAAGCTGACCCTTGCTGGTCATGTGCCGATTGAGGGCGAGCACCCGCGCCATTTTGCTTTTGTGCCGGGAGGCCAGTATATTATCGCGGCTAACCGCGACACGAATAATTTGGCTGTATTCCGCATAGATGTGGCAACAGGCTTGCCTGTGTATACCGGACATTCCGTTACGGTATCTGGTCCCGTGTATGTGCAGCCCGTGTTAGTGTAGCAGCAGGAAATAGTTGAGGCGAACATGCCTTTCATGCGGCGAGATGCGAAAAGAGAGGGAGAGGTCAGCGGAGATGAGATGGCCATCAGCATGGATGCAGACTGTCATAAGCGTACATGGAGAAAGCGGCGAGCGGTGGCTTGCTGAGCTGGACTTGCTGCTGGCAAGCTGTGCGGAGCAGTGGGAGCTGCAGCTGGCGGATCGATCGCCGTATGAGCTGACCTTCAATCTGGTGCTTCCGGCGCTGCGGAAGGACGGGAGCGAGGCTGTGCTGAAGCTGGGCGTGCCGTGCAGGGAAAGCCGAACCGAGCTGGCCGCGCTTCAGCTGTACGATGGGCGAGGAGCGGTTCGCCTGCTGGCATCGGATGCAGAGCGCGGCGTCATGCTGCTGGAGCGGCTGAGGCCGGGACAGCTGCTCTCGGAAGTGGCAGACGATGCGGCGGCCGTCCGCATCGCTGCGGAAGTGATGCGTAAGCTGGCTGTGCCAGCAGCGGACGCAGCGGCTGTAGGGGAAGCGGCCGGAGGCGTAAGCTTCCCTACGGCTTTGCAGTGGGCGCGCGGGCTGGAGCGGCTGCGCCAGCGCCATGATGGCGGCACCGGACCGCTGCCGGAGCCGCTCGTCCGGCAGGCACAGCTGACCTTCGGCCAGCTATTCGCCACGGGCAAGAGCGAGCCGCAGCTGCTGCTGCATGGCGATCTGCATCAGGGCAATATTTTGTCCGCCGCGCGAGAGGGTGAAGCATCTGCCGGCTGGCTGGCGATTGATCCCAAGGGCGTCATCGGCGAAGCGGCTTATGGCGTTATTCCGCTGCTGATGAATCAGCTGCCTGAGACACGGGCGGAGCGAATCAAACTGCTGCGTAATCGCGTCCATATTCTTAGCGATGCCCTATGCCTCAAACGGGAGCGCGTTCTTGCCTATGGCTTCAGCCATATGGTGCTATCCGCAGCATGGTGTGTCGAAGATGGGGTCTGCAATTTCCATGCCGCACTTGAGACGGCGGCTTGCTTTGCAGAGCTGCAGCGTGAGGAGCCGGGGCTTGAATAGGTAATAAAGCAGAGCATTTCAACCGAACATGCATCATAAATTTATCCACTATTAAGGAGCTGGGACGAGATGAGCGAGCAGCAATTGACCGTTTTATTTCAAGGGGATTCCATTACAGATGGTTCGCGCGGGCGCAATGATGATTTAAATCATATTTTAGGCCATAGCTATCCGTATTTAATTGCCTCACGCCTTGGTTATGAGTTGGCGGAGAAAGCACCCCATTTCATTAATAAGGGCATAAGCGGCGATCGCGTCTCCGATCTGTACGCGAGATGGAACGAAGATGCGCTCAGCTTGAAGCCGGATGTGCTCAGCATTTTGATTGGCGTCAATGATGCTTGGCGGACGATGTCTGGCGAAGCGAGCGGCGCAACAGACCGTTTTGAGCGCGCTTATCGGCATTTGCTGGAGGAGACAGCCGAAGTGCTGCCGCAGACGAGGTTCGTCCTTGTCGAACCATTCATCCTGAAAACTGGCGTGACGTTGGAGCGTTGGGATGAATGGCAGCAAATTATTAAGGGCTACCAAGAAAAAACAGCTGCTCTGGCAGCAGAGTATAATGCGGTTCTTGTACGTGTGCAGCATGTGTTCGACAAAGCGAGCGAAGTGACTGGTGCAGCCTACTGGCTATGGGATGGCGTTCATCCGACAGCGGCGGGGCATGAGCTGCTCGCCCGCGAGTGGCTGTCTACGGTACAAAACAGCAGATTAGCGATTAAATAGCAAATATGATGTTTTTTTGAACCCGTCCGCGTCTTACTGCGTATAGATTTGTAGAAATCGGAGCAGCGAGCAGCGAGGCGGCATCATACGCAGGCGCAGCTACAACAAAGCATCCCCATTTCGCTGGAAATTGGGGATGCTTTTCTTTTATTTTGCAGAAAAGAGTAAGCATGCAAGTTAAAAATAGAAATTTTAATGTGAAAAGCTCCATTTAACGAATCTAAGTAACTAATTTGTAACTACTTTTTATGGGGAAAGGAATAAAATTCATATAGCTTTTTTGAAGATTAGGAAGCAATGTCAGCAGTATTGTTCTTTAATAGAGGTTATAGTACGATTGAAATATCAAGGATAATTATGGAATATAGAACAGTTAAAGCAACAAGCGCTTTGGCTGTAATTTGTGTAGATAAAGTTGCCGCCAGAGGAAGGCCGCAGCCGTTTACGCTTGAAATATAGGAAAGGATATGAATTGTATCCTTACTCTATATTTCATCGCGAAACGTAGCTTGGGCCGCCAGAGGAAGGCCACAGCCGTTTACGCTTGCTAAGAGTTAGAGAGACAAGGGGAGTGAAGGATTTGCTTCGTGTAGAGGGCTTGTCCCATGCATTTAAGAACGGCAATGAGACGACGCTGGTTCTTCAACAGATCGATTTTCGCGTAAACAAAGGAGATATGGTTGCTTTGCTGGGAAGCTCAGGCTCAGGAAAGTCGACGCTGCTTAATCTGATGGCGGGGCTGATGAAGCCGACGGAGGGCAGCATTTACATAGCAGATCACAACATCGTAAATATGAATGAAAACAAGCTGGCGGAGTTCCGCCGTGAGCATATCGGGTTTATTTTTCAGGCTTATGAGCTCATTCCGAACTTGACGGTTCGTGAAAATATCGAGCTGCCGCTCGTGTTTCAATCGACGCGTCCTTCAATTCGCAAGCAGAAGGCGCTAAAGCTGCTGGAGCAGGTCGGCATACCGGATAAAGGGGAAATGTTCCCTTCCCAGCTGTCGGGCGGACAGCAGCAGCGTGTCAGTATTGCGCGCTCGCTTATTACAGAGCCATCGGTTATTTTCGCCGATGAGCCTACGGGAAATTTGGATACGAAGACGGAAGAGGAGATTTTGGCCATTCTTAAGCATTTGAACAAGACGATGAACACGACCTTTATTATCGTCACCCATGAGCGCGAGGTTGCGCAGCAGACCCAGCATATTATTACGCTTCGCGACGGGTTTCTGGAAAAATCGCAGCCTGCTGTTGAGCTGGACAAGCATCCGGTAGAGGAGGCAGTCCATTGAGAGTTAGCGATCTTACGAGGCTGTCATGGGATCAGGTCAGACGGCGCAAAGTAGTCACCATGCTGTGTGCAGCTGGCTTGTCGATTGGTTGTGCCGCTATTATTTTGGCGATGAGCATTGGAGAATCTACGCAGAAAATTGTCGAAACCCAGCTCACGAGCTATTTGAAAATGGATGAAATTACGGTTGTGCCGGATAATGGCGCGTCCGCAGGGCCTGGAAGCCAAAGCACGGCAAGCGATGAAGTGAAAAATCGGGGCAAGCTGACGGATCAAAAGGTCGAAATCATGCGCAACATTAAGCACGTAAAGGCTGTAGCAGCTATGCAGCAGCTGAGCTACATGCAAATGACGACTACGGATGATAAGCAGGCCTATGCCGAAATTATTGGAACGGATTTGAGCAGTCTGGAAGCTTTCGGCAATACGTATTGGCAGGGTTCGGCATCGGATGCTCCAAACTCTGTAGTAATAAGTTACGGTACGACGCTTGGACTAATGAATCAGGAAGAGCAGAATAAGCTGTTTGAGGCCATGAATTTAAATCCAGGCGATTCAACACTGCAAGATCAATATATGACGATGATGACTACACCTTCCGCCTTGTACCAGAAGCAGATTCAGTTGGTGAACTATGATCAGGATAACAAGAAAAGGATCAGCGAGGGCCTTCGAGTCGTAGGGGTGTTGAAGAAGCCTAAAGGTGTATCCGACATGCAGCTTTCCAATGACCGTAAAATTTATGTATCGATTGAAACGGCGAATAGCCTGCGTGAGCAGCTCATGCAAAATAGCGGTGAAGAGACGGCTAACGGCACCTACAATCAAGTAACGGTCAAGGTGGATGCGGAGGAAAATGTGAAGCAGGTGGAGGAGCAAATCAAGAAGCTTACCTTAAACACCCAATCCAATCTTCTGCAAAAAGAGGCCCTTGAAGAGCAGTTCGCTGTGTTCAAAAGCATCGCGGTAGGCGCAGGCGTATTCATTCTTATTATCGCCTCGATTTCCATTATTGTGGCAATGACGATGTCCACGTACCAACGGCGCCGCCAAATCGGAATTATGAAGGTGCTTGGTGCCAATCTGGCGCAAATTCGGAATATGTTCATTGTAGAAGCAGCCCTGCTTGGACTGCTGGGGGGACTGCTGGGCGTTTTATTTTCATACTGGATCGTATGGGGAATAAATGCTCTTATTTTATCGATGTCTACCGGCGAGGAAAATATGTCCATCTTCATTCCGTTGTCTGCTATTCCGGTCGGACTGGCGTTTGCCGTGATGACGGGCATTATATCGGGGATTTATCCGGCAGTCAGCGCTTCGCGTACTGATGCATTGACCGCAATCAAGAGAGATTAGAGGGGGTCCAGCGCTATGGCCCGGGCATGTCTGAGCCAGCGAGGAACCAGGGGGAGAAGAAGAAATGAAGAAAAAGATTAAATGGATCATCATCGGGATTGTATTAATCGGAATAAGCGTGGTGCTGTACTCCATGTCGAAGCCGCCGGAGATGGTCGATATGGCGGGCGATTCACAGGCCATTACATTTCAGGCGACCAAGGAAACGCTCGTCAATACGATTCAGGTTAAGGGCAAGTCGCTGTATGAGCAGGAAACGTCTGTTTATGCGCCTTTCAGCTCCAAAGTGACGCAGTGGAAAGTGAAGGACGGTCAGCAGGTGAAGAAGGGCGAGGTATTGTTTACGCTTGACCAGACCGAGCTGCAAAATCAAATAACGCAGGAGGAAGCGGAGCTGCATAAAGCGGATCTGGAGGCACAGCTGCAAGCTTTTGTAACGAATACGGAAGATGAGCTGGGCATGCTTGAGGCGACGGAGGTTGAGCGCAAGAAGGCGCTGGTTGCCAAGGAAATTGCCCGTTTGACGCAGGAGCTGAACGATGTGAAGGAATCGATTGGGCGCAAAGCGCTGACGCAAAAGCGGCTGAAGCTGAATGAATCCCAATATCGTTCACCAGGCGACGGTATTTTTCTGTTTGATCAAACGGCCAAGCAACTGCAAGCAGTAGGCGACAACCAGCTGATTGGCAAAATTGTTGATCTGAACAAGCTGCAATTCATTGCCCTTGTCGGAGAGCAGGATGTATTCCGCATTAAGCAGGATATGTTGGTCAAGGTGAAAATGACGGCGATGAAGGATGTTGTGCTTGATGGCAAAGTGCTGCGCGTATCCAAGTTCGCGAAAACAGGCACGGATCAAAACAGCCTCAATCAAGCTGCGCAATTCGAGGTTGTTATTTCGCTTGAGCCAAGCGAATATTTGATTGCTGGATTGTCGCTCACTGGCGACATTGAGATAAGCCGTAAGGAGAGTGCACTTGCTTTGCCCTCCATTGCTATTATGAGCGACCAAGCTTCGTCTTATGTCATGCTGGAAAAAGGCGCAGGCCAATATGAGCGCCAAGACATCAAGGTCGGAATGTCGGCGGGAGATAAGGTAGAAGTGCTTGAAGGCTTGAAGGAGGGCGACGTTGTCTCCTTGCAATAAACAGGAAACCCGAGTGTGCGCGTCTAAGCTTGAAAAAGCTGAGCTGCGCATACTCGGGCTTTTTTATTTGGAAGTCGGGTGGAGAAGGCGAAGGAATGAATGCTTTTTGGACGAGTGGAGAAAAATAAGGAAGCGCACTGGTTGACAAATGTGTCCAGCTGGTTCATTATATAATATATGAATACATGCTCATATGTTATTTTATTTGAAAAAGCGAATGGTATCGCTTTTAATAGCAGCAGGAGGCAGAGAATATGGACACGAAGAAAAAGCATCAACATGGGCACAGCCATAGCGAGGGTGGTCACCACGACCATAACCACGACCACGATCATGATCATCATAACGACCACAATCATGACAACAGCCACGGTCACCATCATGGGCATGACCATTCCCATGGACCGGGCGGCCACCATCATTTTGATGTCAATGGCAATAAGGTCGGCTTGATTATTGCGCTGTCGATTACAGTCGGCATTATGTTTCTTGAATTTTTCGGCGGCTTGTTGACGAGGAGTCTGGCGCTGCTTGCCGATTCCGGCCATATGCTGAGCGATGTGAGCGCGCTTATTCTAAGCCTGGTTGCCGTCTGGTTCGCCAGCAAGCCCGCTTCCAAGACGAAAACCTACGGCTTTTACCGCTTCGAAATATTGGCCGCGCTGTTCAACGGCATTGCCTTGTTCGTCATAGCCGGGTTTATTGTATGGGAGGCCTACCATCGCTTATTCGATCCTCCTGCTGTTGCCAGCGGCTCCATGATACTCATTGCGCTTGTTGGCCTATTGGCGAATTTGGCCAGTGCTTGGGCTTTAATGCGCAAAGGCGATGTGCATAACAACTTGAATGTACGAAGCGCTTATCTGCATGTTTTGAGCGATGCGCTTGGCTCGGTCGGGGCTGTGCTTGCTGGGCTGCTCATCTACTTGTTTGATTGGAATATTGCCGATCCGATTATATCGGTGCTCGTGTCGGTGCTTATTTTACGGAGTGCCTGGAATATCATTAAGCAAACTCTCCATATTCTCATGGAAGGCACGCCGCCATCGATTGATCAGGAGAAGGTGAAGCGGGTGCTTGCGGAAATCGAAGGCGTAATAGATGTGCATGATTTGCATATATGGACGATCACATCGGGTCTTGATTCGCTGAGCTGCCATTTGCTAGTGGAGGATGAGCATGACAGCCAGCATATTTTGCAGCAGGCGCTTGCGAAAATCGAGCAGCAGTTTGGCATCTCGCATACGACGATTCAGATAGAAACGTCGCGGATTCAGCATTCCGAGATGAAGGTTTAGCAGGCTGAGCATGTGCTTTTTGGCAAATTGCGCCTCAAAAATAAAAGTCAAGCAAAAGTGCTTTCATAATTAAAATGGATTTTTAATGAAAATGACTGGTTCTAGGCGCATGTAGGGGTTATCCTCTCATTGGTAATTGGTGGGGGAAATAGCTGTGGTATGGTATTAGCAGGCATTATACCGCATCTGTTTTTACCAAAGGAGGATACATCATGAATAGCACAAACAAATCCCTTATGGGCAAAACCCTGCTAGGCAAAACGTTACTTAGTGTCACGTTAAGCCTATCCGTTGCTTTGACAGGCGCTTTGGCTGTACCAGCAGCTAAGGTAGAGGCTGCATCGTCATCCACTGCCAGCGGCGTCATTGCAACGGGACAGAAATTTCTGGGCGTTGATTATAAATTTGGGGCAACAGCGGGCAGCACCAGCTCGTTTGACTGCTCATCCTTCACACAGTATGTTTACAAAAAGAACGGCATTACCCTCCCGCGCTCATCGCTGAGCCAATCGAAGGCCGGCACGTATGTATCCAGAAGCAATTTGAAGGCTGGCGATCTGATTTTCTCCGATACGAATAGAGACGGCGTCATTAACCATGTCTCCATTTATATGGGCAACGGCAAGCTGCTGCATACGTATCGGAAGGGAATCGGCGTAACGATTTCTACTTTTTCCGGAAGCACATGGGACAAAACGTATGTAACCGCACGCCGGGTCATATAGTGATTTAACAACTAAAGCCCCGCCCCTGCTGATTAAAGGCATCGCCTTATCCAGAGGGAGCGGGGCTTTTCGCTATGGACGTGCAGGCTGCTTGCCTGTGTCTGCTGCATGCTGGGCTGAGCCGCCGAGCGCGTGGGTTTTCAGGAACAGGGCAGCTGCGATCAGCATCAGCCCGTTGATGATGAATACCCAGCGAATCGGGATGATGCCTCCAAGCACGCCGCCAATAACGGGAGCCAGCATCGTTGCGAACATGGTGCCCGACTGATTAAGGCTGAAGGCTCGTCCTCTAAAGCTGCTGTCCGTTACCTTGACGATCAAGGCATTAATAGCTGGATAGACGCTGGCGAAAAACAGCCCATAGATAAAGCGCAGCGCGCCGAATTCTACGTAATCGCTGACGAAAAATTGCAAGCAATTGCCGATCCCGCCGCCGACAAGCCCAATGAACAACACCTTGGAAAAACCGATCCTTGAACCGATTTTGCCCCACTGCGGGGCTGCAATGAGCGTGGCGATCCCGACGGCCGAGAAGACGATGCCTGACTGCAGGGCAGCTTCGCTGCCGCTGACGCCAAGCTGCATGACATAGACGGTGAGCAGCGGCTCCAGAATCATCACCGAGAACGTTGCCAGAGCCGCCAAAATCAGCAGTGTAGTGAAGGAACGGTTGGACAGTGCAAGCTTCAAGTCCTCTTTGATCGAGGAACGGGCGCCTGAGCGGTTGAAGTTTTTTTCCTTCACGAAAAAAACGGCAATCAGCGCGGCAATAAGGACGATGCCTCCTGAGAACAGGAAAGCTTCGCGATTGCCGATGTAATGACTGACGACCCCGCCAATGACGGGGCCGATAATACCGCCTGTCGCGCCGGCTGTCGCCATTATGCCAAGGGCGTAGCCTGTTTTGCTTTCGGGCGTGTTGGTGGCGACTAGTGCGATCGAGGCTGGGACAAAGCCGGCAAGCAGGCCTTGGAATATTCGAAGCACAACGAACAAATAGGGATCATAAATAAAGTAGGTCAGCATGTAAAGAACGGCCAGGCTGAACCCTGAGCGAATAAGCATCGGCCTGCGGCCATATTTGTCGGCGAGCGATCCCCAATAAGGGGCAATAAGCGCGCTTGCCAGAAAGGTGATGCCGAAAGAAATGCCGGACCAAGCTTCCAG
Organism: Paenibacillus sp. BIHB 4019; assembly: GCF_002741035.1. Taxonomy (NCBI): domain Bacteria; kingdom Bacillati; phylum Bacillota; class Bacilli; order Caryophanales; family Paenibacillaceae; genus Paenibacillus; species Paenibacillus sp. BIHB 4019. Next base: position 1,548,394 of record NZ_CP016808.1, on the reverse strand, counting down.
ATGCTTCTCAACACCAAGCTCGGTTGAGAGAAACAGCGGAATAAATGGAATGGAGGTGGTGAAAGCCGTACTCGTAAAAAACACGCCAATCCACAATACATATAAGTTTCTTTTCCAAGAAAAATCCATGTGCAATCACATCCTGTAGGTTCCATCGTTATTTCCATTGTAAACCTATTTTCGATGGAACACTACTCTATTCCAGTTATTTCCTGAATGTGAAGCAGCTAACCGCAGGTGCAATTTAGAATGGGCTTGCGGGCCGCAGTCGTCTTATCGAGACGCTTGACGACTGTCGTATAAGGGGCGTGGAGGACGAGCTCAGGCAGCAGCATGCGAGCTCCGTGCTCCGGTGCGAACACACCCTAGACAGCAAAAAACACCGCTGCCACGGCTGAGAAAGCCAAGTGGCAGCGGTGCTTCATGCTGCAAACCGAAAATTTTGCTAATTTATCGTATCTACTGCTACTCCGAAATTTGACTATGCAAAATCGTTTGGTTGCGGCCGCTATGCTTGGCAGCATACAGCGCATCATCCGCTTGCTTGAACAAATCGTCGGTATCTTTTAATCGAGCTGTATTGGAGGCGATGCCGAGCGACAAGGTGACCTGGCGGCCGATTGGCGTAATCGCCTGCTCCATCTGCATTCGCAGCTGCTCTGCTACGTCAAACGCCTCTTCCTCCGACGTGTGCGGCAGCACGATTGTGAACTCCTCGCCTCCGTAACGGAAGCAATAATCGCCCTCGCGCTTGAGCTCCAGCATCTTTGCAGCAAGCAGGCGCAGCACCTCATCGCCCTTCGGATGGCCGAACTCGTCATTGACCGATTTGAAATGGTCCAAATCCAGCATAATGACGGAGAACGGAATTTGCCTGAGCTCCAAATCCTCGGTAATCAGCTTAAGCGTCCGGCGGTTAGGCAGTCCCGTCAAGGCGTCCGTCTGCGACTCATGGAACAGCTCTTCATTTTTCCGCTTCATCTCATGAAAAGCTAGCGCAACGGTGGTGTTGAGCTGGTTCGCCTCATAATTCCAGTAAACGCGCGAAGGCAGCGTTTCCGGAACTTGATCCATCTTGGTCAGCTGCGCCGCATAATTAGCCAGCTGGTAGAGCGGGGAGGACAGCTTGCGCGACAGCCACATAGTCAAAATAAGCAGCAGCAGCAAGAACGGCGTCGAAACCTTCAGCATATCCGTAATAAGATCCCAGCTTTTATTTTCCACGTAGCTGACTGGCGTCTGGGAAACAATTCCCCAGTTGGTCTCGGGTACGACGGAATAACCGGCAAGAAACTCGATACCTTGGCTGTTGACCACCTGCTGCTGCCCGCTTTTCCCCTGCATCAGCTGCTGCACAACAGGATTCATGCTTACATTAGCAGGATGATCCTCCATATGCGGGTGATAGATCATGTTGCCTTCCCCATCGACGACGTAAAAATAAGAGCCGCTGTTGTTCTCATTTTGCACGCCAAGAATTTCTCGGAAAATATTTTCATACTGCAAATAAATCGTTCCGGCCACATATCCCCGATAAGTGCCCTCCCGGCTGAAAATCGGCTGGCTGACCAGCACGATCATTCGCTTCGTAGAAGAAATATAAGGCTTGGATATGTGCGGCTTCTGCACTTTAAGCGCCAGCTTCGATTCATCAGTTGACAGCTTGTGGCCGATTATGCCCAAATTGTTAGGAGAGCTGGAGACGATGACGCCTTCAGCATCGACGACAGCAATCGAATTGAAATAATGGTTGGTTCCCATAAAAAAATCAAGCTGTGCCAGCACAGCGCTGCTTTCTAGGTCGGCATCCGATAAATAATTTGCCGCGATTTCAAGGCTATGCTTCATAGACACAAGCAATGATTGCGTCGTTTTGCTAATATCGCCAGCCGTGATGCGATTTAATTCCAGTGTATTATGATAAAGGGATTCCCTTTGGGACTTGAAAGCGATAATGACATTGATGACGATGGTAATGAGGACGGACAAAAGCACGATGCAGGAGATGATGGATGCCAGAGTAAAGCCTTTTTTGCGTTTTATTGCGCTGTACATGCTAAACCTCTTCTCGTTGAAATTCTATTAAATAGTTTATCATTTTTATGCGAGATTTTCGACATATAATGACAGACCAGCCGAATATTTTCTTTGCTTCAGTCCGGTCAGGCATTGCTCCAATTCGAGAGGGACATTATACTGAATGCAGCATTTTGATTAGAAGAAAGCCAGGTGTACGGATGCCTAAAGTGAATTTGTTTTCCAAAATCGTTGGGTTGCTGATTATTATGCTGCTGCCGATAATAGGACTGTACTCCTATTCCAATCATATTAGTACAGAAGTTCTAGATTCCGAGCTCAATCGCTCGAATACGAATCAGCTCGTTTTTTTTCAAAATCAGGTCAATTCCTCGATTAATCTGCTGGGGCTATGGCCAAATTTGCTCATTCAAGATCCGGACATTGCGAATTTGCGCGACTATTATGTCGAACTCGACAATCTCGATTTGCCCGCGATTACGATGGTCAAGCGCATTCAGACCAAGCTGAGCATTCAGGAAAGCTCCTCTAATTGGAAAAGCAATTTGGCGATCTATTCGCCAACGCTAGCCCGCGTCATTACGGTGAACGATGCCGTTCCCTATAATAAGGAGACTTTAGCCGCCCGCCTGAAACGCGGATGGCAGGTAAAGCCGCTTGGCGCGGATGGCTTTCGTTTCTCGCTGATGACGGCGCTGCCTTACAATAACTTGTCCCAGGCTACGGATACGGGATTGCTCATTGAGGTGAGCTTTGACAGCTCGAATATTCAAGGCATGCTCGATCAGTTCAAGCGTGATGGACGGCGCGACCCCTTCTACTACAATGAGGAATGGGGCACGATATACAATCGTACCGCCGACCAGCAGCTGGGCAATCAGCTCATAGCCCAATTGGACGAGAACGGCTTGCTGGCCAGCGGCAGCCATACCGTCCAAGTGAACGGGGAGCGCTATTTGGTCAATATTGTCCGTTCAGAAACGATAGGCTGGGATTTGATTGATTATATCCCGTTATCGGATGTGCTCCAGCCGATCAACCAAACGAACCGTTTATTTTATTATTCGGTTGGTTTGCTGCTATTGATGAGCTGTTTAATCGCCTATATGCTTTATGCGCAGGTGCAGGTTCCCATTAAGCAGCTTGTAGTCAGCTTTCAGAAGCTGAAAAACGGCGATTACGGCGTCCGGCTTACGCCGAAGGGGCGCGGCAACAATGAATTTAAGTTCGTATTTATCCGTTTCAACCGGATGGTTCAGCAAATTCAAGAACTATTTGAAAATGTGTATTTGGAAAAAATCCATGTGCGAGAAGCGAAGCTCAAGCAGCTGCAATCGCAAATCAACCCGCATTTTTTCTATAACTGTTTTTCTTTTATATCGAGCATGGCGAAGCTGGAAAACTATCAGTCGGTCATTGCAATGAGCCAGAACCTGTCAAACTACTACCGCTATACGACACGGCAGGAGCGGGATTTGGTCGATGCGCGGGAAGAAATTGATTTTGTCCGCAACTACTTGGATATTCAGCAAATGCGGATGAATCGGCTGTCTTATGAGCTGGACATCCCGGAGCATCTGCTGCGGTTTCAAATTCCGCCGCTCGTCATTCAGCCGTTGGTGGAAAATGCGGTCATCCATGGAATTGAGCAATCGCCAAATGCAGGACGCATTCGCATATCGGGTGAATTTGACGGCGAGTTTGCAGCAATTACGGTAGAGGATGATGGCGTTGGGCTCGACCCAGAGCGGCTCTTTTCCTTGCAATACCAATTGACACGTCCTATGGAGCAGGAGATGGGCTGCGGTCTTTGGAACGTCCATCAGCGCTTGCATTTGCGTTTTGGCGCAAGCTCAGGCATTGTGCTGTCGCCTTCGCCGCTAGGCGGCTTGAAGGTGCAAATTCGCTGGAATGTGACCCGCGAGAAACAAACCGAACAGACACTGACTTAAGGAGGGGCATCATAATGATTGAACTGCTGCTTGTAGATGATGAGGCCTATGTGACGCTGAGCTTAGAGAAGACCATTCCATGGGAAGAGCTTGGCGTCAGCAAAGTGTACCGGGCCGAGTCCGCTGCCGAGGCGCTTGCGATTATGGAGGCAGGCGACATTGATATTTTGGTCACGGACATTCGGATGCCGGGGATGGATGGTTTGCAACTGATCGAACAGGCGAAGAAGCACTGGCCGGATTTGCGCTGCATTTTAATGACCGGCTATTCCGATTTCCAATATGCGAAAAAAGCGCTCCAATTGCAGGCATCCGATTATATTTTGAAGCCGGTGGACGATAAGGAATTTGTGCGCAGCCTGATGAATACGATCGAGGAGCTGAAGGTGGAGTGGGAGCAGGCGGAGCAATACCATCAGCTCGTTTACAATATGAAGTCGGAATATGGACTGCTGCGGCGCAATTTGCTGCATGATCTGCTGCTAGGCCGCCAGCTGTCGGACACGACGATTGACGCCAAGCTGGCGCAATACGAAATTCCGCTGCGGCTTGATGCTCCTTCTGTCATTTTGCTGATTCAATACAGCAATCCTTATGATGAAAGCAACCGCAGCAGCATGGAACTCATGGAATATGCGGTCGGCAATATCGGCGAGGAAGTGTTCGCCGAGCATATGAACGTATGGTATGGCAAAGCGCCGCATAATTGCCTCATCTTCGTCGCGCAGCCAAATGAGGAGCAGCAGCGGCTGCTGGAGTTTTCGCCGGATTACAAAGGACAGCGGCGGGCGATGCTGGAGCAGGCAGTGGACGTCTTTAGGCGGCAAATCTCCCATTTTCTCCGTTCGGAAGTATCGCTCATTATTTCCGACTGGTTCTCCTTCCCGAGCGGCATGGCGAATGCGTACCGGACGGGGATGAGCGTCTATTTATCGAGCGCGATTCATGAATCGGGCATTGCCGTCTATTTGGAAAGCCATCAGGCGGAGCCGGAGACGCGAGTGAATCTGATGGAGGCTTTGTATAAGCCGCCTACCCTTATTCATTTGCTGGAGTCCAAGCAGTGGGACACGGCGCTGCTCAAAATCGATGAGGTGTTCGGCAATTTGGAGCAGGTGAAGTTTTCGCGGGAGCATCTGTATGAAGTGTTTCTCTCGATTACGAATGCTTTTATGTATACGGCCCATAAACAGGGACAATTTATTTATGAAATTGATCATGCGGGCTTCGACATGCTGCTCGACCACACCGTAATTCATTCGCTGGACAAGCTGCGAAATTGGTCGACGGATATGCTGGAGCGCTTGCGCACGGAGCTGTCCAGTACGGAGGAATATGCCAAGAGCAGCCTGGTCAAGCAGGTGCAGGAGCTGGTGTCTGCAAGCCTTGGCCATGATACGTCGGTGAAGACGATTGCGGACAAGGTGTTTTTGCATCCGGTCTATTTGTCCAAAATTTATAAAGCCCAGACTGGCGAGAGCATCAGTGACTATATTACCCGGATGCGAATGGAGCGGGCGCATTATTTGCTGAAGCAGACCAATAAGAAAATTTATGAAATTACTTCGGAGCTGGGCTATCAGAATCCGCAATATTTCAGCAAAATCTTCCGCAAGCATTATGGCATGACGCCGCAGGAGTTCCGCGACCAATAGCAAAAAACGAACAGGTTGCCAAAGGTGCAGAAATGTTCGGTTATTGTCATATGACTTCCCCAGCAATGCTCCTATAATAAAGTCATAAACAATTGCAACACACAGTTGGAGGGGGAAAAACAAAAATGATTAGCGCTTACAAAAAGCAGCTGCTGCTCGTACTAAGCCTCATTCTCGTTGTCGGCCTGCTCGCAGCATGCGGCAAGGACAACACAGGAACAGGCGAGGGCACGAACGCAGGAGCTTCAACAGGAAATGAATATAAAGAGAAATATGATCCGCCTGTTACATTGACGACCGTATGGGGTGTAGCTCCTGAGGTGAAATATAAAAATGGTGAAACGATCGAGAACAACGTAGCGACAAAATGGGCCAAGGAGCAATTCGGCATCGAGATTAAATCGCTGTGGTCGGTAACGGACACGAACAATGCGTTAGCTACAAAGCTGCGCCTGGCTATGTCCTCGGGACAGGATATGCCGGACGTGCTAGTTGTCGGCAATAACGATCCGCAGCTGGTAGCTGATTTGGTCGATTCCGGCTATTTCCGCGAAGCTGGCGACCTGTTTGACCAATACGCAAATGACACTTGGAAAAAAGCGATGGAGCTTGACCCTAACGTATGGAATCCATATATGCGCGATGGCAAAAAAATGGGCATCCCTGTATTGGATTACGCTTATAACAACGACTACCTGTTGTGGATTCGCCAAGATTGGCTGGACAAGCTGAATATGAAAGCTCCGACAACGATTGCCGAGCTGGAAACGGTGATGGAAGCTTTTAAAAACAACAATCCGGACGGATTAGCTCCAGATAAAGTAACGCCGCTTAGCATTGGCTTCAAAACGAAGCTGAGCAGTTGGATGGGCGACCCATCATGGATTTTCGGCGCTTACGGCGCGATGCCAGAGCAATGGAATGTCGGGACTGACGGAAACCTGGAATACGGCTCTATTAATGCAGGCATGAAGCAGGGCCTTGAGAAGCTTTCGGAATGGAGCAAAAAAGGCTTTATCCCTAAAGAAGCAGCTCTATGGGATGAGAACAAAACAGCTGAGCCAGCAGTTGCAGGAACAGCGGGCATTATTCCTGGACCATACTGGATGAGCGGCTGGCCGCTTGTCGATACGGCGAAAAACGTGCCAACGGCAAAATGGACGCCGATCGCGCTGCCAAAAGGTCCTGACGGCAAAGCGACAAGCCATGGCACGCCATTTTCCAGCGCTGTTATTTTGATCAACAAAGATATTAAGCATCCTGAGGCTTTGTTCACTTATGAGAACTGGATGTTTGACAACTTCGCAAACCCTGCGAAGGGCAGCCCGCTTGAGGTTGGCATGTTCAAAGGTTATGACTATGATGTTGATGCCAATGGCAACACGCTTTATCAAGATGATATCCCTGGAGGCTATATCAACATTGTTCGTTATTTCCTCGTTCGCGATGGCGCCCGTATTCCAGATGCGCAAATGACAGCTCTGCTGGCGCTGGCAGATGGCAAGGAGCCGGAGACGAAGCTGGAGAAAGACATTGCCAACAGCTTTGGCAAACAAACGCCAGAAGCGGCGAAGGTGCTCATGTCCCAGAAGGATGTTGCGCTTATGAACATGTTCACGGGCCCTACAACGCCGACGATGAAGTCGAAAATGGATTACTTGAAAAAAATCGAGCTTCAAACGTTTAACGAAATTATTTACGGCACGAAGCCGATTGATGCCTTCGATACATTCGTTGCCAACTGGAATAAATCCGGCGGCGAGCAAATTACGAAGGAAGTAAATGAATGGTATGCATCTGTAAAATAGTGCAAGTCAGCAAAGCAGTCTGCCCTCGGCAGGCTGCTTTTGTTTTTATGAGAGTCTCCTGTGAAAAGTAGTTGCAATAGTGCCATCAATGTTGGTTCCGTCATGTGTTCAGGCGGTTTGGGGCGTTGCTATAATTGAGGTAATTCATACAAATGCGTTCAGGAGGATACTACAATATGAGGCAGCTAAAGCGCCACTGGCCGTTCCATCTCATGATTTTGCCATCCCTAGTTTTTCTGATTTTGTTCAGCTATTTGCCAATGGCGGGCATTGTTATGGCCTTCCAGGACTTTAAGCCCCGGCTGGGCATTACAGGCTCGGAATGGATCGGTCTCGATAATTTTCGCTACATGTTTGAGCGGGAGGACAGCCTGGAGGTTATTTGGAACACGCTGGTCATTGCGGTTTTGAAAATCATTTTTAACCTCGCAGCTCCATTCACCTTTGCTCTTTTCTTAAATGAGGTGCGCAAAGAGCTTTTCAAGCGTTATGTGCAAACGATGGTTTATTTGCCCCACTTCCTGTCATGGGTCATTCTGGGCGGTATTTTGATCGACATATTGTCTAGCGATGGCGGTTTCGTAAACCGGATTCTGGGCATGGTCGGGATCGGGCCGATCTTCTTCCTTGGAGAAGGCAACTGGTTCCGCTTTACGGTAATTATATCCGAGGTGTGGAAGGAGTTCGGTTACGGAACGATCGTCTTTCTGGCAGCTCTCTCGAACATCAATCCTTCGCTGTACGAGGCGGCTGAAGTGGATGGCGCAAGCCGCTGGAAGCAGACGCTGCACATTACAATGCCTTCAATGGTGCCGATGGCGATTGTCGTGGGTACGCTGGCACTCGGCAACATTTTGAACGCGGGCTTTGACCAAATTTTCAACCTGTATAATCCGCTAGTCTACGATAAAGGCGACATTATTGATACGTTCGTTTATCGCACAGCGATTATAAGCGGGGAAATGGGCTTTGGAACAGCAGTCGGATTATTCAAATCCATTATCAGCATGATCTTGATTTTCGTCTCATACCGCATGGCCTATAAATGGGCAAACTATCGAATTTTCTAAGAATGGAGCGAGCCTAGAATGTACCACAAAACACTGTCATACCGCATATTTTCTATACTCAATAATACAGGGCTGCTGTTTATCTCGCTCCTGTGCATTATCCCGCTTGTTCATGTATTGGCGATTTCGTTCAGCGCAAAGTCGGCGGCTGATGCCAATATCGTTAATTTGTGGCCGGTAGATTTCACTTTGGAGGCTTATCGCAAAACGATCGACAACCCGATCTTTCTAAACTCGATCTGGATATCTATCATGCGGACGTCCATTGGCACGGCGCTTACGCTGCTGCTGGCGTTTATGGCAGCCTACCCGCTTTCCAGAGAAAGCACAAGCTTCAAGGCACGTTCCTACTACTCCTGGATTTTCGTCTTCGCGATGGTCTTTAACGGGGGGCTTGTTCCCTTCTATATGATGATCCAGAATTTGAACCTGATGGGCTCCTTCTGGGCACTGGTACTTCCCGGAGCGGTTAATATTTATTTAACGATCCTGATGATGAACTTCTTCCGGGGCATTCCGAAGGAGCTGGAGGAAGCGGCTATGATTGATGGAGCGGGCCACTTCCGGGTACTGTTCACGATATTTCTGCCGGTATCCAAGCCAGCTATTGCAACACTCAGCCTATTCAGCATCGTATTCCATTGGAATTCGTGGTTTGACGGCCTGCTGTACACAGAAGGCGTTCACCAATATCCGCTGGCAACCTTTCTGCAAACGGTCATTATTTCACGCGACATGAGCTCCATGAGCCTCGATCCCGTATCGCTTGCCTTGATCTCGCAGAAGACGGTTAGTGCGGCGCAAATTTTCATCGGTGCTCTTCCGGTCCTGATTATTTATCCGTTTTTGCAAAAGTTTTTCGTTAAGGGCCTCGTTGTAGGCTCGGTTAAAGAGTAGCGTGACAAAGGTAATCGTGTGGGTTCTAGAAGATGTACGGGAGGCTGTTTTCCGGAAACGGAGAGCAGCCTTCTTTTTGCGGCAACGCGGTTTCTCGTCATTTCGGATTACGGGCTTGCGTAAGGCCAAGCAGGCCGGGTTAGCGGCTTTTTTCCTAAAATAACGCATTCCCGTCCGTCGTCTCTATTTTTACTGGGCCGTTAAAATGAGCGGTCCGTCCGCCGTAACTGCGATCGTATGCTCATATTGCGCCGACAGCTTGCCGTCGGCCGTTCTCGCCGTCCACCGATCGTCGTCAATCTTGATACGGTACGTACCTTCGTTGATCATCGGTTCAATCGTGAACACCATGCCTTCCTTTAGCCGAATGCCTTTGCCGGCTACGCCGATATGCTCGTAGCTTGGCTCCTCGTGCAGGCTCCGCCCGATCCCGTGCGCCAGCAGATCGCGTACGACCGAAAACCCGCTTGCTTCCGCATGCTGTTGAATCGCCGACGTGATGTCGCCAAGCCGGCCACCGGGAATTGCCCTGGCGATCCCCAGTTCCAAGCATTCCTTGGTCACCTTCATTAATTTTTGCGCCTCCGGCCGGATATTGCCCACCGCATAGCACCAGCACGAATCGCCGAACCATCCGCCGTATTCCACAACGATGTCGAGCTTCAGCAAGTCGCCGTCCATAACCACCTGATTCGAAGGAATGCCGTGGGCGACCACATCGTTGACCGAAATGCAGGTTTCGGCGGGGTAACCGTTGTACCCTTTCGTAAACTGCTTGCCGCCCAGCTTGGTGATGTGTCTGGCAACAAAGTCATTGATTTCTTGGGTGGTGATCCCAGGCTCGATCAGTTTGGACACCTCGCGATAGCAGTCCACAACGATTTGGCTCGCCGGCTTCATCTCTTCGATTTCCCTAGGTGATTTTAGTATGATCATCTGTAATTATTCGCTCCTTATCCATTCTATAATTTTAATAACCGGGCGATATCGCCAGCCTCCTCGTGCAGCCTTCCGCGGCGAAGCGAAATCGAGGCGCAGCCGACCAAGGCGGCCAGCAGCATTTCCGCGCGCTGTAGCTGATACGGCGGCTCCGCCGCGTTTCCGCCGGAAGCGGCAGCCCCGTCCGGCTCACGCCCGGTTTCCAGCAGCGCGGCAAGCGGCGCCAGCACCTCACGATGAAAGGCGGCCGAGAGCGTGGCCGAGCGCGCTTCTGGCAGCGAGGCAAAGTTCTCTCCGGCCATCTTAAACAACAGGTAAAGAGCGTGGTCCTCCGCCCATAGCTGCAGCAGCCGTACGCCTGCGGCGGCAACGGGACCAAGCTCTGCGGCCGCGGCTGTTTCGCTGCTTCCGCTTCGGGAATCTGCGGAAGCCGAGTTCCCGGTGTCCTCCGCAGCAGGCAAGCCGAAATGCCCGCCCGCTGGAGCCTTCCCCGAGGCCGAAGCGCGGGAGGCCTCTATCGTTGCCTCTAGTGTTGCCTCTAGCGGGGCTACCAGCCAATCCCCGGCCCGCTCGAACGCATCCCATAGCAGATCTTGAAGCAAATCGCCCTTATTGCTGTAATAATGGTATACCGTTCCATAGCCGAGTCCCGCTTGCGCGGCTACATCGCGGATTTCCAGTAAAGGGCCCTTATTCAAAAACACATCGGCCGCGGCTTTCCGGATTTGCGCCAGACGGCGCAGCCGGATCTCATCGTTTTGTTCCTTCGTGCGTGGAGTCATCTCGTCCGTTCACCTCTTTTATTTTTGACCTACTGTTATGTCAATATAAAACATCGGCTTGCGAATAACAAGTGATTAGCCGAAATTCTCGTTAATGCTCGGGATGGGGCTTAAGCGCGTTATTTCAGGATTTTTCTAATCGATAGTATTTGAAGTGTCTGTTTGCGCAGGTTTTGCTTATGAAAACCCTATGAATGATAGCGCTACCAAAATTCGGAATGTGCGGCGTCAAACAGGTTGCATAAAATGCTGGAATGTTGCTTTTGGTATGTATATCGTTTTTCATAAAATCGCTTACAATTAGATGAAGCATGGAGAAACAATATAATCAAGGGAGAGGTTTACATGAAAAAGGGGAAAGGGTATATCAGCCTCGTGCTGGTCGTAGCGCTGTTTATGACGCAAATGGCCTGGCCGCAAGCGGCGGTAAAGGCAGCTGCAGCAAATTTGGCGCTTGGCAAAATCGTTACAGCAAGCCAAGAATATATAGATCCGCAGTGGGGGCAGCCGAAGGAATACGCGGTCGATGGCAATCCGGATACGGCATGGAGCGCAGCTAGCGCTGTAAGTCCGACACACTGGCTTAAAGTGGATCTGGGCAGCGAATATGATCTTTCTGGTGTGGAAATCACCTGGAAGGAAGATGAAATCGTCAAGTATATCGTCGAGGTATCGCCGGACGATGTGAACTGGACGGTCGCTGCCGATAAATCGGCTAATGCGGCAAAGCAGCAGACGGCAAGCCTTGCATTCGAGGCGGACAGCATGCGTTATGTGCGCGTCACGATTTCTTTCTATGCAGGTAGCGGCTGGTGGCCGGGCATTAAAGAATTAAAGGTAACAGAGAAGGAAATGGTGAAAAGTCCAGCGGACATTACCGGCTATGATGCGGTGAATATCGAAACCTACAGCGGCACGGCTCCTAGCCTTCCGGCACAGGTGAATGCAGCATATGCGGACGGCAGCTTTGGGCTCGTCAATGTCGCATGGGACGCTGTTGACCCGCAGCAATATACAGGTGGGGGCAGCTTTGAAGTAGCAGGAACGGTAACGGGAGCGAGCGTGCAGCCGAATGCGTCTGTCACGGTGCTGGGCTATCGCGACGATTTTATTCGCGGGGTGGATATTTCGACGCTGACCGCAATTGAGGACAACGGCGGAAAATATTACGACAGCAATGGCGTGGAACGCGATTTGCTGGACATTTTGAAGGACCGGGGCGTGAACTACGTCCGGCTGCGGGTGTGGAATGATCCGCAAAACTCGGGCGGCTACAATGATAAGGAAGATGTGCTTAGACTTGCCAAGCGAGTGAAGGCGAAGGGGCTTAAGCTGCTTGTCGATTTCCACTATTCGGATGACTGGGCGCATCCGGGCCAGCAGGTTCGGCCTGCGGCGTGGAAAAACCTGACGATGCCGGAGCTGGGCCAAGCGGTATACGATTACACGTACGAGGTTATTTCTGAATTGCAGGCAGAAAATGCGATGCCTGACATGGTACAGATCGGCAATGAAATCAACAGCGGCGTGCTCACGGGCAAAGGCGGCTCGGTTAATTTTGACGATCAAGCGCTGCTGCTGAACAGCGGTTCGTCGGCTGTCCGCGCCCTTCCTGGCGGCGATGATGTTCAAATTATGATTCATCTTGCTGAAGGCGGCAAAAATGCGACCTTCCGTTATTTCTTCGACGGCATCAATGGCAGAGTCGATTACGACATTATCGGCTTATCCTATTATCCGTTCTGGCACGGTACGCTGGAAGCGGTGAAAATTAATATGGACGATATGGCGCTGCGATATGGCAAGGAAGTCGTTATTGCCGAGACGTCGTATCCGTTTTCGTACAAAAATGGCGATGCCCATGAAAATATTATTAACTCCGACCAAAAGCTGAAGACGGGCGGAGCGAAATGGGACGCGACCGTTCAAGGCCAATATGATGCAATTCAAACGATTATGGATTTGATCTCCAATGTGGAAAATAACAAGGGAGCCGGATTTTTCTATTGGGAACCGGCATGGATTCCATCGAATGTAGGCTGGATTGCGTCTGAGGGCGACGCATGGGAAAATCATGCGATGTTTGATTATGACGAATATCCAGCAAACGGCGGATACGCCTATAAGGGCTATGCGCTGGATTCCTTGAACGTTTATAAGCATGGATTGACGGCAGTCCCGGCAGATCGCCAGCATTTGGCGGCCGCAATTGCTGAAGCCAAGTCGCTCGTAGAGGCAGATTTTACGCCGCAGAGCTGGCCGCAGCTTGCACCTGCTATCGCTCAGGCGCAGCTCGTTCACGATCAGGCGTATACGCCTCAAGGGGTAACGCAAGCTGAAGTGGATGCGGCACAGGCGCAGCTGGCTTCCGTTGTCGCTGGGCTTGAAGTGGTTCCGGCGGACAAGGCGGCGCTGGCAGTGCTCATTGCCGATGCAGAAGCGAAGCAAGAGGCGGACTGGTCGGCCAAAAGCTGGCAGGCGCTGCAAAGTGCGCTTGCTGTTGCACGGACGGCGTCTGGTGATGCAAGAGCTACGCAAACGGTTGTCAATCATGCGGTTGCCGGATTGCAGGCCGCGCTGAATGGTTTGTCGAACGTGGACAAAGGCACGCTCGTCACCACTATCGTATCGGCAGAGCAGCTCGACGGTGCGGAATATTATGCGGCCGGCTGGGCTGTGCTGCAAGCTGCATTAGCGAATGCGAAGACGGTCAACAATGATGGCCAGGCTGTTCAAACGGCGGTTGTGGCTGCGACGGAAGCACTTGCCTCCGCGATTCAAGCGCTTAAGCCTTTGCAGGATATTGCAGCGTTTAAAGCAGCAACTTCTTCCAGCAACGCCGGCAGCGGCGGCGGCAAGGCCAACGCTCCAGAAGGGGCAGTCGATCAAAATGAAGGCACTTCGTGGGGGACAGATAAAGGGGCTGGCAGCTGGTGGATGGTCGATCTGGGCCAAGCTTCGCTAGTGAAAAAAGTGGTGCTCAACAAATGGGCGGGAGTTGTCCATTATAAAGTGGAAATTTCTGATGATGGCGCAACATTCCGTACAGCAGCGGATACGCAAACGCTGGCCATGCCTTCGGACAGCCATAAGCTGACGGACAATAATACGGGCCGTTATCTCAAGGTGACGATTACCGAAGGCCAAGGCTGGGTCGGCATGATGGATTTCAAGGCATTCGGGCTGGCTCTGGCTGATAAGGCCGAGCTGATTGCCGCAATTGCTGAAGCAGCTGGCTTGACGCAAAGCCATTATACGGCAGGAAGCTGGTCCGTGCTTGCCGAAGCGCTGGCTGCAGCGCAGCGGGCAAGCGCTGATCTGGAAGCTGATCAGGCGCAGGTAGCTGCGAGCGCAGCAGCAGTGACAGCTGCGATTGCCGGGCTGGAGGTGGCGACGGAGGAGCCAACGCCAACGCCAACACCGACGCCAACACCAACGCCAACACCAGAGGAGCCGACACCGACAGTACCTCCGGTAACGCCAACGCCAACACCGACGCCAACACCAACGCCAACACCAGAGGAGCCGACACCGACAGTACCTCCGGTAACGCCAACGCCAGAGGTTCCGACACCGACAGTATCTCCGGTGACGCCATCACCAGAGACGCCGGCACCAACGGCATCTCCGTCGACGCCGGGCACGTCGACGCCGGCTGCTCCGACGGCGAGCCCGCAGCCAACAGCAGCGCCATCGGCTGCTGCTGTAATTACAATCGCGAACGGCTTGCCGGATGCTTCCGGCAAGCTGGTCGCGACAGTCGCCGCCAGCGAGCTGGGCAAGGCGGCGACGCAGGCGAACGGGAACGACGTCACGATTCGCGTCGTTCCAGCAGCTGCACCGCAGCAGGCAGTCGTACAGCTGCCCGCGGCTGCTATTAAAGAGCTGACCGATCACAATGTGCCGGTGCTGCATGTATGGCTGGACGGCGTACGAATTAGCGTCGCCGTCGAAGCCCTTGCCAGCGCAGCGGCGCAAAACACCGCCGCCATGCTGGCCTTCACAGCCGAGAAAGTTGACTCGGCTGCCCTAACAGCGGAGGAACGCGCGAAGGTTGGCGCGAATCAAGTTTACGATTTGAAGCTTGTCCATGATGGCAAGCAAATAACATGGAACGAAGGGCAAGTGGAAGTAGCCTTGCCGTACACGCTGAAAGCAGGCGAGCAGCCGCATCAGGCAGTCGTTTATTATTTGAATAGCAATGGCGGTTTGGAAGCTGTCCATAGCAGTGTGTATCGCCAAAATGATCAAGTAATCGTATTCCAGGCGGCACATTTCAGCCGTTATGCAGCGGCTTATGCAGACGTTTCGTTTAATGATATCGCGCAATACCCTTGGGCGAAGATTGCAATTGAAGGCCTTGCTGCCAAAGGCATCGTTCAAGGCACGGCAGCAGGCAAATTCCAGCCAGCGGGCAGCGTTACCCGTGCACAGTTTGTGCATATGCTCGTTCAGGCGTTCGGCTTTGCGAGCAAAGACGGCGCTTCAACGAAGCTGAGCGATATCAAGGCTGGAAGCTGGTATGAGCAGTCTGTCCTTGCCGCAGAGCAGAACGGCATTATTAAAGGAAGAGCGGATGGCTCCTTCGGCATCAACGCTTCCATCACGCGAGAAGAGATGGCGGTTATGCTGTACCGCGCTGCGAAGCAAAGCGGATTCGCAGCAGATGCAGGGGCGGCGCAACCTACGGGCGCAGCAGCCTCCTTCACGGATGCCGAGCAAATCTCGGATTATGCGCAGGAAGCAGTAGCTGCCATCAAGCAGCTGGGGCTGATTTCCGGCATGGGCAATGGCGCTTTCGCGCCGCAGGCAACGGCAACTCGGGCACAATCCGCAGTCGTAATTGCCAAGGTGCTTTCAGTATTATACGAATAACAACAAAGCCTGCTAGGCTGCAAATAAAGACGGTGTTTCAGGTCGATAGCGACCGGAACACCGTCTTTTTGCAAGTAATCCGAGCGCAAACGAAGGCCGTTGAAACACTCTTTTTTCCTCCCAAGAACAATCCGCCCTTAAAAAAGGGAACAGCTTTATTGCAAATGAAATATTCAGCGGGAAGCGGTTAGAAAGACAATTAGAAAGGCAATTAGAACGGTAATTAGAACGGCAAATAGAAAGTCATTTACTGCCGACAGGCATAGAAGGAAGCCTGGCCCTGCGCACATGCCAAAAAGACCGAGCCGCTTGCGATAACAAGCGGCTCGGTCTTTAAGCTTTTACAAAAGAAAGTTATTTTGCAGCGGCCATTCGATTAGTCAAGAACTGCTGTAATATGCTCGGACGTGATTGCCCAGTGCGTAGCGCTCCAAACCTTCTCTTGATTTTGGATGAAAATAATTTGCGGCGACTCGTGCTTAACCGATGTATCTTCAGCGATTTTGTTTGATACTGGGCGAGATTCGATGACCTTTACAAGGACATAATCGGTATCCTGACGCGGATTGGCGTCCAGGTAGGCTGTGAACTCGCGGTGTGCGTTCGCGCTGACCGGGCAAGTCGTACTATGCTTGAAAACAACCAGGGCACGGTCTTTCGAGCCTTCCAAAGCGGCATCCCATTGCTCAGCTGAATCTATTTCACGATATTGTGTCATTTGTAACACTCCTTTTGTCTGTTAATCAATAATAGATATTAGCTTACTTCCCTTTATTGTACCCTTCTCCGCGCAAAAAGTCATCTTGCCTTTTAATTGGGCAGGGTGCAAAGAGAAGGATTGACGAGGCTGAGGGGTTAAGCTATATTATAAGCATTAAATGATGTATACAACATTTATCGTTAAAGGCTTCAAAGGTTATCAAACGCTAAACCTCAAACCTCAAAACCGCAAAACAGAAGAAAGAATGGCCAAATGCAAATCCATGCTAAATGGAGCCGCCATTTGCTGTGATTTTAGCAATGAGGCGATTTTTAGAGTCCTCCAGATGCTCACGAATAACCGCGCGCATTTGTTCCGCATCGCCAAGCTTTAGGACAGCAATGATGTTCTGATGCTGCTTAATGGCGGCAGCTACCATTTCTTTGCTGATAAGCGAGCTGCTTGCAGCGATGAAACGATAGTTCATCAGGCTTTTATAGATGGCTGCATTATGGCTGTTTCGCCCAAGCTGCATGAATTCCAAATGGAACAGCAGATTGTAGTCTTTCTGCAAATACTGATCGAGCGGAAGGGCTTCAAGCTCGCTTAGTGACAGCTCGACAATGCTTTCCAGCCTGCTAATTTCTTCATGAAGCTGTTGCTTCGTGCAGGAGCTGAGCTTGTCCACCACCCAAAATTCCAGCATCATCCGCGTATCGGTAACATTCATTACGTCTTGTACTTCAATAGCATTGACGAAGGTGCCGACCTTGGATACCGTCTTCACAAGACCATCCATTTCCAGACGGTTTAAGGCGTCGCGAATCGGCGTTCGGCTAACGCCAAGCTGGGCAGCCAGCTCAGGAATGAGCAGCTTCTGATTGCCGAGAAATTCACGGCGGATGATTTTTTCCTTTAACAGGTTATAGGTTTTGTCCCACAGGTTAGAATTATCAATTTTCGGCAAATCCATATTGCAGCACCACGCTTTCAACAGTTTCTTCTTAAATCTTATATACATCATATTTGAGGGGGTGTCCAGCTTGGCATCGTCGTGCAGGCGGGCAAGCAGCATATGGCGCGAAATGAAATGTAAGGGCTTACTTTAAAAAGGAGGACTAGCGATGGAATTGGCGAAAGGTATTATTCCGGCGATGGTTACACCGTTCGATGAGCAGGAGGAGCTGAACGAGCAGGCGCTTTGTCTAATGGTGGAGAGGTTTAGGTCCGCTGGCGTTCATGGCTTGTTCTGTCTGGGCACAAATGGCGAGTTTTTCTCGCTTTCCTTCGAGGAGAAGGTGCGGATAGCGGAAATCATTGTGCGGGAAGCGAAGGGCCGCGTGCCGGTTTATGCCGGAGCAGGCTGTGCGAGCACATTGGAAACGGTTCGGCTGGCGAAGCGGCTGCAGGAAGCAGGCGTCGATGCGCTCTCGGTCATTACTCCTTATTTCCTTTCGTTTACTCAGCAGGAGCTTATTTATCATTTTGAGCAGGTAGCGGCAGCGGTTGCGATTCCCGTCTTGCTGTACAACATCCCGGCCCGCACAGGTAATGCGCTGCAGCCCAAAACGGTAGCCGAGCTTGCGAAAATCCCGAATATTGTCGGCATTAAGGACAGCAGCGGCAGCTTTGATATGATTTTGCAATATATCGGACAGACACCGGATTCCTTCTCGGTGATGGCGGGAACGGATTCGCTCATTTTACCGACGCTTATGGCGGGCGGCAGCGGTGCGATTGCAGCAACGGCTAATGTATTTCCGGCGCAGGTGGCGGCGATCTATGAGCATTTTCAGGCGGAGCAGTATAGGGAGGCAGAGGAGGCGCAGCGGGTGCTGCGGGATTTGCGTAGTGCCTTTTCCTTGGGCACGCTGCCTTCGGTATTGAAGGCGGTGCTCAATGAGATCGGCGTGCCTGCTGGCCCATCCCGCCGTCCGGTAGCACCGCTGACACCGGCAGCATATGGCGAATTGAAGCTGATGGTTGAGAAGTACCGGCAGCAGGGACTTTTATGAAAAAATAAGCCTTGCCCGGTTGCACGCTTGTTGGCCGCTCTACTTATGCTTACCGCGAAACGGGCCTTTGCCGTCGCTTCACAGCAAATAGCCCGTTTACGCCAGCCCAAGGGGGATGACGAGATGAGTCGATACACGAAGCCAGTGAAACCGCAGCAGCTGCAGCATATTGAAATTTACCGCAAAGACAATGAATTTTGCTCTTGGCCTTTTAATGGTGGTATGTGGAAAATAAGCGAAGGAAACATCTTGCTCGCGTTTATGAGCATTGGCTGTGACTATCAGATTCCAGGAAACCTGAACCATGACCGGGTAGAAACCTTCGGGCGCATCGCTGCCGTCCGCACGCTTGATGGTGGCCGCACCTGGCAGGAGGCCGCGCAAATCGCCGACAATTACAAGCTGCTGGATCAACTCCCGTATGGCAAGCCGCATATGTTCGAGGAGGGCTTCGATTTCTCCGACCCCAATACGCTGCTCGAATGCTGGTGCACGCCGAACTCCGCCGTTGACCACGCCCAGGCGTGGGTGAAAATGTCGCGTGACGCAGGCGCGACCTGGAGCGAGCCAGTGATGCTGCCGGATTGTGGCATTCCCCGCTATCAAGGCAGGCCATCGTATATTGTGCGGCCAGACGGTGTTGTTCTGCTCTTTCTGACGGCAAGGCCGCGAAATAATCCGCATGATCGCCCCGTCGTCTTCGCTTCCTTCGATGATGGCTGCAATTGGTCGCTTGTGTCGTTAATGCCGCATAGCGAGGAGTATCGAATGATTTGTCCATCCCCGGTTCTAATGAAGGATGGCATCATTATGGTTGCAGTCAGATGCAAGCCGGCGATGGTGGCGGCATGGTGCGAGCTTTACGCCTCGGACGATGGCGGGCTGACGTGGCGCTTCGTCTCGCGCATCAACGACCATGGCGATACGGTGCATTTGACGCTAATGGAGGATGGCAGGCTGTTTGCCGTCTATGGCTTCAGAAGGCCGCCATTCGGCATTCGGGCAAGGGTAAGCGAGGATAATGGGCTAAGCTGGGGCCCGGAGCTGATTTTACGTGACGATGGCGGCAGCAATGATCTTGGCTATCCGCGAGCTGTCGAGACAACCGCCGGAGAAATATTGGCGACTTATTATTTCAATGATGCGAAGGATACGATTCAGCAAAGAGGCGGCGTTCGCTATATTGGCGGCACGATACTCAGACCGTAACATGGATAAATCCATTTATAAAGGAGCGGATCAGGATGATCATTAGCGATTTGCGAAGCTGGGAGCAGGAGCCGGGCTGGCTGCCGCCATTTCGGCAGGCACTGGCATGGCTGGAGCAGGAAGTGACGGAGGATACACCGGCTGGAAAATATGAAATTGATGGCGAGCGCCTATTTGTGCTCGTCCAGCATGTGGAGACCCGTCCAGCGGAAGAGCAGCTGGCGGAGTCCCACAAGCAATATATCGACATTCAGCTGCTGCTGAAAGGACGGGAGCTCATTCGCGTCGCCCGCGATAATGGGGAAGCTGTCGTTACAGCAGACGAGTTGGATAGCCGCGACCGCTTGTCGTATAAGGATGTAAGCGATGAATCGGACATAGTGCTTACGCCCGGCATGTTTGCTGTCTTTTTCCCGTATGATATCCACCGTCCATGCTGCAGCGTTGAAGCGGAAATGACGATACGCAAGGCGGTCGTGAAGCTGCACGTCTCGCTGTTTGAGAATTCGGCGGTTTCTTAACGAAGAAGAGAGTATGAAAGAAGCAGCATCATAAGTAGCATCTTAAAATAAGCAGCATAAGCAGCGGCACCTTCGATCCAAACGCTCAGATCGCAGGTGCCTTTTTGCCTTTTGCATGTAAATAAAAAGGCTGATTGCTGCAGCGTGCAGAAATCAGCCTTTTAGATTTGCTTAAAAATACATTTTTTGCTTCAACAACAATTATTGCTTAAACGCCATTAGGAATTAATGGCCCATCATCATCGCAGGGTCTGGCGCATCTTCCTCTTGCTCATGATCATCCTTGAGCTTCGGCTTGCGCAGAATCGTGCTCAATAATACGCCTGCTATCGCGATGCCAGCTGCGAGCAAGAAAGTATCTCCAAATGCCAGAGAGGTGCTTTCCAGCATATTGCCGCCTGCTCCCGCTTCCTTAATATGCGAGGTTGCTTGAGAGGAGAAGTATCCGGTCAGCCCAGCTATTGCAAAGGAAGTAACGACCTGCTGGCTAGCTGAAGTCAGAGGCGTCACGCGGCTGACGAGTCTGCGCGGCGCTGAGTTCAGCACATGGGTGTTAAGCGGCATCATCGACAAGCCCATGCCCATACCCATCATGCCAAGTGGAATCATGACCATAACAATCGCCGTATCCACATGAATCCGGGACAACAAGAACAGGGCAATCGTAATCACCGACAAACCGGCCATAGCTAATGGACGAGCTCCCCATTTATCGAACAGCCGTCCGCTGATAGGCATGAAAATCATCGAGCAAATCGCCATCGGCAGCGTCGTTAGACCACTCTCAAGCGGAGTGAAATCCCTGACGGTTTGCAAGTACAGCGGAATCATTAGAATCGAACCGAACAAGGCAATTTGTGAAATCCATGATAAAATAATACTGCGAGTAAAATCGGACGAGCGGAAAACACGCAGCTCCAGCAGAGGCTGCTTCTGAAGCAGCTCAACAATAATAAATAGAATAAGAGCCGATCCGCCTACGATGAGACCGGTCAACGTTCTGGCCGAGCCCCAGTCGGTTCCCCCTTCGCTAACGCCGAATGCCAGCATGGAAAAGGCGATAGGGGCCAAGATCATCCCGATAATATCGAGAGCAGGCGTTTTTTGACGTTCAAGCTTCGGCAAATATTTCATACCGACGAATAATGCGGCAATACCGATTGGCAGGTTGATTAGAAAAATCCAGTGCCATGAGGCAAAGCCGATCAGCCAGCCTGACAAAATTGGGCCAATCGCAGGAGCGAGCAGCATAGGAATGCCGAGCATGCCCATAACAGCTCCGCGTTTGTTGGCAGGTGCCATTTTGAAAATCATCGCCATCCCGATCGGGGACACCATGCCGCCGCCAATGCCTTGAAGCACGCGGAACAAGATCAGCTGCTCCGGTGTTTGCGCTAATGCGCAGAGCACGGAGCCTAGTGTAAACAGGGCAATGGTAATTAGAAAAATCCGCTTGGCGCCAAATTTATCGGTCATCCATCCGGCAAGCGGAATAACGGCGGATAAAGCAAGGGTATAGCCCGTGATCGTCCACTGGATCGTCTTGAGCGAGCTGTCGAAATAATGCTGCAAATTAGGAACGGCAACATTGACGACGGTACTGTCCAAAATGACCATCATCATCCCAATAATGACGGCAAGAAGCGGCGCCAATATCGATTTGATGGAAAAATCCGGCTCTGAGGCTAACTGTGAAGCGTTTGGTGTAGACATGTGTAGGCTCCTCGCCCTCTCTTAGGTTTCTTATGCCGATCTTAGCTCAAAGAAATAGCCAGCCTAGCGAGCCGCTCCTTGACGAAGAAGGAGCAGATTGCGTAAGATTGACTCGTGGTTTCTTTGTAAAACTGATCGGTCACGCTAGGCTTTATTTTATCGATTTTTTGCTGAAAGTCAAATGATTTTGAGAGAAGGGATTTTATTGAGCCTGATTAGAGACAGAATTATTGAATCGGCCGTCCGCCATTTTTCGGAGAAGGGCTATGTGGCGACGTCGATACAGGATATATCCGATGACTGTGGAATCGCAAAAGGTTCTTTATATAAATTTTTTCCGTCCAAAGAGGAATTATTCAAGGAAGTTCAATTGAGCCAGCAGGATAAGTTTAACGAGCAGCTTGAGAGCATCCGTTTGCAGCCGGGCCTTTCTGCCCGGGAAATTTTTATGCGGGAAACGGAAGTGACGCTGGAGTTTTTCCTATTGAACAAGTTTATTATGCAGGAGATGAGGCAGCTCATCAAAACGAAGAAGGAAATGGCGCCATTCGTCATGCAAATGCGAACCAGGCTGCTCGACTTTCATCAACAAAGCTTGATTCGGCTGCTGGGTGAAGAAATAAAGCCTCATATTTGGGATATTGCGACTGTCTACAGCGGGATGGTTAAAGAGTTTAACTTCCTGATGATTTTTGAAAATAAGCCTCTCCGCGTTAAGGATATTTCCTTCTTTGTTGTGGAACGGCTGGAGGAGATAGCTGCAAACATTTTGGCGAAGCAGCAGGCTCCTGTTCTAACCGATGCACTTATGGGCGATGTGATCAGCCAAAGGAAGGAAGGCAAGCGGATTCCGGATGAGCAGCAGCGGGATTATTTGCTCGAAGCGATGCTGGCGATGATTAAGGAGCTTGTCCTTACAAACTCCAGACGGGCACAGCTGACGCAGGCAGTCGAGGCGCTCGCCGATGAATTTAAGCGGGAGCAGCCTAAAGTGGTCATAATACAAGCGCTCATTAGCTTCTTGCAGCTGGAGCATGAGCTGAAGAGCCTCACCCTCCAGCTGGAAAAATTTTTAATGGATATCAAGCAGGATCGAACGGACACTCTGACATGCTAATGCCTATGTTTCCATATTGCTCCCCGCGCTCCATGCTCTCAAAGGCCTCTTTGGCCTGCGCAAGAGGATAAACGCGGTCTATGACAGGATGGAGCTGATGCTGT